>VFKP01000061.1 GCA_009885495.1 Gammaproteobacteria bacterium | reverse complement strand
TGAAATGAGAGGATTGGGATGGGTTGTGCTTATACATAGCCACACGGTCGGTTACCCTGGGATTTGAAAGGGATACGACCTTTCAAATCTCAGGATAGAGCCAGAGGTCTCAATGTAGGGGCAATTCACGAATTGCCCTCTTGAAAAGACCTAGGGCGATTCGTGAATCGCCTCTACACAAACTGTACAGCTTCAGTCAAGATTCAACTCTACCCTAACCTTTGAAAGAAATACT
Organism: Gammaproteobacteria bacterium; assembly: GCA_009885495.1. Taxonomy (GTDB): domain Bacteria; phylum Pseudomonadota; class Gammaproteobacteria; order UBA1113; family UBA1113; genus VFKP01. The sequence goes on along the minus strand of VFKP01000061.1, from coordinate 4,952 downwards.
CAACTCCCCGCAATTGCGCTCATCCTTATTTTTGCGTATGATGAGTTCTTTTAAAGACCCCGAGTTTCGGTCCATTTAAGGCACACAATGGCTGCACTGCTCCTTGAAAAACACATCCTCGCTCTCCCCTGGAAAGGTTTTTGCGCCAGTCTTGCGCTGTTCTTTTTTAGCGCAGATACCCTTTATGCAAAAGCAGAGGTCTCTGTGGCCCAAACTCAGGTACAGACAGGCGAAGAACCTGAATACGCTAAAATAGATTGGCAGCAGAGTAGTTCTAGCGATTTGGCCGAACAGCTAGGATTTATGGAGGGCCCTGATACAGGGCAGGTGTGTCGAGGCTATTATGTAGAACCCAGTTTTTCTGCAGTGGATGCGAATCTCAAAGCCGATCAAATACCCATTCACGCCAGTGCTGATCAAACCGAATTGTCTTTAACGGGCGTTTCTACTTTAAAAGGTAATGTGATTTTAGAGCAGCCCAATCAAATGTTAGGCAGTGATCTACTTTATATTCACCGCTCTGCCGATGGAAAAAAGCTTGAAGAAATGGATGCCTATGGGCATGTCTATCTTCGTCGTGCGGGTGAACTAGTACTTGGAGATCATGGCACATTCAATTTGAGCGATAAAACAGGTCAAATGGATCATGTCCTCTATCGGCATAGTCTTTCGGGTGATAATGCGGATATTCGCTCCCTTAATGATGAACAATCCAAGGTTTCTGGAGTGAATGCCTGGGGCAGTGCAGAGCAATTTAATCAAACAAAGGATGGCTTGATCGTCATTCAACAAGCCAGTTACACCACTTGCCCTCCATTGACCCATATTTGGTCTATTAAAGCCAGTCAGATCACGCTCAATAGAGACAGCGGTGAAGGCAAGGCGACCCAAGCTCGTTTATATTATAAAGATGTTCCTATTTTCTATACACCCTATTTGAGTTTTCCCATTGACGATCGCCGTAAATCAGGGGTGTTATTGCCCACAGCCGCTTATTCTTCTCAAAATGGTTATGATGTTAGTTTGCCTTATTATTTTAATTTGGCTCCCAATTATGATACGGTGTTTACGCCTGAATATATTTCTGAGCGCGGTCTTAATTTAAACGATCAATTTAGATATTTGGCTTCTAATGGCAGTGGAAATTTTCATGGTTCTTTTTTACCTCAAGATAGAGAATTTTCAGATTTTCAAAACGATGAAGCTCAGACGTATAACAATGGCAAGAGTCCAGATAGCCCAGCCACGCTGGATGATTTATTAAACGACAGTACGAATCGTTATTTTCTATCTTGGAGAGACACGCGGCAATACGATCCCCATTGGAGTTCCTCTGTTTATGCCAATCGTGCCAGCGATGATTATTATTTTCAAGATTTTTCCAATGATCCGGCACAAACCACGGATAATCAAATCTACAGTACAGCTAATGTGGCCTATAATAGTGAACATATTTATTTCAGCACCATTTTAGAAAGTTATCAAACTTTACATCCGGTGAATGAAGGTTTGGTGCTGGATCCTTATCAAAAATTGCCTGAAATCGTTTTAAATGCGCATTATCCAGAAGCCTTTGATAATATTGATTTGGGTGTGGATAATCAATTCGATTATTTTACCATCGATCAAACGCCAGGGTTAACGACAACCTCCCCCGAAGGTTCTCGCGCCTTTACAGAACCTAAAGCCAGTTGGACCTTATCGTCTATTTCAGGCTATATTAAACCCGCCGTTGAATTATCGGCAACACAATATAATTTAAGCGATCAACTGCCCGGAGAAAATAGTGAGATTTCCAGAGTCTTACCAATCTCTGATATTGACAGTGGTTTATATTTTGATAAAGACGCGTCTTGGTTTGGCCACAGTTATCAGCAAACTTTAGAACCGCGTTTATTTTACCTTTATGTGCCTTATCGCAATCAAGATGATATTCCCTTATTTGATACCACCGTTGAACCCTTTACTTATCAACAATTGTTTCGAACCAATCGATTTACCGGCGAAGATCGCATTGGCGATACCGATCAAATCTCCTATGCTTTGACATCCAGAATCTTAGACGGTGAGTCTGGCGAAGAGCGCATGCACGCCAGCATAGGTGAAATTTATTATTTTGAAAATAGACGAGTGAATATCGATCCTAATTCAGTGGACATTGTCACTTCTTATAATAGCGTGCCCTCAGATAATTCATTTTCACCGGTGGCTGCGGAAGTAGGTTATCAATTGTCTAGAGTCTGGAGTTTAAATGGAAATCTAGCTTGGAACCCCGAAGCCGGCCAAGAACAGGGCTTGAATATGCAAACGGGTGAAACCGATACTTTTACCGTGCCTAAGGGCATTAATAATGGCAGTTTTGCCTTGCAGTATAAAAAAGACAATTCTCATATCTTCAATGCGGGTTATACTTTTTTGCGCGGGGGTGATCAATTAGTGGATAACAACGGTCTGCCGGTCGTTTCTAGTAACGGTACATCGGTCTCCCCACAGAGCAGCGAAAATGATTTGAGTCAAACAGATCTCTCCGCAGTATTTCCTTTATCAGCGCAATGGAAATCGTTTGCGCGTTGGAATTATAATTTAAGTCAAGGACATTCGCAGAATGTTTTGGGCGGGATTGAGTACGACAGTTGTTGCTGGTCCATTCGTCTGGTCGAAGCACATGCCTTTGATTATTTAGATGCAGAAAACAATAACCAACCTCGTTATGATAATACTCTGTATTTGCAGTTTGCTTTCATCGGCTTGGGAAATGTCAGCGCCAATAATGCTTCTGGAACTTTGGTTAGCAGTATTCCGGGATACACCGATACTTTTGGTGCTCCATTGCCAGGATTTAAGACTTAGAGATCAGAGGAAACTCCCCTCGCCCGATATTCAGGGAGAGGGGTTGGGGAAGAGGGGATTAAAGAGAAAGCCTCCCTATCCTCTCATTTTGGGTTGGTTCTGTGGAGTTTGATGGGCTTGTGGCGTTGAGATTAAAGTGGTTTGAGGTGTAGACGCCTGTACTCTAGGGAGTATTTTCCCGGGCATACCCGCCGCGGGATCTAACACCAGGCTACCATCGCGAGTCGTGCCGATATACGCTTTACTGGATTGCAGAGCACCAAAGGCATTGGGAAAGGCCCTCAAGAAAACTTCGATCATTGTGCTGGGAATGACAATTCCTTCTGGAGTCATTTTAGTCCAAGGATCCATCGTGATACCACGATGTCCAGTGGCCAACATGATGGCATACATGATATCACCCGGCATAAAGCCCGTGACATCTTTAATATTCACGTATAAAGTGCTGCCTTTGTTCGGCAATTCTAAGTTTAATTTTTGACGTTTAATCCGATCTTTTTCGCGTACCCCCGGATTTTTTTCTTCACCTTCTTCTGGAATAGGGGTGTCGGACAATTCAATGATCAGCTCTTCATGATGTTCTTCTGCTAAGCGTTCTCTTTGTTCATGCAGCAACAAATCATCTAAAGATTCAATTAAATCTTGATGCTGCTCAATTAAGATATCTTCACTGGGTAAGATGAAACCGGCAAAAGGACCTGCCCGGCCGACATCGCCCGTTAAGATAGCGGCCCATAATTCATAAATATATTTATCACTGGCAATCCAGGCTAAACCTTCTTCGGGCAGTAATTTTTCAGCACTGACCAAGGTATCCAATTGTGAGATGGCATCGCGAGATTCTTGTTCAAAGGCATAACGATAATGGGTTTCTGGGTAAAGGTTCATGGGCCCTAGTTTAGGTTGCCAATGTCGGCCAAACAGGCCGTGGCCATCGCATAAAGAGATCCAATAAGTGGCGTAAATCTCACCCACACCTAAAAATAGGGCGGCTGTGAATAAAGCATAGGACCACAGAGCAATATTAGCGGGCACTTTATCGCGGGCATAGCTGTTTAAAGGGCTGTGTTCTCGATAGAGTTTGAGTGTTTGAAAAGCTCGCAATAGGCCTAAGAGTAGCATGCCATTAGGGCTATCAAAATGGATATTGCGTTTTGAAGGCAATTGCTGTACATAATTGGCAAAATTTTCCAAGGATTTAAAATAGAGGCTATCGTATTTATCATCGGGCGTATGAGCCAATTGCTTGAGTTTAGGTAGAACAACATTGAATTTTGGATTATGTAATAGACGTTGGCTGGTTTCAATGGGCAAGAGCATAGGCAGACGGGCGCGGTAGGGCTTGGGTCCATCCATTTTTTTCTGTACTATTTTGGCGGGAGGTAAAGAGGGTTTTCTAAACATGGTGTGACTCATTCGAAACTCCATTTTCGCTTTGATAATAGTGAATATTGCGAAAAATAACTTTAGATTAAAGTTACGTAGAACATTGTAGCATAAGAAATAATTGAATTCAAGTTTGTTTTTGGGCTGAATTTTGTTACAATCTCAGGTCAATCTTGAGTTATAAGGTATAAAATCATGGGCTTACAAGCGATTTTATCGCGAGGCACGGCTTATCTGGCTGAATCTAGATGGCCTTGGCTGCGTTCTTTACTGATGTTTTTATTTTTGCGTTATTATGAAGTGGATCTCAGCATTGCCGAATCCAGCAATCTAGCCGATTATCCCAATTTTCAAAGCCTATTTATTCGTAAACTAAAGCCCGAAGCACGCCCAATCGCAGAGGGTGAGGGCGGGATTGTCAGTCCCGTTGATGGTCGGATCAGTGAATTAGGGCGTTTAGAAGGCGATCGGATTTTACAGGTGAAGGGGCATTCCTATGCCTTATCGTCCTTACTGGGCATTCAGAAAGCTCCCAATGAATTTGAGCATGGACATTTCATGACTATTTATTTGGCGCCTCATAATTATCATCGTGTGCATCTGCCTTGTGCTGGAATTTTGCGTAAAACCCGCTATATTCCCGGCGCTCTTTTTTCTGTGAATGAAAAAAGCGTGGCTAAAATTCCCGATCTATTCGCGCGCAATGAACGCCTGGT
>VFKP01000110.1 GCA_009885495.1 Gammaproteobacteria bacterium | reverse complement strand
TTACACTGCATCCCTGCAGTGTAAGGTTTGACCTGAGGATAAGCTACTCTTAGCTCTGGAACAGAATCTGAGGATATAAAGGTTCAGTAAAACCTCTTTTTACGCACTTTCTCCGGACAGTACTGCGGTACTCTGGGAGAGGGTTCAAAACTTATTGAGATCTTTCAGTAATTGATTGTCCAAGAAAACCTGGCCTTGTTTGATCTGAATGCGATCTTCTGCAAACCATTGTAAGACTTTGGGATAGAGTTTTTTTTCCAGCGTTTTCACGCGTTCTTCAAGTTCAGCCACAGATCCGCCGGATAAAATAGCCAGTTTTTCTTGCGCTAAGATAGGCCCAGAATCTAAACCTTCATCGACAAAATGCACGGTGCTGCCATGTTCAGTATCACCGGAGGCCAGCACTCGAGCATGAGTATTTAGCCCCGGGTATTTAGGCAATAAAGCAGGATGAATATTTAAAATTTGATAAGGAAAAGCTTGTACGATTGAAGGGGCTAAAATACACATAAAACCCGCCAGCACAATCAAATCGGGCGAAAGTTCTAGCAGAGTTTCTTTGAGTGCGATTTGAAAAGCCTCTTTATCAGTATAATTTTTCATTGACAGTATAATCGTGGGTATTTGGTTTTCTTGGGCGCGGATCAAACCATAGGCCTGTGGATTATCGCTGATCACTGCAAGGATTTTGGCGTCAAGCTGTTTGGTTTTGATGGCTTGACAGAGAGCTTCGAAAATCGATCCTTGGCCAGACAGCAAAACGACTAAATTCAGCGTTTTTCTCATAAGATCAGAACTTCAGGGGTTTGACTGTTCAGTTCAGATTTTCGGATCTCCCCCAAATGATAAGGCATTTCTCCCTGTGATTCAAAAAAGGCTAAGCAATCTTTGACTTGGCTCTTAGCAACGATCAGCACATAGCCAATGCCACAATTGAAGGTGCGCAGCATTTCGAAAGTTTCGATGTTTCCCTTATTTTGTAACCAGTTGAAAATCGCCGGCCAAGACCAACGTTCGCTGCGTATTTCTGCATGAACGCCTTTGGGAAGGGTGCGAGGAATATTTTCTAAAAGCCCGCCACCGGTGATATGGGCCATGCCTTTGATGGTGAATTGCTCTAATGCGGCCAATACAGGCTTGACATAAATCCGTGTGGGGCGCAATAGACAGTCTCCAAAAGTTTCGCCGTTAAAGTCTGAGTTCAGATCAGTGTTTGAGATCTCTAATACTTTGCGTACTAAAGAATAACCGTTAGAATGAATGCCATTTGAGGCCAGACCAATAATGGCATCGCCCACTTCAACGCGATCGGCTTGCATGATTTTACTGCGTTCCACTACGCCCACACAAAATCCCGCTAAATCATAATCCTCGCCTTGATATAGCCCTGGCATTTCGGCCGTTTCACCGCCGAGTAAAGCAGCACCTGCTATTTTACAGCCTTCGGCAATGCCCTTAATAATTTGACTGCCTTGTTCCAGCTGTAAATGGCCCGTGGCAAAATAATCTAAGAAAAATAAGGGTTTTGCGCCGGTCACAATAATATCATTGACACACATGGCGACCAGATCGATACCAATCGTGTCGAATTGCTGCATTTGCATCGATAAACACAATTTCGTGCCCACGCCATCGGTACCGGAGACTAGGACGGGTTCTTGATAGGCTTTAACATCCAGAGCAAATAAGCCGGCAAAGCCGCCTAAACTGCCCATGACGCCGGGGATATGTGTGCTTTGCGCCATGGGTTTAATGCGTTCCACTAAGGCGTTGCCGGCATTAATATCGACGCCAGCACTGGCGTAATCTAAAGGGTCCATAATAATATCTCATTATAAAATTTTAAACATCTAGCATTCAAACGATCGTATCCCTTTCAAATCGCAGGGTAATTGAAAGCTCCCCTCGCCCGGTACTCCGGGAGAGGGGTTGGGGGAGAGGGTTACGAAATTCTTTATGAGTTTTAACCCTTAACTTTTGTAAGGGATACAAACGATCTGTATTCATTTTGGAGTGATAGAATTTGTCATAGTTTTACTTGAAGTATTTAAGGCTTTTTTTTGTTCTCGCTCAGTTATTTCACAATCCGTTTCCATAATCTGTTTCTCGCTTTGGCTAATGGACCTATCTAGGCGTTCGATGGCTTCCTGGCGTTCCGCTGCACTTTGGTCTAACACTGTCTCTGTTTCTTTAATCCGGGCACTTGCTGTAAACAATCCATAAATGAACCCCGTAACGGAAGGTTGCGCAGATTTATTTGTTTGTTTTGGTCCGGAAATTGACTTTTTCAATGAAAAACTCCTATTTTTCTAAGATGCCAGAGAGTTGGATGAGTATTTTTCTACAATGGGTACCAAATTTTTAGGGATGTCAGAATAGCGCCAAAAACACCAAGAACTATTGTAATTTATTCTGTTCATATTCACAAGGTGTTTATAATCATTTAACTGATTTTTAATCAGATCAGTTTCTTTATCTGCTTGTCGAAGCTCATCTCTTAATTTTTCATTTCGAATCAACAGTTCATCATTCCATCCCTCTACTTTCGATACTCGTTTTTTGAGTTTAGCACAATCAGATTGAGCTAATTCTAATACTTGTGCTTGTTTTGATTGATTGAATAAATGAGTTGCGGTGGCGGCAGATAGCCCTCCAATAACAGCTGATCCGACAGGATTTTTTGCAATCCCCCAAAGCGCATTAGCGAAATCAAATAATTGTTTTTTCATAAAAAATGTACCTTTAAAAAGACTTTAAATACCCCATTATAAGTTATTTTAAAATAATAAAACAAAAAAAGCAACATTTTTTTAATTTTGTTAACTTAAAATTTCAAAGTGGGCGAATAGATATTTTATTTTTTGTTCTTTTAAAGATCAATTTGTGATTTTAAGATGAAAGCAATGATCTGGATGTTCTAGAATCGGAGGAGATGGTTATTATAAAAGGCCTTGTGCTCAAGCCAAGGCCAATAATTCCTGGGCATGCGCCTTAGCCGTTTTACTTTGTCCACCTAACATGCGTGCAATTTCGCCAATGCGTTGTTCATGATCTAAAGCCAGTAAGCGAGAAATGGTGCGGTTAGCCGCATGTTCTTTTTCAATGCGTAAATGATGATGTCCGCGCGCGGCTACAGACGCCTGGTGGGTAATGCAAATCACCTGAGTTTTCTCGCCCAATTGCCTTAATAATTGCCCTACAATATCGGCCGTAGCGCCGCCAATACCGACATCGACTTCATCAAAAATTAAACTGGGGGTATTGTCTTGTCGAGCGGTGATCAATTGTAGGGCTAGACTGGCGCGAGACAATTCGCCACCGGAAGCAATTTTGGCCAGAGGCAATAGCGCTTGTCCTACATTGGCTTGGATATGAAACTCCAAATGATCTTGTCCAAAAGCGCTGGGTTCTGCTAAGTCTTCTCCAAACACCACTTGAAATTGTCCCTGTGGCAAACTGAGTTGCCGTAAATAAAGGGTCATTTGCTCATTTAAACTGAGAGCGGCTTTTTTTCGGGAAAGGCTCAAGGCCAAAGCGGCTTTTTGATAAAGCTGTAATTTTTCTTCAGTTTGTTTTTGTAATTCCTGACGTTTTTCATCTGAATGTTCAAGATCATTGAGTTCCACAGAAATTTTTTGCATAAACTCTGGCAATTGTTCGGCTGTGATTTGTAATTTTCGGGCCAAATGATGAATGTTTTTCAAGCGAGTTTCAACTTCGATGAGGCGTTCGGGATCAATATTGATTTGGCTTAAACGTTCAGACAATTCATGGCCTGCCTCTTGTAGATGTAATGCAGCATTTTCCAATAAGTCTAAAGTATTTTTCAATTCAGGCATTAAAAGGCATTGAGGAGTTAACAGCCGTTGAGCGCGAGCAATGATATTTAAGCAAGCGCTATTGTCTTCTTCATATAAGAGCCTATGAGCTTCATTTAAACTGCCTAAGATCTCTTGTCCATGACTTAATTTTTTTTGTTCCTGATGTAAATGTTCCAACTCATGTTCTTGTAAATTTAAACTTTGCAATTCTTGTAATTGATACTGCAATAAATTCATTTTCCCTTGATCATCGTTATTTTTTAACAGTGTTTGCCACTGAATATAAGTGTCGCGCCAGGCCTGATAGCGGGTTTGGACAGCTTTTCGTAATAAGGGATGATCAGCGAAGCGATCCAGCAATTCTCGCTGTTCTTCTTTTTTCAGTAAAGCATAATGTTCGTGCTGGGCGTGAATTTGAATCAATTCCTGGGCCAATTCTCTGATCTGTTGCAAGGTTACAGCATGACCATTAATGTAATTTTTAGAACGCCCATCTTGATTAATCACGCGACGAATAATACAACTGTAATCATCTTCTAGTTCATGGGCTTGCAGCCAATATAAAGCTTTAGCACAGTGCCGAACATCAAAACGAGCAGAAATTTCGCAGCGTGTTGCGCCTTGACGGATCATCTGCACATCAGCTCTATGCCCCAAAGCCAAATCCAAGGCATCAATCACAATTGATTTGCCAGCGCCGGTGTCGCCGGTGATAACCGTCATTCCTGTGGATAAATCCAAATCTAAATTTTCGATGATGGCAAAATTTTCGATGTGCAATTGTTCTAACATCGCAGTCTCACTTTTAAAAAGAAGGTTTTTCAGGTTTATGCGTCCAGCCTAATTTACTGCGCAGAGTTTCAAAATAGTGGTAGTGTTTGGGATGAATCAAACGCAGCTCTTGTTTTTTTCTTTGAATTTCAAAATGACTGCCTGCGGCCAGCGGAATGCGTGCGCGTCCATCGCAGCTTAATTGAGCGCTGCCTTCATTGCCTAAGGTCAAGGCGATTTTAATGCTTTGACGACTGTCAATGACAATAGGACGGCTGGATAAAGTGTGTGGAAACATAGGCACTAAGACAATAGCTTCAAGATCAGGCGAAAGGATAGGGCCGCCACCGGATAATGCATAGGCTGTCGAACCTGTGGGGGTGGCGATGATTAAACCATCGGCGCGTTGTCGGCAGACAAATTCAGCATTAATGTAAATCTCAAACTCAATCATATGGGGTAAAGGGCCTGGGCTTAAGACCACATCGTTTAAAGCGGATTCATGTACTCGCGTATCCATCAATATAGTCTCTAATAGAAAGCGCTTTTCTTCCAAATAATCGCCCGCTAAAACTTTGGCGACTTCTGAAATGCAATGGGAAGGATGAATATCGGTTAAAAAACCTAGGCGACCATGATTAATCCCTAAGACTGGCAGTTGATGTTCGGCAGCTGAGCAGGCCACTCCCAGAAAACTGCCATCACCGCCCAAGACGATGATGAGATCGGTTTCTTGGCAGAGCTTATCCATTGATAAGCCTCGTTCGGCCTGTTTTAAAGCTTGGGCGGTTTGGCTTTCTAGCTTAACCTCATAATGTTCATTTTCTAACCAGTCACATAATTGCGTCAAGGTATCTAGGATACTGTCTTGACGGTAGCGGCCGACTAAGGCAATGCGTTTGAAGTTTGAACTCATAATTTCACTTAAAAATAAGCAGATTGATGAGCAAGAGTAAACAAAACGGAGCAAAGGTGCAAGGGGCTTTGTCTTAATTATTAACAAACTGCCTCGACAAAGCAGAGGTGTAAATATTTTAAGGGTAAGTGCTGATTTAGGCTTGTTTTTTTCTAAATTTAGAGTAGAATAAGTGCCTTCTCTCCTGGGTCGTTAGCTCAGTCGGTAGAGCAGCGGACTTTTAATCCGTTGGTCGATGGTTCGAACCCATCACGACCCACCAGTCATTCAGGGAAAATAACTACTTCTCCCTAGGGCGGGTACGACAAAGCACAGATTTGGATGCAGGTTACACG
>VFKP01000116.1 GCA_009885495.1 Gammaproteobacteria bacterium | reverse complement strand
CTTTCCCCGGACAGTACTGCAGAATACTGGGCGAGGGGAGTTTCCACTTTCCCCGGACAGTACTGCAGAATACTGGGCGAGGGGAGTTTTAGAAGTATCCTCTCACTGTAGCGGCAATGAGAAAATACTCTCTCAATAATGCCGAAGAAGACTAAACAGATCCCTCTTGGGATAGAGCTGAGTGTAACAAAAATAAGCCTTTAGCGAAAATCAGGGTTAATCTCTTGCCAAAACCTCCGTCCTGTGGATAACTTTGTGGTTAATTTTTTACAGACTGTACGGTTGTTTGTTGAAAAGATAAGCGCATTATGTTTTAAGAGTCCAACAACAAAAAATCATTATAAATCATAATGATACAAAATAAAGTCTTTTTTTTATAAAACCTATTGCCATCTTAGTTTTTTTTTGCTAAGTCATCTCCCTGTGGATAACTTTGTGCACAATTAAAAAAAGAACCATCTCTTAGCTATGTCCCAAGTATTTAGTTTGTTTAAAAGAAGGGCATCGTCAGTTTTAAATTCAATAAAATCCACTAGAAAGACTGGCCAGGTGAAATTGAGATGAAAATAAAGTAAGATAAAGCACTCATAGAAGGAGTCAGACTGTGTTGAGTTATTTTCTCATTGGTTTAGGCGGGGCTTTAGGCGCCATGGCCCGCGTGGCTTTAGGCCATCTCCTCCCCAATTCTTTAGCAGGATCCATTCCCCTACAAATGCTCATCGTCAATGTATTAGGTTGTTTTTTGATGGGGCTATTGAGCTCTTATTTGGCTTATTTTCACAGTGCCAATTTAGATTTACGCTATTTTTTGATTTCTGGCTTTTTAGGCGGGTTTACCACTTTTTCGGCTTTTGCCTTAGAAGGATCGCTGTTGTTACAAAAACACCAGTATTTTTCTGCCATCACTTATATTATGCTCTCTGTTTTGCTATGCATCGCTTTTTTCTTCATAGGCTCAAAGATTTTTCATCGAGCAATACACATTGGCTAAATGCACCCATTGGGCCACCGTAATATTTTCGGCTCGCAATCTGGGGTCAATACCTAAAAGCTTCCAATCTTCAGACTTAAAATAGGCGTGTAAACTATTGTGCAGGACTTTACGGCGTTGATTAAAGGCATCCCTTAATAGATCGCTTAAGATGACAGAAGAAGTCAGGGCAAATGGCAATTGTGTATAAGGTTGTAAATACACGATCTGCGATTGTACTTTGGGAATGGGATTAAAAGCCTGTGGCGGCACCGAAAATAAAGCCGTGATTTTACATTGCAATTGTAACGCCACACTCAAGCGACCATAAGCCTTGGTACCCGGCTCTGCCACCATGCGCTCTACCACTTCTTTTTGCAACATGAATAGCATGTCTTTGATCATCGTTTTTTGGGTCAATAAATGAAATAACAAAGGCGTTGAAATATTATAAGGTAAATTGCCTAAAATACGCAGTGTTTGTCCCTTGAGGTCTAAAGTCTGCACTGAAAAATGTAAAGCATCGGCTTCATGTAAATGAAAGTGAGGGGCATGGATAGTTTCAGATAAATGCTGAACGAGATCGCGATCGATCTCAATCACATCTAAATGTGCGCCAGAAGCCAAGAGTTTTCGAGTTAAAGCACCACGGCCCGGACCAATCTCAAGAATACGCTCATTGGGCTTTGCATCAAAACTTTGTACGATGCGATCAATAATACTTTCATCGCAGAGAAAATTTTGGCCGAAACGTTTTTTGGCTTTGGGATCAGGTTTAAACACGGCTTGAATATCCTTGATTGAGTGGTTATCTGAGCCCTCTCCCGGGATAGCGCAGTACTGTCCGGGGAAAGCTTATATTCTAACACCCTCTCCCCCAACCCCTCTCCCGGGGTAACGGGCGAGGGGAGCCTAAACTTCTCCCTCAGGATATCGGGCGAGAGGAACTAAAATAGTGACACCCTAAACAGCAGGCTTCTCTGGAACTTTGGCGACAACAGGGTTAGGCTCATTCAAAAGAATTTTAATGTATGAAGATTGGCGCATGCGTCTTAACCAATCCTGTGTTTTATCTTCCATACGGCTTTCAAACAGCATACGGCGGATCTGCATCTGACGATATTCTTCAGTATTATCTTGCTCTTTACGCCCTAAGACTTGGATCAAATGCCAACCAAATTCACTTTTAACGGGATCGCTAATCGCATTCACCGCCAATTGATCCATGGCTTTTTCAAAAGGCGGCACTAAATCTCCAGGTTTTACCCAACCCAAGTCCCCGCCTTTAATGGCAGAAGTCGGATCTTGAGAATATTTTTCAGCCAATTGATCAAAGCCCACACCAGAATCCATTTGCTTCTTAAGATTTTCCATCTCTTTACGTACGGTTTGATCATCATGTAAAGCGTCCGTTTTAATCAAAATATGGCGAGCATGAGTTTCTTCTATCGTATGCTTTTCTTGATTGTTTTTAACATCAACTAAACGCAGCACATGAATACCATTGGCCGCACGAATGGGTGCGGACACTTGACCGGCTTGCATGGTTTTAACCGTTTCTACAAACAATTGTGGTAACTCTTCAGGAGTTTTCCAGCCCAAAGCCCCACCTTGTAAGGCCTCACCGCCATTGGATTGTGCCACCGCCAGTTGATTGAAATTAGCGCCTGCTTTTAATTTAGCAATAATGCTATTGGCTTTCTGATTGGCCGTTGTTAATTCATCCGAAGAAGGCTCATCGGGCAAAGCAATTAAAATATCTTCAATATTGTATTGCACCGGTTGGTGCATCTGTGCATAGCCTTTAGAATTTAAAATATTATCCACGTCTTGTTTAGAAATCATGACGCGCGGCGCCACTTCTCGTTGCATCAATTGTTGCACCAACATTTGATTGCGAACCTCTGTGCGATAAAAATCAAAGGAAATCTGATCAGCGGCCAAGGTCTGTTTTAAATTATCCACCGTCATATTGTTTTTGGCACTGATGGTCTGGATGGCTTTATCTAAAGTCGCATCATCGATGTGGATCCCCATTTTAGTCACCAATTGCAATTCCAAGGTTTGATCGACCATGCGATTTAAAACCTGAGTTTCCAATTCCGCTTGACTGGGTAAAGGCGTATTGGAATGCTTTAACTGCACTTTGACATAATCGACTTCTTGGTCCAATTCAGTTTGGGTGATCACATCATCATTGACCACGGCGACCACCGTATCTAAAGGGACCGGTGCCGGGCTGGCTTTGGCAGACTGTGGTAAGGCCGTAAAACCCGTCGTTAAAACCAAAAGCCCTAATAAAAAGTATTGTTTAAATGTGTTCATTTTTTATCCGATGATTATATTTTGATGCTGGATCATACCTTATTTTAAGATGAGGGCGCAAATCTGCGATTTTAACACCCTCTCCCCCAACCCCTCTCCCAGAGTACTGGGCGAGGGGAGCCAATGCATTTTCCCCGGACAGTACTGCGCAGTACTGGGTGAGAGGAGCTTTTTAAATAAAGAGTGCTTTTCCTCTTCAGATCCGCTTTTTAGTCTAAGAATTTGAAATAATTCAAGCTATTAACGAGCCTTGACTTGACAAAACAAAAATTTATCCTTAATGTTATGTTAATGTTTCGATAAGAAATAAGCGAAACATGCTAATATCAATTTACAAAGGAATGCAATTATGACTCATCCTCTTTCTCGTTTCTCAAAATCCGCCTTGAGTAGAACAACGCTGGTCTTGGCCGCATTGTTTGCAACCCAAGCTTATGCCGGTGGTTACCAACTTTTTGAATACAATTCCACTGATGTTGGTCTTTCCGCGGCCGGTGGTGCGGCCTATGCCGAAGATGCCAGCACTAACTTCAGTAACCCCGCAGGTTTGGTGAATGTGAAAAACCCAGAATTTGTGGTTGCCGGTTCCCTTGTTTCGGGAAAAAGCACTTTTAGTGGCCAGGCCTGTGGTGGTGATACTCGTGCTCCGAGTGATTCTCCTCCCGGTCTGAATGCCTGCGATCTGACTGACGCCCATGACAATAGCGGTACGACCAATATGGTCCCGGCTTTCCATTATGCCATGCCCATCAACGATCGTTTCTTTGCCGGTTTAAGTGTCACCTCACCTTTCGGCTTATCCACCGATTACAGTAATGATACTGCTTTACGTTACCAAGCGACATTATCTCAAATTCAAACCATCGACATCAACCCTGGGATCGCGTTTAAATTTAACGATCATCTGTCTCTCGGTGCTGGCGTGAGCGCGCAAAGCTTTGATGGTACTTTGTCCAATAATTTTAATCTTGCCCCCCCAGGGTCCTCCAGTGTACTGCCTAGCCTGGGCTATACGGACAGCTATCTTAAATCTGAGGCTAGTGATTGGGGTTTTGGCTGGAATCTGGGTGGTTTATATCAATTTACGCCGGGTTCCCGCTTTGGGATCAGCTATCGCTCTCAAGTTAAGCATGATGCCGATGGCACCAGCCGCTTCCGTGATGGACAAGGTGTGTATACTACGCCCTTGGGTGTAACCACAGGAAGCTATCAAGATCTGGATACTCATGATTCCGTCGACATCACCTTGCCTGCCACCACAACCATCAGCTTTTACCAAGAGTTGAGCTCACATTGGGCGATGATGGCTTCGGCGTATTATACGCAATGGAACAGCATTCAAAACCTGACTTTGAAAGATGTCTCTTTCTTAACTGGTGGCGGTACTAGATTTGGTGCTCCTCCATTTGACATCATTCCAAGCCAAGGTGCTGCACAAGTGATTATTCCACAGAATTTTAGCAATACCTGGCGTTACAGCTTGGGATCTGAGTACAAACTCACTGATGCTATCATTCTACGGGCCGGTGGCTCCAGAGATCAATCGCCGGTCAATAATACCGACAGAACCCTGCGCTTGCCAGACAGCGATCGTTGGACCGGTTCTTTAGGTGCGGGTTATCGCATGAGCCCTGCCATTAAGTTCGATCTTGGGTATATGCATATTTGGTTTCCTGGCAGCGCGAGCATCGATGACATCAATAAATTCAGTAAAAGTATTGGTGAAGTAGACGCTTCTGCCAATGTCTATTCCTTGGAAGCAACGTTTGATATTGTTTAAAGTCTAAGACCCTCTCCCCCAACCCCTCTCCCGGAATACCGGGCGAGGGGAATTCTAGGGCGATCCTTAAATCACCCCCATCATTTTAAAGCATATCGTAAAGTTTTAACTTCTTACGTAAAGTTCCACGGCTAATACCCAAGAGTTTGGCGGCACGAGATTGATTGTCTTCCGTATAAGCCATGATTCTACGCATTAAAGGCTCTTCAACCTCTCTCATGACCATATCATAGATTTCATTCGGACTTTGGTTGCCCAATTGGCTAAAATAATTGTCTAAGGCACGTCCCACGCTGTCGCGCAAGGAAACGGCTCCGGCAGAAATAGCATCGGCTAATTGATTCATCTTAATACCCCTTTAAATTCAAATGCTTGTGAATAACCGAGTGTGCTGAAAATAATCATGACCAGCAGGGATCGGCTCTAAGTTCATCCGGCCTTGGCATGCTGATTATCAAGATAAAAGGCTTATGCGAAGACTTAAGAACAAAAACTGTACACGGACTATATTATGCACAACTTAAGAGCAAAAATCAAGCCTTTTTGCGAAGTTTTAGAGCTTGAAGTCAAAATAATCAAGGAAATCATGAGTTGCAAGCGTTTATGTTTTTTGCAATTATTAAAGAATGCATTATTTGTTTTGACAAGCTTTCATTTGTAAGGTATGATAAAAGTATGATTTATAACGCGGGAATAATGATGGCTAAGCATATGGCAAAAATTGCTATTACCATAGACAGCGATTTATTAGAACGATTAGATGTTTTAATTTCAAAGAAATATTATAAAAATCGCAGTCAAGCGATTCAAAAAGGAGTCCAGATCCAAGTGGAAAAATTTGAACATCTCCGTTTAGCAGCCGAATGCGATAAACTTGATCCTTTATCTGAACAAACTCTGGCAGACCAAGGATTAGAACAGGATTTTAAAGAATGGCCAGATTATTAAGAGGAGATATCGTTTGGGCCGATTTAGACCCTAGCCGTGGGCATGAACAATCGGGTCACAGGCCTGTCCTCATTATCAGCCATGATGTTTTTAATCAAAAATCAGGTACAGTTATCGCTCTAGCATTAACTTCTCAGGAACCTCGTGCAGGTTTCCCTTTAACCTACCCTTTACCTCAGGGAAGTTTAGGGAAAGATTCATGGATCAAAATAAGCCAGATCCGTACTTTGTCTGTTTCAAGACTCGGTGCAACTTTAGGACGTTTAAGTCAATACGATCTGAATGAAGTGATATCTGGACTCAATGAACTCATCGCTTAAATCGGCAATAAACGAACCGCTGGATTCTTACTGTATTCCTGTAAAATTAAATGGGCCAGCTCTTCAACCACTCCTTCCATTTCAATGAGCGCCATCCCCGAGGCTTCTTCCTGCACTTTTTCCATCCGGGCCTCTATCCATTGTGTCGCCGAACCCGTAGGGAAAATCTGGGCTAAGATCTGCCGTGCTTTCACCGGACCTAAGCGTCCATACAGCAATTGTCGCAATTTAGCGTCTTCTGCCGTGGTGCTAAACGCCCATAATTCAACAGGCCCTAAGGTGGCTGTTAACAGCTGTGTGTTCATGCCCGATTTCGTAGAAAACTGTGCTAGGAAAGTCGCGCCCCCTTCACGAGGACCATGCACACGGCGCAATAAAGCCAATTGCGCGGTTTCAGAAAGGCCAAAGATCTCCGCCGTTCTTTTCACCGATTGTTGAGGGCCGGCATCCATAATGAAAACAGAAGTGGCGAATTCCACCATCACCGCATCAAAATCGTCTACTGATTGTGAGATCAAAGCCACTTGCACTTTCCATTTACGCCCTTCTCGCATATCCACCAAAACCTGATCACGGATGGCCTGAGTTTTAGAGGTACGATGAAATTCATCATAGACCAAACGTTTTGGATCTTCACGAAGCTCGGTGATCCTTTGCTCGTGATAATGACGATAAGCCGTTGGCATATCGTTTAAAGACGCTTCTGTTAAATAAAAATTACGCGCGGTCACTTGTCTGGCCAACATATACATCACCGCCGTTTGTCTATCCGATCCCGCACCGCCAATGCGTGCAACCTCATCCAGATCTAAAGACACAATACGCGCATCGCCCAAATCAAATTGCGTGATCCGTGATAGAATAGGATACTCACGCACGGCCGATGAAATCATACGCGCAAAAGCATCAATTAAGCCTTCCGCTGTTGGGACCTTAATCTCTCCGTAAAGATCAACAATCGCTTGCACACGGCACACCGAAGCGGCATCCGATAATAAAGGTGTGGCATGACGTTGTGCCAATTGCGCTTCGTGTGAGAATCCCGCCAAGAAAAGCGCATCGGTAATTTCCCACCAAGTCGTATGCGGATCGCGTACAAAACCAATCTCTTCTAAGATACTGTCCACCAATAATTCTAAACCCTGTGTATAGACATAAGGATTACCCCCTTCGGCCAACATTTTATAAAGCTCATCCACCACCATACCGGCCATATCGGCCATACCATCATAAGGATATTCAGAACCTAGGGGTGTCACCAGTAAGGTTAGAAAGTTCACTAAAAAGCTGCGATCCTGCGGCGTAGGATAACGGCAACCCAATTGAGTATCGAAGGGATTAATCGAATATTCTGGGGTCATACGCAAACGATGGTATTGCACATAATGCTGATCTTCTTTGGGCAAAGCTTCACGAATTAAAGAAATCAAACCACTGCTGGAAGGACCAATATCGATCACCGCAATACGCGGTAAGCGTTTTAAACCACTGGATAAACACAGCGCCAAATTAATCGCATTGGATAAAACCGATTTACCAGAACCAGGACGCGCGTAAAATAAATCAATCCAGGTGGTTTGCTGAGTGGAACCGGGATGATAAGGCCAAGGTTTGCCATCGGGAGAACGAAATAAAATCGCTCCCACCCGCCATTGCGAAGCGGGTCTTGTAAAAGGCAACATCGAAACAATGTCGGATAAGGGCGCCAAAGAAGCCACAGCATCATTGCCATCCATCACCGCCAGCATCGTGGAAGCCGCTGCGCTAAAGGGATCGCCCGATATTTCTGTGACATCACAATTGCCCCACCCTTCCACCGCCTTGGCCAATTGCGACATGCGTGTACGCAATAAACGAGTGTCTCCGGCAGGCGCCCAAGTAGATGCTGCCACACGTAAACGCAGCACCGCGTCTTCGCTGTTCAAATCCATTTCTTGCAATTGTGTTAAACTATCGTGTAATAACCGATTTTCAGCCGAAGAAAAAGATAAAATGGCCGTCAACAGTTTTTTAAAGCCAATTGCACCCGAAGTTAAAGCTTTACTCTCCAAAAGAAAAGAAATACGCCAAGGAATATGTGTGGGTAAAGTACGTCGTAACAGCGAGCTAAAAGCTTGAACTTCTTTTGGAAATAAATAAATAAACACCGTGCTGTAAATCATATCACCAATGCGCACCGTGCGCAGATCGATTTTCTCAGCATCCCGCACAAACAATTGATCCGCCAAAGAAGGATACATGATATTGGAAATATCATTTAAAAAACGGTCCATTTCTTTTTTAGGAATTTTATCGCCCGGCAAACGGGGCGACCAATGTTTATCGGTAAAATCAGGATCAATGGTCATGCGAACTTGACGCAAAGCTTCATGCACTGGCAGAAGATTCAATTGCAAACCCAAACTCGATAAATCATTATAAAATGATCGCACAAAGGAATCATGGGCATTTTTTAAATCGCCGATCGCGGCAGTTAAATTTTGGGCATTGTTGAAAGAGGGCAGTTGCGCTTCTTTGATGCGCTTTGTTTTTTGACGCATCGCAGATTTTAATTGCTCGCTGGTTAAAAGATAGGGCCGAGTCCATAGTACGAAAAAAACCGTTTCTTTACCGCAATACGTAGCCACATAGTCTTCACGCTCATCCAAGAGATCGGCTAAAGATAAATTTAAATGCTGTGCCGTTTGTCGGGCAGGCAATAATATATTTCGGATCTCTTCTTTGGCGCCTTCCTTATCATAATTAAACAGGCATTGCATACTGTGCCCAACACGCGAGAAGTTAGTCATCAAACAGCGTTGGATCCCTTGATGCAAGGCTTGAAATTCGGCTTCGCCCACTAAGCCATTCACGCCATTCAACTTTAAGACGGTTAATAAAGAGCCATCTTTAGACACTAGAGTATGCCTATCTTCGGCTGTTTCTAAAGTACAATATGAAGCGGTCGTTTGTTTCAACCCCACGCTCACCCAGGATAAAAGGGTATCAAACAGATCTAGGACATATTCCATTGGATTCACAAAGAGACTCCTCATTCTGGCATTCTTTTTCATAGGTCTTTTCAAATTTCGAGAGAATAGTCCCCTCTCCCCCAACCCCTCTCCCAGAATACTGGGCGAGGGGAGTATTACGGTTATCTTGAAATTTGCGAGGGATATTATTTTCTTTATTCTGCCATTAAACGCCCGACAATACCATCATCTGCAGACAGCCAATCGTCTATTTCCTGTTTAAAGCAACTTCTCAAGGGCAGCAAGCGGATCTTGGCCAAGAGTGAAGCCGGCGCTTTTTTCTGGCTTTGCTGATAATCTATGAGGATCTTGCCAAAATGATCGGGCTGGCTCATCCCCTCACCCAATTTGTTTTCTAAAATCATCGCTCGATTGCGCAAGGCTTGATAAATGTTTTGCGTACTGTCTTTGTAATCACCGCCCTCTTCCATGGCTTGCAAGAGCACATGACTTAAGCCCGAAAGATCGTTTTGCGACAGTTCGGGCAGGAAAATCAGCACCCCACCGCCATATTGTCCCGTCGACAGGGCATTTAGGAAAAAACATTGAGCACAAAATACACAGGCAGTCACCATATTAGAACGCGTATTTTGGGTGTAATTTTGATTGCGATTGACAATTTCCAAATGCTTCTCAGCCTTGAAACCACAGTATTGGCAGGTATATTGATCGCGCTCTAAAAGCTCTAGGGCTAACTTCTGAAAAGCAGGATGTCTTTTGCGTGCCGAAAAAGCCTGATAATTCACGGCTGAAGCATACAAACTGAGTTTTAGCATGCTGAGTCCTTAGATAAACGAATATTGGCCTACCTAGTATAGCCTCAGTTTGAGATAAGTAAAAGCGCCCATAAAAAAAGGCGCCCAAAAGCGCCTTTGAATTTAAAAACCAATCATCGGCTTAACGTTTTATTGGCCAGTATTATAATTCGGACCGCCTAAAATCCCCGTGGGACTTGAGATTTGACCCGTCGTTCCAAACAGGGTGTAACCACCCATCGACATAATAGCAGGCACAAAAATTAAGGCCGCACCAATGGCCACCAAGGCAATACCACCGCCAATAGGCACTTGCTGTGCATTGTCTTTATGTTGCTTTAATTTAAAAAAGCCAAATAGCATGAAAAAACCACCGACCACATAAGCCGCAGCAAACATGAAGCTGGAAACAGCTGCCAAATTTCCAATCACATTACAGGCCACTGCAGCCAAACTGCCTGTGGTAATAGTACCTGGAGCACAGCCATCCGCCACCGATGGACCGGTATCAGCATAGGCTGATAATCCAAAAACACTCAAACCTATCGCCATAGAAACCAGACCTTTGCTCAATTTAGAAACCTTTAACATCATCAACACTCCTCAATTAATAAATTATTTTAAGCTCAAGTTGCCAAGCCTAAAGTCGAATACAGAATATCTTTAGTGGCAACGATATTCACCGCCAACACTCCACCGATTAAATGCACCACTCCTTTGGCAAATCCATTTTGCTGTGATTGCCCATGAGTGGCCTTGTGTAAATGAAACAGCCCTCGAACCACCGCAACCACGCCCACAAACTGCACAATCATGACGATGGTTTGCATCGCCAATTCCCAAGTCACTCCATCTTGATCCAATTGAGTGTAAGCCGTGATCGTATCTGTGCCATAAAAAGTGGTTAAGAGTGTAGTCAAAGTGCTGGGAATAAACAAGAAAGCCACTCCAATCACGATACTCACCAGCGTTCCAGAAAATTCCTTTTGCGCGGTCATCGATATGCCTTCACCGTATTTTTTAAGCTTCAGCAAAGCGGTCAACATAAAATATCCGGCAAACACATAACATAAAGCCGCCACCAACTGTGATAGAGAGATAAAATTAGTCTGCAAACTTTCCAGCATGCTGGTCACATCTGGAATATTGGTATCTGGAGATAGCGGTATACCTAAGAAGTTATTGGCGGCAAAAGCGGCCTGGGGCAATAAAGCCAATACGGCGAAAACCGATATCGGCAAAACCCGCAATAATGTCTTAAATCTTATATTCAGCATACTTTCCCACCTCGATTTCAGGACAACCCCAGACTCTAAGACTTATTGTACACTTTATAATCAATTCAAGTATTAAGTCTAGCTTAAGTCATTCATTTTTACCAGTTTTTTGAATTTTTTCGTGATTTTTAGACTGATAAACATTTCATCCTGGCATTCTAAGCGGTTTTTGCATCCTTTTTCTTAACAACAGCTTAAGGCTTATATTTTCTTTGGCATTTTTGCTCGGGATTAGAAAAATATTCCTCCCCTCGCCCAGTACTCTGGGAGAGGGGTAAAAAACCCCCTAAGCATCATATTCAAACAAGGTCACAACTTTTTGCACACCTGAAGAACGGCTGGCGATCTGTGCGGCTGTTCGGCCCTGGCCTGGAGTCACATGACCTAACATAAACACCGTACCATTTTCAGTGACAATCTTAATCTGCGAAGAGTTTAAACTCTTCGTGGCCAATAATTCAGATTTCAATTTGGTGGTGATCAAACTATCGCTGGATTGCGTTAAAGCAGAGATCGGCGTGCCAATCGTGATTTCATTATAGAGTCGTTTAATCCCTGGCACGGTTTGCACTAGATGCGCCGCGCGAGTACGCATTTCTACTGTTGGAGATTGACCGGCTAAAAGAACAATACCATCAAAGGAAGACACAATAATACGTGTCTCTTTGTTCAGTTGTTTATCTGCAAAAATCTTATGTTCCGCATCGTAAGAAATTTTATTATCTGCGTTTAAAGTACTGGGGCTGCGGCCTTCATACACCACAATACCACCGACGGTAACACCGGCCACTAAAGCCACCACACAACCTTGCAAAAGGCTAAAACATAAGAGGGCTGTTGCTAATTTTTTAAACATCATCATTCTCCTTGTGAAAACAAACTAAAATCAATTAAATCACATAAACAGTGGATCACTAGGATATGTGTTTCCTGGATCCGCGCTGTAGATTGCGCAGGAATACGGATCTCTAAATCAGAATTTGCCAGCAAGCCTGCCAAACTACCCCCATCACGACCTGTTAAGGCAATCACCTTCATTTTTTTCAAATGCGCCGCTTCAATCGCTAAATTAACATTTCCCGATTTCCCACTGGTTGAGATCGCCAAAAGAATATCGCCTGCTTGACCTAAAGCTTCAACCTGTTTGGAAAAAATTTCTTGGAAAGAATAATCATTGGCAATCGAAGTGATACAAGACACATCGGTGGTTAAAGCCAAAGCGGGTAAACCGGGTCTTTCGACTTCAAACCGATTCACCAATTCTGCTGCAAAATGTTGAGCATCAGCAGCAGAACCGCCATTGCCACAAGCTAAAATTTTCTTGCCGGCCAATAAGGCTTTCACCAATTCATGGCCTGCTTGTACAATGTTATCAGACAGCATATCGGCCGTTGCAATTTTGGTCTGTATGCTTTGTGCAAAATGATTTTGCACGCGTTCTAAAGCGCTCATCTTAACTCCTCTGCTTCAAAAGCATTCTTATGCCAATCGATATTCACCTGCTCTCGTGCATCAAGAGAAAGCCCCAGCACATCGAAACGACAGGCTTGATTGTCTTTTATATTCTGAACCTGCAAATAATACTCAGCACTGCGCAGCAGTTTTCTTTGTTTCACAAAGTCTACCGTAGAAACAGCATCCCCATGCGAGCCTTTTTGACGATACCGTATTTCAGCAAACACCAGAGTATCCTGATCTTTGAGGATTAAATCTATTTCCCCCAATCGACAATTAAAATTACGTGTGATCAAAGATAATCCCTGCTGCTTTAAATACTCTAAGGCCAGAGTTTCAGCGGCCTGCCCTATTTTCTGCGTACCTGAATAGGTCATATCAGACTGGCCTGGCCGTTTCTAAATCGTGCCCACACCACTTGACGATAGATTTGCTGATTTGATTTTAAATAAAGCTTCCCCGTCGCTCCAGACAGACCATTGCCAAGCTGTCCTAAATCAGTGGCTACACTGTAAGCATCATAACCAAAAGCATATAAACTTAACGTCGTTGCATTGGCATTTTGAGATCGCAGCGCTGGGTTTAAATAGCCTGGCAAGGCGCAAAACTCAATACCATTTAAGTCTTGATTGTCCAAAACATCAGAAACTCCATCGTAAATAATAGAGGTGGCATAAACAGGCAGATCATTTGCATAATAAAAATTCAGTAAGGGTTTAATCTGACGCGCTTTATCAGTATTGGCGACCAGAAAAATCACATCAATGTCTTGACGACGATCAGGGCTTGTATCCCCTGGTTTTATTTTTTGACTGGGAGCGCGCGCCTGTAAGGCATTTTGAATATTGGCTTGCAAAGGCGTTTTATCGGTATAAGCCAAAGATTCACGCACCTGTCCGCCTAAATCGGTAAATTGCTTTGCAAATGCATTCACAATATTTTGACCCCATGCATTGGCGGGGGCGATGACCAAAGCGCTATGATAGCCATGATCATGCGCTCTAGCGGCAGCTTGCTGGGCTTCATCGGTGGGCGATAAAGCAAATTGATAAAAATCTGTTTTAGCTGACGAAGTGGGCACATTATTCAAAGCCAAAGTAGGCACATTCAAACTGGACTCTTTTAGTTTTTCAACTTCGGGTTTTGTCAAGGGTCCAACCACTAAAGTAGCTCCCTCAGCCAGGGCTTGAGTATAAACAGTCAATACATCTTGTCCATTAGTATCATACAATTTAACCGAGTGACCGCTTGGATGCTCATAATATGCGGCCATAAACCCATTGCGAATGGCTTGACCTGAACTCGCGGCCGCCCCAGTGGTGGGTAATAGCAGGGCGATACGGCTTGCATCCACACTGGTCGATGAAACCAAAGATTGCTGCGATTTTAATGCCTCACTGGCCGTATTCTGCGAAGAACCTTGCATCGACGGAGTGTCATGATGGGGTTGGCCAGGCTCTGGCTCAAAAGCAAATAAATTGCAACCGCATAAGATCAGGAATAACCCTAGAATGGGTAATTTTTTAAACACTGTATAAACACCCCTAAGCTATTTTGAACTCATTATGCCATAGCGCAATGAACAATACTACCCTACTGAATTTCTTTATTATGCTTTATTTCTTTTTTCTCAAAATCACTATAGAATTTTTAATTCTAGCGTGTTAGACTCTTTGCTAGGATTATGGCCAGCGCTTTATCCAGCGAGAAACCTGTCCTAGGTCAGTTTTTAACGAGTCAGGAAACTTTTTTTTACCCAGCGTTAAATCATTATTTTAAGGAAAATATTAAGGAGATCATCATGTCAAAAGGGCAATCGTTACAAGACCCTTTCTTAAACGCACTGCGCAAAGATAGAGTGCCTGTGTCTATGTATCTGGTCAATGGAATTAAATTGCAAGGACAAATTGAAGCTTTCGATCAATTTGTGGTCTTGCTTAGAAACTCAATCAGTCAGCTGGTTTACAAACACGCGATATCCACCATCGTACCCGGACGTCCCGTACAATTAGCCCCGAATAATCCTAATACTGCAGAGGCCAATGCCGAGCAAGAAGATTACGAATAAGTTGGGCGATGGTTTTAGGACCCCCTCTCCTAGGGTACCGGGCGAGGGGGTTAGGCCTACCGTTTTAATTTTTCAAGCTGAGATATTTTTTTGTTAAATGCAACCACTTCCTTTAGTCAAGCTTTACTCATCCATGTTGATTTTAAAGATCTGCGCCAAAGCGAAGATCTCGAAGAATTCAAACTCTTAGCAGAATCCGCCGGTCTTAGCATTTGTGAGATCGTTCGAAGCAGCCGCAAGGCCCCTAATGCTAAATATTTTATTGGCACGGGAAAGCTAGAAGAAGTTAAATCTCTCTTAGCCAACGAAACTATTTCTTTGATTATTTTTAATCATAATTTATCGCCGGCACAAGCCAGAAACCTAGAAGCTGTTTTAGACTGCCGTGTAATCGATCGCACTGAACTCATTTTAGATATTTTCGCACAAAGGGCCAAGAGTTTTGAAGGCATGCTGCAAGTTGAATTGGCACAACTCAAACATTTAGCCACGCGCTTAGTGCATGGCTGGACACATCTAGAACGGCAAAAAGGCGGGATTGGTCTGCGTGGCCCTGGCGAAACACAATTGGAAAGCGATCGTCGCCTCATCAAAAAACGTATTGCCACCATTGACAAACGTCTAGAAAAAGTTGAACAGCAGCGTCAGCAGAATCGTCGCTCCAGAAAAAATAAAGCCATCCCTTGTGTGGCGTTAATTGGCTATACCAATGCGGGCAAATCCACTTTATTCAATCGTTTAACGCGCAGTGAAACCTATGTGGCCGATCAACTGTTTGCCACCCTAGATCCCACCCTGCGCCGCTGTTATATTCCTGGTAAAAGCGAGATCATTATGATCGATACCGTAGGGTTTATTCGTCATTTGCCACCGACTCTGATCAAAGCCTTTAAAGCCACTTTAGAAGAAACCCTGCAAGCCGATTTATTAATCCAAGTCATCGATGGGCATGATCCTAAACGTCATGAACATAAAGAAGAAGTCATGAGCATCTTAAAAGATTTGGGCGCCGATGATTTACCCATGCTGCAAGTGTATAACAAATTGGATTTGATGCCGGATGAAATCCCACACATTCACCGAGATGAAAATGGAAAACCGCTTAAACTACGTTTATCCAGTAAAACAGGTTCAGGGATTGATTTGCTGTATCAAGCCTTAGGTGAATTACTCAACTTCCCAGATCACCATAGCGATGTTGCAGAATACTGATGGCGACCAAGCCCGCTGTTTCAGTCCGCAAAATTCTAGGCCCTAAACTCAAGAGTAGAAACCCCGCCTCATGGGCTTGTTGTTCTTCTCGTTCACTCAAGCCTCCCTCGGCACCCACTAAAACAGCAATCGATTGAGGTTTTGGCTCTGTTGTTGCCAAGGCAAAGCCCTGCGGTGATAAGCACAGGCGAAGATCTGCTGAAACCGTATTCAACATTTCAGGAAAATCAAGTACAGGGTTTAAGCGCGTCAATACTGCGCGCCCTGATTGCTCTGTGGCACTGATCATCACCCCTCGCCAATGTTCTTCTTTTTGCTTTAAATCTAATTTGCTTTTTTTAACATTGCAAAAGTCACTGAGAATAGGGGTGATTTCAGTGACGCCCAATTCAACGGCTTTTTGCAGGCTGAGATCCATACGTTCTCGTCTGGAAATCGCTTGTATCAAATGAATTGAAACTTTGGATTCTTTGGAAATTTTTTCTTCTGCTTCCAAGACTACAAAAACTTTTTTCTTCACGATCTTTGAAATAGAACCTTTAAATTCAGACCCGCTACCATCCAATAAAATGATCGATTCGCCCATTTTTAAACGCAATACATGTAAAATATGATGCGCTGTGGCTTCTTCTACTTCCCATTCGCCTAAAGATAAAGCAGATGCTTGATAAAATCGAGCCATGGCTTGTCCTCTTGATTCTTAATGAAGCTCTAGTATAAAATGCTTTGATATCAATTTCAATGGATGTCAAATGACTCTATGCTCAACTGGCCACCGCCCTATCAAATCATCAAGAGCCTTCGCGCCAAACAGATACGCCTGAGCATCCACCCTGGTCAGGGTCTCAGGATTCATATTCCGGATCGCTTACGAAAACCCGTCGATATACCCGCTTTATTGCTAGAAAAAAAATCTTGGATCTTAAAACATGCCGCATTGTTAAGCGAAACTTCAGAACCTCTTGAATCACCTCAGACTTTAGCGCTCACTGCAATTTCAGAACTCTGGACAATTGAATATCAGCAAAAATGTTCAAGGGCTAGTTTATTTGCTAAAGAAAATCATTCTATTGTCATTATGAATAAAACCACTGAAGTCGACAGCAGCATTCGTTTATTACACCATTGGTTAAAGCAAAAAGCCGAAAAACATTTAGGGCCCTGGTTAAAACAATTGAGCCAAGAACATGATCTTCCTTATCAAGCCATGCAAGTTCGAAAGCAAAAAACACTTTGGGGCAGTTGTTCCAGAGATAAAATCATTCGCCTCAATTATAAATTACTTTTTCTGCCTTCTCATTTAACTGAGCATGTTTTATTACACGAGCTCAGTCATCTCAAACATTTGCACCACGGCCCTGAATTCTGGGCTTTATTGTCAGAGCTAGACCCACATTGCATGAAGCATCATCGCGCCTTAAACAGCTCAGACGCTAAAATTCCGGCTTGGTTGTAGATTTAACCCTCTCCCGAAGTACTGCTGTGAAGAGGGTATGAGCTCCCCTCGCCCGGTACCCCGGGAGAGGGGTTGGGGGAGAGGGTATTAAAATATAAGCTTTTTAATAGAGAATAACATTGCCTTTATAGATCCAAAATAGGGAGTCTATTTTATCAATTTGGGTTTTCGAATTTAGAATAAATAGATCTTGAAGACATAATAGCTATCGTATATAAGATAGCTGAAATTTTAAGCTAAAGAGGTCTCACTTTTTAAACGCCCTCTCCCCCCAACCCCTCCCCCAGAATACTGGGGGAGGGGAGCTGATAAGCCTTCCTCGAATAGTACGGAGGTACTCCAAAGAGGGAGTTGAAAATGATCGCCCTAACCTAGAACCCACAACACCAGGCCTGCTCCCAAAACAGCTCCACTGAGTTCTTGACTGCTGAATATAAAATGGCCCTTCAAAAATATAAGGCTCAAAAGTCCCGCCAAAATCAAGCCTAAACCTAGCCCCCAAATTTTAGAAGTTTTGGCAGAGACCGCTTTTCGACTTTCTTTTTGTGTGCGTTTTTCTTCTTGCACCAATAATAAAGTCTGATGCAAGGTCTGCGGCAATTCAGGGAGAATTTTAGCCCAAACGGGTAGGATTTCTTTTAATTTACGAAAGCTTGCTTTAACGCCCATTTGCTGACGCACCCAACGCTCTAGAAAAGGATGCGCTGTTTTCCACAGATCTAAATCAGGATACAATTGTCGTCCTAAACCTTCAACATGAAATAAAGTTTTTTGCAATAACAGCAATTGCGGTTGGATCTCCATATGAAAGCGACGCCCCACTTGAAATAATTTCAATAATAATTTACCAAAAGAAATTTCTTTCAAAGGACGTTCAAAGATAGGTTCGCAGACCCCGCGAATAGCCGATTCAAAATCTTCAAGGCGTGTTTCAGCAGGCACCCAACCCGATTCCAAATGCAGCGCCGCTACTTTACGATAATCACGGTTGAAAAAAGCCAAAAGATTATTGGCCAAATAATGCTGATCCGTTGGGCTTAAGGCACCCATGATGCCAAAATCAACAGCCATATAAATAGGCTTTTTGGGGTTGCTGACATCGACAAAAATATTCCCAGGATGCATGTCCGCGTGGAAAAAACAATCGCGAAACACTTGGATGAAGAAAATTTCAACCCCATGTTCAGCCAAAACCTTCATATCCACTTCGCAGGCATTAAGCTCGGCGATATTGCCAATGGGAACCCCATAAATACGTTCCATCACCATCACTGTGCGAGTCACATAAGGCCAATATATTTCAGGAACATGCAAAAGATCCGAACCTTTAAAATTACGTCTTAAAGCCGAAGCATTAGCCGCCTCTTGGCTTAGATCCAATTCATTTAAGATTGTATTTTCAAATTCTTTGACCAAATCAATAGCATGTAAATGCTGGGCCATCACCGAATAGCGCTCTGCCAATCGCGCAAAGGTATACAGCAAATTGATATCGCGCTGAATAATTTTTTCAATATTCGGGCGCAGCACTTTAACCACCACATCACTGCCATCGATGAGTTTGGCGGCATGCACTTGTGCAATCGAGGCTGAAGCCAAAGCAGTTTCATCAAATTCTGCAAAAATACTATCGAAAGGCTGTGAATAAGCTCGGGCAACCCGCATTTTGGCATTCCTAAAGGGCGGCACTTTGTCTTGCAATAAGGCCAATTCATCAGCGATGTCTTCGGGTAAGAGATCCCGTCGAGTCGATAGGGTTTGGCCAAACTTAACAAAAATAGGCCCTAATTCAATCAAGGCCAATCGCAATCGTTCACCCCGAGAAATTTTTTTATTACGGATCCAATACCAGGGATTAAAATAAGCTAAAAAGCGAATCGGCGCAAAAGGTTTTAAGGCCAACACCATTTCATCTAAACCATGCTTGGCTAAAATGTATTGAATATGGAGCAACCTAAAAAGTTGTGCCAAAGCATTAATCATCCTTATTCTCCAACATCAGATCCAAGCGTGCTTGCAAACGGTCTAAAGCCTGAGTGATTTTATCCACTTCATCCATAAAATCATTCACCTCGGGCGCTGCCGGAAAATATCGCAATTCTTCTTGCAAATAATCGCTTAAACTCATTTTAAAACTCTTTAAACCTCGCCCCCACCATTGCCGCGTACTCTGACAGACTCGCCCTAAGCTATGAGCAATACTGTCTCCGGTGTAATGCGCAATACATTCTTCCCAGTCAATGTCTAAATCGTGTAAGACATGGTATGCATTTTCAGCAAAAATCTGATCCCCTGAAATCGTCAGTTCTGCGGCATATTTTAAAGAAGTTTTTGACTGTCTAGACAAAGCCATAAAGGTCATTAAACTTCCAGAAATTTTTGCATCTGGATTTATTTTATCAGGGGCGATAACCTCAATGCGTTCTTTAGAAAATAAAAAAGTTAATTTCAAAGGCGTATGTTTGATCTCTAAACCCAAGATCTTGCCTGATAAGGGTTTTAATTTTTTCGCGGCGTCTTTATCTAAAGACAAATAACGATTCGCTAAGGTTTCAAGAGCAGAATACAATAATGAACGCATAATCTAGCCTTAGTATTTAAAACAACGGTGTAAAGCAACAATACCCCCGCTGAGGTTATGGTATTCACATTCATCAAACTGAGCTTCTAAGACCATTTCTCGCAATCGTTCTTGCGAAGGGTGTTTACGAATAGACTCGGCTAAATATTGATAGCTGTCGGCGTCTTTAGCAATCCATTTTCCCAACTGCGGTAAAATTTTAAAAGAATAGGCATCATAGATCGGTTTTAACCCTGGCAATTTGGGCTCTGAAAATTCTAAAATCAAGGCCTGGCCACCCGGACGCAGCACCCTTTGCATTTCCCTTAAGGCCTGCATTTTGTCGGTGACATTGCGCAAACCAAAACCGATGCTGATGCGATCAAAAGTGTTTTTAGCAAAAGGCAAGGCTTCGGCATTTAAGGCCAGCACCTGCACCCCAGGGAATAGGCCTTTATCGATCAGCTTATCTCGACCTAGGCTTAACATGGCTAAGTTAATGTCGGCCAAAACAACCTTTCCCTGTGGACCCACTGATTCAGCAAAGCGACAAGCCAGATCGCCTGTCCCCCCTGCTAAATCTAAAACCGATTGCCCTGGCCGCAGCCCACTTAAGAAAACAGTGAAAAACTTCCACAATCGATGCATTCCAAAAGACATTAAATCATTCATCAGATCATAATTAGGCGCTACAGAATGAAAGACCTCACGCACCAATTGAGTTTTTTCTTCTGGGCTGACTTTTTTATAACCGAAATCACTGCTGTTTGAGGTTGACATGATGATCCTTGATAGCGATAGAGCACTATTATAGCGCACTACAATTGAATATCAAAGATCTGCAGATCTAAAGTATCGCCGTCACGCTCTACAGCCAATAAAGAGTACTCGGGCACTTTGATCCAAGAAGAGGGATCCAAGGTTAAAGGTTCTGAAGAAACAATAATACTGTTTTTAGCGGGATAGCCCCGCATTTCATAGCGATCTTCAATAAAAGAATAACGCTCGCCTAAGGTGTACCATAACGAATGATAGCCTGAATGTGCCGTTAAACCGTCCGCTGAATAATGGCCATAGTCAATCACATAACGCGTAGCAATCAATCGCTTACCATCGCTGATGAACAAATTGATCGGTGAATAGGAAAAAATATTGTTTTTAGCTCGGATATTCCTTAAGATCTCTATCGTCTCAAAAACCGCTTGGATCATTTGAGCTAAATTAGGCTGTGCTGACTGCAAACGACTTAAAAATAGCGCATACAGCCATTCAGTATCGGTTGACCCCTTAATCTGTGTAAAATAATCCGTTTCTATTTCCCGTGCTAAATAAGGTTTTAAAACTTCCATATGCGAAATCGCACCATTGTGTGCCAAGGCCAAGGGCTGACCTTCAAAATAAAAGGGATGTAGATTTTGCTCTGAGATGATTAAACCTTCTGAGCGGCCTGCCACTGAATAAGGCACCCCCCGCACATGTGCGAAAATACATTCACCACTGATCTGTGAAGCAATATGCTCTAAATTCTTATCGTAAAAGGGTAAAGACGTTGAATGAAACAATAGGGGTTTTTCTTTATGAATAAAATGCTCATTCCAAACGGCCATACCAAAGCCAGCGAGATTTTGCATCCCCGACATTTGTTTGGGGTCATAAGCTTGTTTTACCAAAGAAGCGTCTGTCTTATACAACAGTTCGTACACCGGAACATTTTTACCCAAATACATTAAGGCTCTACACATTGTTAGGCTCCTTACCTGCTTCATAAACATCTTCGGCATTCAACTGTAAGAAAATCGAATTAATGGCTGTGATTTGTCCTGCTATAGACAGCAGAATCGTATTGAAAATCTTTCCCCATAGAGGATGTAAGGTTTCTTTGATACTCAACAGATCGCTGCCTGTCAAATAAAAATAAACGGCATCTTCTCGAATCAAATAACGACAAGGCGAATCTAAACCGTCAATAAATTCTAAAGTCCCAAACAATTCCCCAGGGCCATAAGTTGAAATCTTTATCACTTTTTCATCCGGCAAAACCGTCTGTACAGCGCCCCAGAGCAACCCATAAAAACGATCCGATTGTGTCTTAGCCTCTACATATTCGCCTCTGTTTAAACTTAAAATTTTAACTTTGCCACTCAAACATTCGATCTCTTTTTTTGAAAGATCTTTAAAAAATTTCACCCCCATCTGAGCTTCTAATATATTTTCCAAAGAACTGTCTTTTAACCGCTCCACCAACATTTTTCTCTCCATAGGGCTTTCTGAAAAATCAGTCCAGCTTTGCTGGTGAGAAGCCTTGGTAGGAATATACTGCAATAAACGACGGCTCTTTTCGCAACACAATAAGGCAATCGATCTTTTTAATTTATTGCTTATTTCAGGATAAATCAAATCAATTGTCTTCATGTTGGTGGGACTTAATAAAACACCTGAAACTTCACCTTTAGCCACCACCATGCCGGTTGCGGCATAATCAGAAATCAGTGAAATTTCACCAAAAGAATTGGGCGAGTCTAAGAGGGCTATCTTGACTTCTCCGCCTCCAAAAATTTTTAAAGACACCTCTACTTGCCCCTGTAATATAAAATGTAGGCCTTGGTGAGTGAGTCCTTGAGAGATGATCGTTTCAGCGTCTAAATAATAAAAATCTTGAAGATAGGGCAATAAAGCCTCAATTTCTGTTGGACTCAGACTTTTGAGCAAGCGTAAAGTCGATAATTTTTGTGCGAGTAAGTCCATTTTTTTCTCCTATTTCAAGGACCATTGTGCTACAGGCAAATCTTTTTTTTGAAACGATGCGTAGACCTCTAATAGATCTTCCCAGGCATTGGGATGCAAGGCCATAAATTTTTCTTGCCACACCGCTCCGGTTTGTCCTGTCAGCGTACGCTCGTGAATAATGCCTAAATATTCTTTGATCACCTGATCTTCTATGTCAAGCTTTTCTAAGCCTTGATACGCCAAAGGTAATAAATGATCCAGTATTAAGGCTTTAGGGCCGGTTTTACCCATCCCCGGCCAAAGTAAGTCTTTATCTAAACCATATTGTGCTGCTGTGTAAAAATTCTTTTTAGCCGAACGAAAACTTAAATCTGAAGTATAGGCATCAATGTTATCGCCCACCGCCCTCACCAAACCCATCCAAAATAAGGCATTGGCCAGCATATCGGATATCGTTGGGCCTGAAGGGAGGCTGCGATGCTCTATACGCAGATGCAAAGGTCCTTGTTCCGCGAGGCTTATCACCGGTCTATTCCAGCGCCAAATCGTACCATTGTGTAACATCAAATGGAAAAAAGGATCTGCAGGTTTATGCTTTATCCCATCAAACAGAGAAGGCAATTTCAAATTCGCGCGAAATAATTCGTAAAATCCAGCCTTCAAATAAGCATCGCCAAAAAAAGCACGATTATTTCTAGTTTGTTCATTGTCTAAAATCTCAAATAGAGCGATCCTAGATTCTTTCCATAAGGGTTTTTGTAAGAAAAAAGGCGCATTCCCCGACACTGCTAATACAGGTCCACTGACCAGGCTACTGGCATTATAATAGGCTTTGGCTCGACTGGCCGGAATACGTAAATGAATGTGAAAAGCACTGCAGGCCCCCATATGAGCGACCAAGGGTAAGTCCTGCGATTTGTGATTAATCTGATGTAATTTTCGACTTAAAGTAAGATACCGGGGCAAGGGGGTTAAATACGCTTCATTTAAATCACTTTCTTCAAAAGTGGGCAAAGCCCCAATGGCCAGCAATTTGCTTTTATGGCGATGACAAACACGCTCACATTGCTGCCATAAGGATTTTAAATGCTGATGTGCCTCTAAAATTTTTCTACCGGCTAAACTAAAGTGGTCCGAATTCACTTCTAACATAGAAGCATAGGCTTCAGACACAGCAAAAGGACGATTCATCTCTCGCAAAACATCTAAAGCGATTCTTTTAGGATGCTTTTTCTCGTCTAAAATTTGAAATTCTATTTCAAATCCCGCTTCAAAAATATCATCTGCAAAAGCGCCTTCTAATAAGCTTTGTCGCAACAGTTCGGTTTCTTTGCGTAAACGCCAGGCAAATGCTTCGGCATCATCACTGAATTCTTCCAAGGCTGCACCCATAAGATCCCCCGCACGCTATTAATACGATCTTCAGTCTTAAGTGTAGTTGATTTCTTGAGGGCTGAGTTTGTTAAGCTTGGGGTAAGGATTGGGAAATAGTATGCGGCAGCTTAACGTAGGGGCGATTCATGAATCGCCCTTTGATCAACAGAGAAAGTAGGTAAGCTGTGTCCTTCCGGCAAGCTCGTGTCAGCAGCTATTTAGCTAAAAAAGATTTAAGCCTAAAGCTTATTCATTCCGGATCCAACCCATTTGT
>VFKP01000022.1 GCA_009885495.1 Gammaproteobacteria bacterium | reverse complement strand
GCATCAGAGCTGTACCGGATTATCATCAGATGATGCCTTTATTGCGGCTTAATAGGGCCATTGCTGTTGTTGGATTTACAGTAAAGCGTGGAACATGGAACACAGCCGATACTAGACCATACCAATTTAACAGAAATTTCATAGATAACTTCTTCAAGGTAAAAGAATGACCACCATTATTGAAACAGAAAGGCTTATTTTAAGAACCTGGAAAAAAGAAGACGCAGATCCCTATTTTCAAATCAACCAAGATCCAAAAGTGATCGAATTTTTACGTGGCCCATTAACCATAGAACAGGTCAACGATTTTATACCAGCGGTAAATAGTCATGGCGACAAACATGGTTACACATTATGGGCTGCCTGCCTGAAGGAAACCGGTGAGTTGATAGGCTTTATCGGTCTCAATTACACTGATTGGGAATCCCATTTTACTCCTGCAGTTGAAGTGGGTTGGCGCTTAGGATCGCAATTTTGGGGCAAAGGATATGCGACAGAAGGCGCCAAAGCTGCACTGGATTATGGGTTTAAACACTGCGACCTAAAAGAAATCGTCTCATTTACGGTACCTGCTAATGTTCGCTCTATTCGAATCATGGGAAAAATTGGATTAAAGCGTGATGTGAATGGCGACTTTGCACATCCTAAAGTAGCTGCGGATCATCCTTTATCACAACATATTTTATATCGGCTAGCATCTGATGAATATTTTAACCAGGAAAACAAATGAGCATCATCGAATACTCCATTGAAAATAACCCTGATGCTTCTGATGATAAAGTTATTCGCGATGGGATAGTTGATTTCAATGGTTATATCATCAATGAGAAAGCAACCCATTTTAGTGTATTCGCAAAAGATGGTACCCAGATCATAGGTGGGGCTTTGATTTGGGGGCACAGCGATGCGCTTTATATTGATGTACTCTGGTGCAATAAAAAATACCGAAAACAAGGCATCGGGACAAAAATTATCACCATGATTGATGATGCAGCCAAGAACAAAGGATTGCCTAAAATATTTGTCGACACTTATGAATTTCAAGCGCAAGCTTTTTATGAAAAGCATGGTTTTTACTGCATAGGGACCATACCAAAATATCTGAAGGATTATGATCGAATTTTCATGAGGAAAGATGTCTCATGAAAGCTTTTGAGCAAAATATCATTAATTTATATTGCAAAAAAGGTAAGCAGTGCTGGGCTTGGAGCCTAGAAGATAATCTGGATTCTGGATACTGTAGACAACTCATCGGTATCATAAACAAGCAATAAAAAGAGGGACGCATATGACAAAGGAAATTTCTATAGTTTGGTTTAGACAGGATCTAAGGATATCAGATAATCCTGCCCTTGTGGAAGCTTCAAACTTAGGGAAAATATTGCCTCTTTACCTATTAGATGGCCCGGCCCCTGCTCCATTTAAAATAGGCGAAGCAAGCAAGATATGGCTGCATCATTCGCTTAATAGCTTAAATGAGTCGTTGAATGGGAAGCTGAATGTCTATGCGGGTAAAACAAGTGAAATTATTGAGCGACTAATCGACAAGTACGGCGTTTCCAAGATCTTTGGTAATGCATGTTATGAACCTTGGCATATAAACCAAGAGAGCAAGGTTCAAGAGATTTGCCAAAGAAAATCTATTGATTACAAATTATTCAACAGTAGTTATTTGTGGGCGCCAAACCAAATACTAAAAAGTGATCGGACTTATTATAAAGTTTTCACTGCCTACAAGAAGAAATCATATCAATCAACGCCTCGTAAGACTATAAAAAATGCAACAGAAATTAACGCCATCGTGAATTCTGAGAATAAAACATCTTTCTCGAATCTAGATCTAATTGCGCCCAATAAAAAATGGCCTCAAAAAATTATGAACAAAACTATAATTATTTTTGGCCATGGGTATGTATCAAAATTTTTAATTCAAAAATTAAATGCTCTTGGTTGGATTATTTACTGCACTTCTAGGAAGACTGACATTGGAAGGCCCGTTAAAAATGAAAATGTTACAATAATAAATTTTCTTGATCCAGCTCTACCTTCATTAATCAAATCATCCAATGTACTCTTAAGTACCGTCCCGCCAAACAATGAAATGATTGATCCTGTATTAAATGAATATGCAGATATTATATCAAAAAATATATTCGAATGGATAGGATATCTTTCGTCAACAAGTGTATATGGCGACCATAATGGCGCTTGGGTTAATGAAGAAACGAAATGCGCCCCAAGCAACGAACAATCTAGAATACGATTACTAGCCGAACAGCAATGGCTTAAACTTTATTCGATAAATAAATTGCCGATTCATATTTTACGACTATCAGGAATTTATGGCCCACATAGAAATTGTTTAGAACAAATAAAAAATGGTAAAGATTTTACGATTATAAAAAAAGATCAATTTTTTTCAAGAATTCATGTCGAAGACATTTGTATTGCTACGATTGCTTCTATAAAGTCACCAACTGCAGGAGAAATATATAATATTAGCGATGATGAGCCAGCACCCATTAATATTGTTCAACAGTTTGGTGCTAGCATTTTAAATGCAAACAGCTTGAATGAAATACCATTTGAAATTTCTGATTTATCCGATCAAGCTAAATTCTTCTTTAATGACAATAAAAAAGTGAGTAGCCAAAAAATCAAGGGGAAGTTAAGTGTTAAATGGACATACCCCAATTACATCGTTGGTTTGACAAAAGGATGCTTGCCAGATTTGAATAATAGCTAATTATACCACCATATGTAAAAATTTAAATAGGTCGCAAATAGAATCCAGAGTAAATATGGAATCATCAGCAGCGAAACGGCTTTCATTCTTGGGTAAGCTACGCAAATGAGTGCGCCGACCAGAATGTCCATAGCACCCAAAATTACGAGGGAAAGTCCGGTTAAGTGATAGCGGAAGAAGAAGGGAGTCCAGCTCCAGTTTAAGATGAGCTGAATCACATATAAGGTTTTAAGCACCTTTAATTTTGGAAACGAAGATGCGCGCCAAATGAGCCAACCGCAAACGCCAATAATTCCGTATAAAATAGTCCAAGCAATCGGAAATACATAATTGGGTGGCGTCAGGAGGGAGCGATTTAACGTGCTATACCAAGTACTGATCTCCGGTTTGGTTAAAGAACCGATGGCACCTCCAATCGCTATCAGTAAGACAATCCAGATGATTAAAGAGAAGCGAGTTTTATTTTCTGCATTCATAAACGATAGACTCATCTTTGTCAGAAGGTGATGAAGATTGATCAAACCCTTTCCATATAGTGGGTTCTAGATTTTTAGTTTTGGCTTTGGCTTTGGCATCCAAAGCTCTAAGCATAGGATCGCTAGCATCAAAGCCATGCACATTGAACCCCTCTTCAAGCAAGGGCAGTAAAAAATGGCCTGGCCCACACATCGGCTCTAAAATAGGACCGTTCGCCCTCATGGCATAGTCACGATAAAAAGCATAGGCATCTTCTGGTGGATTAAGCTTGCTTAAATCGTAAACCTCCGTACAAAGGCTGAGATAGGTGTCGAGGGTTTTTATATTTGAATCTCTATCCATAAATGACATCCTCAATAGTTCTTTTTTGTATAAGTGCCTCAGGGCTGTTTTTATCTGCTATTTGACACAATTCAAAAGTTGCCTTCCATAATGCCCAAGCTTTTGCGCGAAGCGAAGATTAATACTGGCGCCTTGGAGCCATTTGTAAATGGAGAATGGGTAGGGATAATCTCCAGACGCAGCCCCCATTTTGATTGGAACAGGAATACTGACCGTTAGGTGTGGCGCTAGCTTCGGTAATAAGGCTTGTTCTTTAGGCACTTTTAAAGCATAGGATTCCGCAGTTGGCATGCGGATTAACATGTCCGGACCTAAACGATAGGTGCGATTATCAGGGCAAGATCATCTAAATTTTGAACAGCTCTGAAAAGTTCTCTCAAAAAAGATCGACAACAAGGGCTGAATATGATCAAATACTTTCTTTTTAACCTAAGGAAGTAT
>VFKP01000012.1 GCA_009885495.1 Gammaproteobacteria bacterium | reverse complement strand
TTTATAGGGATTGCTGCAAGAATATTCATTTTCTTCCTCTTCTTTGATTAAAAGAGGATATTACTCAATTTAAAACAGGTCTGTCACGCGAGCTTGCCGGAAGGACACTTACAATGAAGCCAGATTTAATGCTGCTATAGTCAGGAATATATTTATGAATCATAAGCTTTTTTCTAAAATGACACGTAAAGAATTGAATCGTGAATTAGATGCTTGTTCTTGGCGAAATGGTTCTGGGTATGGTGATCCTAGGATTGCAGAAACAACGCTCCAAATAGTTCTATCAGAATTAGACCGTAGATCGAACAGAAATACTCAATATCTTACCTCAATAGGTGCTGCGGTCATTGGAGCGGTTCTAGGTTCATTGATGACATTTTTATTAACCAAGCACTAGAAGCCTGAAATTTAAACATTTAATGATTACTCTCTAATAAATAATTGAATGATTAGAGCAATAGAGCTCCCCTTTTTCCCTTGCAAAGCCTATTAATCTAGGTATACTATCCCTTTTTGAAAGGAAAAGCCTATGAAAGTATTGCTTGCCTTGAAACGTGTGATCGATCCTTATGTCAAGATCCGTGTGCGTGCAGATGGCTCTGGCGTGGAAACGGCCAATGTCAAAATGAGCATCAATCCCTTCGATGAAATCGCCATTGAAGAGGCCGTTCGGTTAAAAGAACAGGGTTTAGCCCGCTTGACTCAGGTGGTCTCTATTGGCCCAGAGGCGGTACAAGAAAATTTACGCACGGCCTTAGCTCTGGGTATCGATGAAGCCCTGTTAGTGCCTTGTGAACAGACTTTGCCGGCATTAGCGATTGCTAGAGTGTTAAAAGCGATTATCCTCATTGAAAAGCCTGATTTGGTCCTCTTGGGGAAGCAAGCCATCGATGATGATAATAATCAAATCGGACAAATCTTGGCTGCCTTATTGGATTGGCCACAATGCACTTTTGCAAGCCAATTAAAAGTCCAAGGAGACAGTATCGAAGTCACGCGTGAAGTCGATGGTGGCTTGGAAATTTTATCGGCCAAGCTACCGGCGGTGGTCACCACCGATCTGCGATTAAATACGCCGCGCTATGCCAGTTTACCTAATATTATGAAAGCCAAACAAAAACCCTTAACTCGGGTTTCCTTGGAAGAACTGGGCGTTTGCCTCACGGCCAATATTGAAACTTTGAGTGTCTCTGCTCCCAAAGAACGCAAAGCAGGGATCCGTGTCGATTCAGTAGACGAACTTTTGGATAAATTAAGACATGAAGCAAAGGTGATTGAATGAGAACTTTAATCGTTGCAGAACACGATCATCAACATTTAAAATCAGGCACTCTGTCGACTTTAACGGCGGCGATGGCTTTAAAGAGCCCCATTGATCTTATCGTGATAGGCCAACATTGCCACTCGGTCGTCCAGGAAGCGCGAAGCTTGGCTGGAGTCCAATGCGTGATTGTGGCGGATCATGAAGTCTATCAATCGCTCTTGGCTGAAAATTTGGCTAAGCTCTTAGCCTCTTTTGCTCAGGATTATACGCATATTTTATGTCCGGCCTCTACTTTTGGCAAAGATCTATTGCCGCGCTTAGCCGGTCTTTTAGAATGCAGTTTAGCCTCTGATATTATCGAGATCATTGATCAAGATACCTTTATTCGTCCTATTTATGCGGGGAATGCTTTAGCCACAGTCCGGCTTAAAGAAAATACTCGTTTATTGACGGTCAGAAGCAGTGCCTTTGCAAAATATACACTGCAAGCAGAGACTTTGGTAGAATTGCGTGCCTGCGATCGGGTTTATGCTGCAGAAAAAACAAGTTTGATCCGCCGCGAAGAAAGTCAAAATGATCGCCCTGAATTGGCCAATGCCAAGGTGGTCGTATCGGGTGGGCGAGGCTTACAAAACAAGGAAAATTTTGCTTTGATAGAGGCTTTGGCAGATAAGCTGGGCGCTGCTGTAGGTGCGTCTCGAGCTGCCGTAGATGCAGGTTTTGTGCCCAACGATTATCAAGTGGGGCAAACCGGAAAAGTGGTTGCCCCCAATTTGTATATTGGTATTGGTATTTCTGGAGCGATACAGCATTTAGCCGGTATGAAGGACAGTCGCGTCATTGTAGCCATCAACAAAGATCCTGAGGCGCCTATCTTTCAAATTGCAGATTATGGATTGGTGGGTGATTTATTTAAAATTATCCCGGAATTATTGTCTAAACTATAAGTGAGAAAATAAGATGAAAATAGGTGTACCTAAAGAGATTAAAGTCCTAGAGCATCGCGTTGCGATGGTACCTTCTAGCGTGCGTGAACTCACTGTTTTTGGACATGAAGTGTTTGTTGAAACGGCTGCCGGTTCAGGTATTGGTATTTCAGATGAAGATTATCGTCGTGCAGGGGCTAAGATTTTAAGTTCGGCGGCTGAAGTATTCGCCTCTGCTGAACTGATTGTGAAAGTCAAAGAACCTCAGCCCAGCGAATGTAAGATGCTCACAGAAGATCATACTTTATTTACTTATTTGCATTTGGCGCCGGATCCTGAGCAAGCACAATTGCTGATGGCCTCGGGATGTACGGCGATTGCTTATGAAACCGTGACTGATCCTTTTCAAGGACTCCCTTTATTATCACCCATGAGTGAAGTGGCGGGGCGTATGGCTATTCAAGCCGGAGCACATTGCCTGGAAAAACATCAGGGGGGCAGTGGCATTTTATTAGCGGGTGTTCCTGGGGTGCCCTCTGCTAAGGTCGTTATTTTAGGCGGTGGGGTAGTGGGTATCAATGCCATTCGTATGGCGATTGGTCAAGAAGCGCATGTGACCGTGATTGATAAATCTTTAAGACGCCTAAAAGAATTGGATCTACAATTTGCTTCTCGTTTGAATACGCTTTACGCCACGGAAGATGCCATTGAACGATGCGTGATAGGTGCTGATTTAGTGATTGGGGCTGTGTTAGTTCCCGGAGGTGCTGCCCCCAAATTAGTGACGCGTGAGCATTTGAAGAAAATGCGCAAGGGTTCGGTATTGGTTGATGTGGCCATTGATCAAGGCGGGTGTTTTGCCACCAGCCGCGCCACTACACATGCAGAGCCGATTTTTTCTGAAGAAGGCGTGATTCATTATTGTGTGGCTAATATGCCTGGGGCTGTGCCGCGTACCGCGACTTTCGCGCTCAATAATGCAACGCTGCCTTTTATTCTCGCATTGGCCAATCGCGGTGTGAAACAAGCTTTATTGGAAGATCCGCATTTACTCAATGGTTTAAATGTGTATCGTGGCTTTTTAACTTATAAGGCGGTGGCTGAGGCCTTGGGCCATCCTTATCATCCAGCACTGGAAATGCTGTGTGAGGCTAATTAATGCAAGGCTTAAGTTTTGAAACGACGGCCAAGGCCATACCGATCCGGGTTTTATCTTTATCTTCCTATGAGGAGTGGTTAGCGCTTCAACCTCAGCGGATTGTAAATTGGCTTCAAAGCTCAGGCTTTACAGCCAAACCAGAGTCCTGGGCTCAGCTCAGTGATCATGAGGGACAGGTCAAGGAAATTATTTTCATTCATGATGCGCCTGAGACACCTTTTTTCTGTGCGGCATTGGCCTTGGCTTTGCCGGCACAGCGGTATCGTTTTACGTCTGAAAACTTGAATGCTAAAGCCTTGAGCCAAGCGGTTAAAAGCTGGGGTTTGGCACATTATCAGTTTACTCGTTATCGCTCAGAGCCTTCTCTGCCTAAAGCCTGTTTAGAGATCAGCGAGAATGAGCGTTTGGCCTATCAATGGGTTGAAGCGCTGTGCATGGTGCGTGATTTAATCAATACGCCCACAGAGGATTTAGGGCCTTTGCAATTATCTGAATTTTGTCAGCGTTTTCAAGGGCAGATGCAAGAAGTGGTGGGAGAGGATCTCTTAAAAGAGAATTATCCGCTGATCCATGCCGTGGGTCGAGGCAGTGATCGCGCGCCTCGACTCATTGATTTACATTTTGGATCAAAGAGTGATCCCTTATTGGTTTTAGTGGGTAAGGGAGTGTGCTTTGATTCAGGCGGCCTTGATTTAAAATCAGCAGAGGGCATGGCGCTCATGAAAAAAGATATGGGGGGAGCTGCGCATGTTTTAGGCTTAGCCCAACTTATTTTAATACAGCAATGGCCGATCCAATTACGAGTGCTGATCCCTGCTGTTGAGAATGTGGTGAGCGGTTCTGCTTATAAACCCGGTGATGTCTACCGTGCTCGTAATGGGATTTCGGTGGAAATAGGCAATACGGATGCAGAAGGACGTTTGATCTTAGCCGATGCTTTGGTGGAAGCGGCCCGATTAAAACCTAAGCTCATTTTAGATTTTGCCACCTTAACGGGCGCTGCGCGAGTGGCCTTAGGCCCAGATATTCCTGTTTTTTTCTGTGCCGATCGCGTATTGCAAGATAAGATCATGCAATTGAGTCAATTCACTGAAGAATGGGTTTGGCCCTTACCCCTCTATTCAGGATATCAGGATTATATTAAAAGTTCAGTGGCCGATCTGAACAATAACAGTAAAATCCCTTATGCGGGTGCGATTACAGCAGCCTTGTTTTTGCAGAATTTTGTCCCTGCCGGGCAGCCTTGGGTGCATATTGATTTAATGGCCTTTAATCTTGCTGCCCGACCAGGACGACCTCAAGGCGGAGAAGCCATGGGGTTAACGGTTTTCTGTGAATTCATCCGCTCGTTTTTCGGAATATAGAATCAGCGTAAGGAAGCAAAATGTTGATAGGGAAAATTTCAGGATGAAAAGATCTCTTCGCTTTCGCCTTTTCTGGTCTTCGGCTTCATTGGCTCTGGCCACTGTCTATGGTATTTTGGCGATTTCTTACATTAATGCAGTGTTTTTAACTATTTATCCTGCTTATTATTTGGCCTATTTCTATTTGGGTTTGGCCGTATTGTTTATAATCGCTAATCAACTCATGGGCAGTTATATTGCACATCATTATCGCAAAGGGATGTTATTTTTACAGGGGCTTTGTATTACGCTGATCTTAGTGTATTGGCAACTGGGTCATTTTATGCCCCTTAAACTGGGGGGGCCTTTTATTTTTTGCGTATTTCTCATGAGCAGCAATAAATTTTTAACTTTAAATTATTGGAATGGCGTGAGTCATCTGCTGGATATTCGTGAATTTAAATACAATAGTAATCTCATCAGCAGCATGATGGCGGCCG
Organism: Gammaproteobacteria bacterium; assembly: GCA_009885495.1. Lineage (GTDB taxonomy): Bacteria > Pseudomonadota > Gammaproteobacteria > UBA1113 > UBA1113 > VFKP01. The sequence continues at coordinate 57,523 of VFKP01000012.1, read as the reverse complement.
CAGCCGTTCTGTTGGGTCTGATCATTCCTTATTTTATACAACACAATGGACTAGATCGATTATTGCCCCTCATGGCTATCGTTTTGTTTTTCAATATGCTTGTTTTACAGCCCGTTGATTTGGAAGATCCCAGAGCCACGGCCCCAGGCCCAGCTCATGGTTTCCATTATCAATATAAATTGCAGAAGCTATTTTTACCTTTTGTTCTTGGGGTTTTAATTTTTTCAACCTTGGTGGATTATACTTTTAAATATCAAGTCGCAAAATCTTTAGAGCCTGATCAAATTGCCATTTACACCAGCCGCCTCTTTGCCGCGAGTAATTTAATTGTTTTTATATTTCAACTTTTATGTGTTAAAAGAATTTTTAAGAAATTTGGTATATTTGGCTTTATTGTGCTAGCGCCCATTGTTTTGATTTTGGTTTGTATGGGGGTTATTTTATGGCCTAACCTTTGGACGGTCAGTTTCTTGCTCCTGGGTTATAGTGTGGTTAATTTTTCCATTTTCGACCTTTCATTTCAGCTCTTGGCCAATGTATTGCCTCCCGCGCTTCGATCATTGACCAGACTACATTTAAGGGGCCTTACCTTATTTTGGGGGTCTTTACTTTCAGCTTTACTCATTTTATTTTTAGCAGATCGAGCCACTCCGGTCATGATCTGTTCTATTATTCTTATATTCTCAGCCGCTTTTATTTTTTTAAGCCAAAAGATAACGCAGGCGTATAATGAAGCTTTAGAAGATAATTTAAAACAAAATCATATTGTAGACTTAGATGAATTTTATTTAACCCGGAATACCCAAGAATGGTATGAACATATTAATGCTTGCTTGACCAGTCAAGATGATGTGGTCCGATTATTAGGGTATGAAATTTTGGCTGAGAAAAAACAACTTACGCCTACTTTTTTATTAGATAAGGTGTGTGATGACCTGTATGCCGCTAACCAAAGCATTCGTGTTGAGGCGGTTAAAATCTTGCGTGAACATATGAATCAGAATTATTTTCAATGTCTTAAAAAACGTTTAGAGATTGAGAAAGATGGAGAAGTGATTTGGTGGATTTTTCAAGCCTTTAACCGTTGGCAGGCAGAAGAAGTCTTACCTTTGGCAAAGGTGTATTTTAATTCGGATGATGAATTATCTCAAGCCAGCAGTATCAATAGTTTAATTCGTTTCGGAAGTCTTGCCGATGCAGTTTTAGCCTTGAATCGACTGATGGCTTTGATCGAATCGGATAATCCAAAATTTAGGATCTCCGCTGCTAGAGTATTGTCTTTATTTGATTTGCATGGTTCTGTAGAAAGCCTTTCTGGATTGATTGTCGATAAAGAAGTTGAAGTGAGCATTGTGGCCATTCAAGCGGCGATGGAGCATCCTCATGTAGAACATATTGATGCTTTGATTCATCAAATGAGTGTACGTAATGCCCATTATTATGCAGCGACGGCATTATTGAATTTCGGGCAAACCGTAGTACCTATTTTATTAGAGCGTATTAATCATATCAAACATCCCATTTTTCATCGAGCGGCCATTCGCACCATTGCAAAAATAGAAGGAGAAAAGGCTGATCAGGCTTTGGTGAAATTGATGAGTCAAGATCAATCGGAGATCCGCAATGAGGCGGTTAAATCAATAGCCTATCGGTCGATGCAAACCACTTTAAGCCGAGATTTTTTAAACGAGGTCAGTCATCGGATTAAAGCTGAAAAAGATCATTTAACGTATTATAGACAGTTATTGCAAATCAAATTAACTGATTTTGAACGTCAGGAGATTGAAACCCTAAGCTATGGGACAATTTATCGATTGCTCTATCTGTTTTCCGTTGATAATGCAGAGAAAATGCTTCCTATTATTTCATTGATTCTAGAAGCGATGACACAAGCGCCATTGTCTGAATTGTTACAACAAGAAATAGAATTATTCGATAATTATTTACAACACAGCGAATATCGACAGGCTTTATTTGAAATATTTGATTTTAAATCTTCACAACCGGACCTCAGTGAAGATTTGCTGGCAAGAGAGAAATTAGGCCCTTGGTTATCCACTGTTTTTTCAATTAAATTTTTAAAACCTCAAGGAATAGGCATGCATGATTTAGAAAAATTAGTTGTATTACGCGGTTGTACGATGTTTAAAAATCTTTCCGCGGATATTCTTTTGGTTTTAGCCTCTCGTCTAGAGGTTGAGATTGTTGCCCAAGATACGGTTCTCTTTCGAGAAAATGATCTGCCCGGAGATTTGTATATTATTGCAGAAGGGGAGATCAATATTACTCATTTAGGCCGTGTCGTGAATCAAAAAAAGAAGTTTGATTTCTTCGGTGAGCTTAGTCTTTTAGATGATAAACCGCGCACGGCCACGGCCATTACTTTGACGGAAGTGAAGCTTTTAAAAATGAGTAAAATGGCCTATGATAGACTTTTAGATGATTTTCCAGATATACTTAGAAACATTGCACGTTCCCTGCTGGGGTATTTGCGAAATGTCCAGCCTATTACTAAAGAAGATTAAGTGAGATTATGAAAGTCAGCAAAAAAAACATGAGTATTGCTATCTTGTCCTTGAACGATGAATTGTATTCAACGCGACGCTTGCTCGAAGAAGGGGAAAAGCGAGGGCATCAAATGCGAGTGATTGATTACCTATCCTGCTATGTGAATATCACCTCCTCAGGCGCCAGTGTGCACTATAAAAGTGAAAAATTGGAGTCTTTTGATGCGGTTATTCCGCGAATTGGTGCTAAAAGAACCTTTTATGGAACAGCCATTGTGCGTCAATTAGAGACTCAAGGCATGTATTGCATCAATTCATCCTTATCGATTACCCGTGGGCGTGATAAATTACGCTCTTTGCAGTTATTATGTCGTAAAGGGATCGGTATGCCGATCACGGGGTTTGCCCATCATCCCCGAGACATTGAACCTTTGATCCATATGGTGGGTGGTCCCCCCGTGATTATTAAGCTGTTGGAAGGCACTCAGGGCGTGGGTGTGGTTTTAGCAGAATCACAGCAAGCCGCTTCGAGTATGATCCAGACCTTGATGGGTTTAAATGCCAATATCATCGTCCAAGAATACATCAAAGAAGCACAAGGCAGTGATTTGCGCTGTTTTGTGGTGGGAAATAAAGTCGTCGCCAGCATGATGCGTAAGGCTAAAGACGGTGAGTTTCGCTCCAATGTGCATCGCGGCGGCACTGCCTCCAAGGTGAAATTGGATGCGGCCGAACGAGAAACCGCTGTTCAAGCCAGTAAAATCATCGGCTTAAATTTAGCCGGTGTCGATATTTTAAGGTCTAAGCGAGGACCTCTGGTGATGGAAGTGAATGCTTCTCCAGGCTTAGAAGGGATTGAGACGGCCACTGGAAAGAATGTGGCCGCCATGATCATTGAACATATTGAAAAAAATGCTAAACCTTTACATCCGGATAAACCTTATCATGGCTGATAGTAGCATACGAAAGCTTTTGCTGGGTTGGCAAGAATGGTGCGGCTTGTCGGCCTTGGGCGTACCTTATATTAAAGCAAAAATCGACACTGGAGCTAAAACTTCGGCCTTACACGCCTTTAATATCCTAGAAATAAGCCGACAGGGACAAACCTGGGTTCAATTTGATGTTCATCCATTGCAAGGTATTGATAGACTGAGCTTGAGCTGTGAGGCTTTGGTCATTGACGAAAGGGTAGTGGCCAGTTCAACAGGGCATAAGGAACATCGTTATGTGATTAAAACTGTTTTAGAGCTAGGGCCTTTACATTATCCGATTGAACTTACTTTATCCAATCGAGACCCCATGATTTTTAGAATGCTCTTAGGCCGAGAAGCCTTAAATCATAGAGTCTACATCGATCCTGCTCATAAAATGTTATTAGGGCAACGCTCAACCCGACAAATGCATTTGCGTTACCGCCATTATCAGAAGAAAAAACATGTCTAATCCAAATCAGAAAATGGGTCCTTGGATGTTAACGGCTTTGGTGGCCAGTAATATGATGGGCTCGGGTGTTTTTTTATTGCCCACTGGCTTGGCCAATATTGGCAGCATCAGTGTCTGGGGTTGGTTGATCACCACTCTAGGGGCTCTCATTCTTGCCGGATTATTTACCCGTTTGGTTTTACATCTGCCGAAAGCTGGCGGTCCTTATGCGTATGCCCAAAAAGCCTTGGGTGATTATTTAGGGTTCCAAACGATTTATATCTATTGGTTGGCCAATTGGGTGGGTAATATCGGCATTGCTCTAGCGGCAGTGGGCTATTTAAGTTTTTTCTTTCCTCTTTTATCGCATCCCTGGCCTGGTATTTGCGCCAGTATTGGACTCATTTGGTTTTTCACCTTGCTGAATTTCTGTGGGGCTAGGACTTTAGGACGCCTGATCTCTTGTACCAGTGTGGTTATGTTTGTCCCTTTATTAGGCACTGCGGTTTTGGGTTGGTTTTGGTTTGATAAATCGACATTTACGGCCGCCTATAATGTAACAGGGCACAGTGATTTTTGGGCTTTAAGCCATTCGGCAGCATTGACGCTCTGGGCCTTTATTGGTGTGGAATCGGCAGCTGTGTGTGCGGGTATGGCTAAAAATCCACGCAAAGATGTGCCCATTGCCACTTTAGGGGGAACTTTGATTGCTGCCTTGGTTTATATTTTAAGTTCATCGGTGATTATGGGGATTGTTCCTAATGCTGTTTTGGCGCATTCGGCTTCGCCATTTTCCTTGGTGGCTACTTTAACCTTGGGCGAAACGGCTGGGAAAATTGTCAGTGTGGCCGCGATCATCGCTTGTTTGGGCTCATTGGCGGGTTGGATTTTATTGGTCGGTGGATCAGCGCAAGCGGCTGCCGAAGATCGCTTATTTCCCAAAGTGTTTGCGCGCTTGAATCGTCACGATGTTCCTAGCCGAGGATTGGTGGTGATCGCCATTTTAATGAGTGTACTCTTATTACTGACACATTCGGCGAATTTAGGCAAACAATTTCAAATTATTGCTTCAATTGCAGTTTTTCTCACTTTATTACCGTATTTGTATTCGGCGGTGGCCTTAAGTATTCTAGCTCGAGCACCCAACACTGAAACCTCTGAAGTCTTGAAAAATAAGCGTCCTTGGCTGGAATTGCTTATCAGTCTGGCTGCCATGGCTTATATTTTCTGGGCGATTTTAGGCGAAGGGCATAAAATTGTTTTTTGGGGGTTTATTGTTTTATTATTAGGGATCCCCGCATACAGCTGGGTCTTGTGGAATAAAGAACAGCGAAAGGTGATAGTATGATTAATGTGAACTTAAAATTATTTCCACTCTTGTGGCTGGATACGATCCAAGATTCAGGCAAACGGCAGAGCTTGGCCAGTGAAGAGCTCTTACAGGCTTTGGAAAATGAAGGCTTAAAAGTGATCGCCACTCAAGATCATGAAGATCTCTTGATGATCTTAAAATCAAAAAGCGATCCTTCCAGCTTGCTCTTGAGTTTAGAGTATTTTCCTAAAGATCATCCTGAAAAAGCCTGCATTGATTTTATTAAGCGAGTCAGAATTGTCAATCCAGAGATCCCCATTCTTATTTTAACGCAGAGCGTCGAAATCAATTTACTCAATATGGAACTTTTGCATGAATGTCAGAGTATTCTGTGGCGGTATGATGATACCCCGGCTTTCGTTGCCGGTCGTATTCGGCAACAGGTGTTTAAGTATTTAGTCAGTTTATTACCACCGTTTTTTAAAGCCTTGGTGAAATACACTCTGGAATATAAATATGCCTGGCATACCCCGGGACATATGGGGGGCGTTGCCTTTTTGAAATCACCCACAGGGCGGCTGTTTTATGATTTTTATGGCGAAAATGCTTTTCGCAGTGATCTTTCCATTTCCGTCCCAGAATTAGGCTCTTTATTAGAACACAGTGGGGTGGTGGGTGAAGCTGAAGCCTATGCCGCGCAGGTTTTTGGTGCTGATGAAACTTTTTTTGTCACCAATGGTACTTCAACGTCCAATAAAGTCGTGATGATGTCGGTGGCCAGGAAAAATGATTTGGCCATTATCGATAGAAATTGTCATAAATCATTGCAGCATGCCTTGACGATGTCGGATGTGATCCCTATTTATTTTAAACCCAGCCGAAATGCCTATGGCATCATTGGCGGTATCGCTAAAGCTGAATTTAGTCCAGAGGTCATTCGAAAAAAGATATTGGCCTGCCCTTTAGTGGACAATAAAGAAATGGTGCCGCGCTTAGCGGTGATTACCAATAGCACGTATGATGGCTTGATTTACAATGTTGATGCGATAAAAACTTCGCTTTCGCAATCGGGCATTGATTTTATTCATTTTGATGAAGCTTGGTTTCCATATGGCCGATTCCATCCCTTTTATCAGGATAAATTTGCAATGAGTTCAAGCCGCTTAAAAAATCCGCCTACTATTTTTAGCACCCAATCCACCCATAAATTATTAGCTGCTTTTTCTCAAGCTTCAATGCTCCATGTCAAGCAGGGCAGCGGCCCTCTTGAAAAAGAAATTTTGAATGAATCTTTTATGATGCATACCTCAACTTCGCCGCAATACAGTATTATCGCTTCTTTGGATGTGTCTTCGCGCATGATGGCAGGGGCTTCCGGTACGCGTTTATTGGGTTCAGCTATGGCAACGGCCATAGCTTTCCGTCAGGAATTTTCAAAAGTCAATTTTAAGTCTAATCCCATTGATACCGCGGATAACTGGAGTTTTAAACTTTGGCAGCCCGATGAGGTAGGGGATATTATTTTAGATGAAGATTGTCAATTTCTTCCCAGTTCCAATCATGGCGCTGGAATTTGGAAACTGAGCGCTCAAAAACCTTGGCATGGCTTTCTAAAGATGGATGAAGACCATTTATTTCTGGACCCCATTAAAGTGACTTTACTGACGCCGGGGATTAATGCCAGTGCAGAGTCTCAAGCCTTTGGGATCCCTGCTCCGATTATCAGCCGTTACCTCATCCGAAATGGTGTGCTGGATGAAAAGACCGGTTTTTACAGTTTACTATTTTTATTTTCGATTGGGGTGAATAAAAGCAAGGCTTTGACTTTATTGATGGAATTGACGCAATTCAAAGAATTATTTAATCAAGGAGCTCCGCTTCAAAAAATATTTCCACAATTAACTCAGCGTTATCATCAGCGCTATGCTAAGATGAATTTGCTGGATCTGGCTCATGAGATGCATGCTTTTTTAAGTCAACGCAACGCTGCCCATCTATTGATGAATGCTTACGACAGCCTTCCTGAACAGGTATTAACGCCGAATGCAGCTTATCAAGCTTTGATTTCGGGGCGTCGAGTGGCTCTGGGATTGGATGAATTGCAAGGTCAAGTCGTATTAACCATGGTGGCGCCTTATCCTCCGGGGATCCCGATTATTATGCCGGGTGAAAAAGTGACTGCGGATCAAGTTTTTATCATTGATTTTTTAAAATTGCTGCAAGATTTTGACAACGCTTTTCCAGGTTTTGAAAACGAAGTGCATGGCGCTAAAATAGAAGAGGATGTTCAGGGGCAAAGGCGATATCTATTCTATTGTTTGGACGAAACCTAACCCAGAGACAGCCGTGACGATGAAACCTCTAATCCATCAAAATAAAGGGAATGTTATCGTGCACTTGTTGTGGACGTTCATCTACGGCAGAATTAAAGAAATGAATGACTAAGCGATGACGACCTAGGCTCATGACCGGAAAGACTAAACCGTTGCGATCTAGACCTACCCGAACCAAAGGACAAGAACGATTGGGGGCTAGAGGTTTTTGGTAAAATCCATTTTCAGCAATCAGCTTTTGACTTTGGGTGCTTTCTCGGGCCAATTTGAGCAAGAGATTAACGGCTTTGTAAGGTTCATCTAAGTCTGAGGTCCACAATTTAAGATAGCTTTGGTGTTTTTCTGCTGGCAGATTCATCCAATGATGATAATGCGGTGTGTCAGCATTACAGGTGCTGCCTGGAGTTAAAAAATATTGACGCATATTGGCGATAAAGCTATTTTCGCGTGTGGTATGAGCAAATTTACCGTATTTAGGCTGCAATAATTCTATCAAAGTATTTAATTCATTTAAAGCTAAATTAAGCGAGCTGTTATTAACCGCTGGATTATTTTTAAACTGTTGAAAATTTTCAATATAGCGCCGAAATTCAGAAATAAACTTTGTTTTAATGTCGGGTCGGTCGAGGATTTGCAAAATGTCCAGTAGGGTGTCTAATGCGGCGTGGACCGATCCTGCTTTGGGGGTTTTTAAATGGTATTGTAATAGATCAGCCAGATATTCCAGGCGTAGGCAGGTGCGCACTAACTCATTTAGGGGCTGTTCATAGTAAATGTATTCAGGAGCCATTGAGCTTATTCCTTTTGTCCTTAGCTTCTAATAGTATCTGTTTTTTTCTCAAGTTTGCAGTTTCCAGTCTTAATCCTTGATCTTAATTTTCAAAGCATGGATTTTTGAGGGCATTAAATCACCCAAAGCTTGATAGACCAAGCGATGCGAGGCAACTAAAGAAAGGGTGGAAAATCGAGCGCTGGAGATAATCACCGTAAAATGACCTTGTTCACTCGTGGCATTAAGATGTCCTAAGTGTTCGGCAGAATCGTCTATCACTTCTAAAAAAGAAGGAATAAGGGTTGAATTCAAACGGTTTTTAATTTCTCGTACTGTTTCTTCATGAGGAGTATTCATTATTCTTGACTCTTAATATTGTGATCGGCCTCGACAAATTTTGAAATATAGACCCCTTGGGCCAGTAAAAAAATCAAGGTTAAGCCAATGATGCCAAATAATTTAAAATAGACCCAGGTATTGGTTGAGAAATGATAGGCTACATAAAGGTTCAAGCCACTGATCAGTATAAAAAAGCCTACCCAAATATAGTTTAAACGTTTCCAAATAGCGGAAGATAATTTTAAGGAGCTGCCTAGCATCCGTTGTAATAAGGATTGGCTGGAAAAAAACCCGCTGAACAAGAAGGCCAAGGCAAAAGCCAAATAAATAACCGTAGGTTTCCATTTAATGAAGAGATCATTATGCAGAAATAAGGTAAATCCACCGAGAATAGTGATGATCACACAAGAAATCAAGGTCATAGTTTCGATGCGGTGAAATTTGAGCCAATAAAACAAAAGCTGTGCGAAGCTCGTGGCGATGGCAATGCCGGTGGCCACATAAATACCGAAAAATTTATAGGTTAAGAAAAAAACCAGGATAGGGAAAAAATCAAAGAATAATTTCATAGGAACTGCTGCTGCCTTGTCTGTACTTTGTAGTACCCGCCCTTAAGGGTGAATAGTGATACTTCATAAATCTCTATTTCTATTAACGCAAACTAATAATGTGTTCATAGAATTCCATTTTACACCCTAATATAATTAAGTATCCGCCTGGATTTTAACTGTTAAGACATCACAATGAGCTTTATGTAAAATACCGCTGGCATTCGAGCCTAAAAGACGCCCTAAACCATGTTTTTCATGGCTGCCGACAACGATCAAGTCTACCCCTAATTCTTTGGCTTGAGCAAAAACTTCTAAGGCAGGATTACCCACCACCAAAACTTGCTGTTCGGCGGGAATATTGAATTTGGCAGAGAGCTTCTTTAATTCAATTTTAGCCGTATCAATTAATTCACGTTCGACATCGGCAACGCCTAAATAGCCACTGGCGTAAGCGGGAAGGGATTCAACGACATGAATAATACTCAGTTTTGCAGAGTATTTTTCGGCCAAATTGATAGCCCGTTGAGCTGTGATCAGACTATGCTCACTCAAGTCTGCGCAAAACATAATATGCTTATACTGATGCATTCTGAAACCCCTAAAGTTTAAAATGAAAGACATTCTGAAAGCTATCTTAGTCTGAATGCAGGGTTAATGCAAGGTTTTTGGCTGAGCCCAGGGAGCTATTTCTACGATTTTGGATTGAGCACGCTCAGAGGCCGAGGTAATCCCTGCTCGTTTTTGAACGGAATCTAGAAATTACTGATTGAGAGCATTGCTTGCAGTTCTTTAAGCGATAGATCAGTTATTTTTTGAATAAAGCGCAGATCAACCCCTTCAGCGATCAATCGCTCTACCATTTCGAGCTTACCTTCGAGCTTGCCTTCGAGCTTGCCTTCGAGCTTACCTTCGAGCTTACCTTCGAGCTTGCCTTCGAGCTTACCTTTAATGATCCCTTGCCGTAAGCCTTCTTCAATGCCATGTTCTACAAAAGTTTTAGCGGTACTCATGATTTTATCTCCTATGGGATGCGAAAATTGACTGTAAATGAGATCTTTGAATGCCTTGGGATCACTGATTTTGCCTTTGGTTATCAGATATCTTAGCACAACATAGACGATTTTTCGCCCCCCTTGGCTGCTTAAAGTGCGCAAAACGTTTAATAAAACATCGTCTTTTAAAGCTAGAATATCGGCTGCATAGATGAATTTTAAAGCGCAGAATAAAGGCGCGGCCCAAATATTTTTTTGAAGGGTTTCAAGGCTAATTTGATTTAAATCAAACAACTGAAATTTTTGAGTTTGAGAAAGGCAATGTTCCAAGAGCTCTGCTGAGGCATCGATGAGATCGCTGAGTTCCGTTGAATAAGGGTAGGGCTTGCCCTTGCCATGATAAAGGACGAGTGGATAAATCAAAGGCAAAGGACGTTTGGGATCCCTAGTTTTATGATTGTCGAGAGCATCGTTTAAAGCACTGATGCTGTAATGGGCTATTCTCAGTGGCATTAAGCGCTTGGGCTGGCTTTGGTGTTCAGCGGAGATCAACATATGACGATTTTCATTTAAGATTTTGATCTGTAACAGAACATCTAAGATACTCTCTTTACCAAAATCATTGATATGTTGTGTGGGTCGTCTTTCGATGGGATTGAGATCAAGGAATGCTAAAATTTTTGCCGGTAGCACGGTTTTCAAAAAATCATGTAGTACACGTTGATCGGCCAAAAGTCTCCGAACAAAGGTATCGTGCTTAAATTCAGCTGCGGGCATAGGAGGTCCTTAAAATAATCAGTAAAGCATTTTAAATTAATGCTGAATAGTTTATTCAATCAAAACTTTCCTGTCAAGGGGGAAGTATTTTTTCCTAAAGGGATGACTCATCAGGAGGAGGCAATTGATTTCTCGCTTGGGCCTGATCATTGCGTCTACACTGACATTTTGCTAATCTCTAGGGACAACCTATTTATGCAACTGTGGAGGAACTTTTCATGACACAAATATTAGCTTACGCACTACAGCATCCTCAAGATCAATTGGTTCCTTTTGAATTAACCTTACGAAAGCTTAAAGAGCAGGATATCCTGATTGACATTTTGTACTGTGGGATCTGCCACAGCGATATTCACCAAGCGCGCAGTGAATGGGGACAAGCCCGATATCCGATGGTTCCAGGACATGAAATTGTCGGTCGAGTCAAGCAAATCGGCGCTAAGGTCATAGGCTTTGCTATCGGCGATGCTGTGGGAGTGGGTTGCATGGTGGATTCTTGCCGTGAATGTGGAAGTTGCCAAGATGAGCTACAGCAATTTTGTAGTCAAGGCCCTTCTTTTACGTACAATAGCCTGGAACAGGATAAGCAGACGCCCACCTATGGTGGTTATGCTAAAGGCATCGTGGTGCATGAGGATTTTGTATTAAAGATTGCACCACAACTGGATTTGGCCCGTGTAGCGCCTTTGTTGTGTGCAGGCATTACCACGTATTCACCTTTACGGCGTTGGAACGTAGGACCAGGTCAAAAGGTAGGTATCATTGGTCTAGGCGGCCTAGGTCATATGGGCGTTAAAATTGCCACAGCGATGGGTGCAGAAGTCAGCGTGTTCACCACTTCTTTGAATAAATATGAAGATGCTAAGGCTTTGGGTGCAAAGCACGTTATTTTATCCAAAGATGAGGCGGCAATGAAAGCCGCTGCCAAGCAATTTGATTTGATCTTGGATACGGTATCGGCCAAGCATGATATTAATCTTTATTTGGCCACCTTAAAACGCGATGGCGTCATGGTTTCATTGGGGATCCCTCCCGAGCCTGTTGAACTTTCACTGCGATCTTTGCTGAGCCCGCCGCGGATTTTAACGGGTTCTTCAATCGGTGGGATAAAAGAAACTCAGGAAATGTTGGATTTTTGTGCTCAACATCGTATTTTAAGCGATATTGAAATCATCGCCATTCAAGATGTGAATCTAGCGTATGAGCGCCTTTTAAAGGGTGATGTTAAATACCGTTTCGTCATCGATATGCAATCCTTGCAAGGCTAATATGAGTATCAACTTAGGAACTTATCTCGATTTGCAACAGAGCATTACGAAAACAAATGCGTCAGTTTTATCAAGCGTGGCTAATTGCGCAGATAGTGTCTGCGCAATTGGCTATAAAGATTGATTCTGCATACTGCAACCCATCTTAAAGGTTTAAATTTTAATATGAGTATCACTAAAACTAAAATCACACATCGTTGCCAAAGTTGCGGCGCGCAATTTCATCAATGGGCAGGGCAATGCTTAGACTGTGGCACTTGGAATAGCATTATCGAAGAAACGCTGATCAAAAATCCGCGTCGCGCGGGTGGCAATTATGCCGGACAAAACAGCGAAGTGGTGTTGTTGAAAGACATTGCCTTAGACACCGTTAGGCGTTTAAGTTTGGATCAAGGCGAATTGGATCGGGTCTTAGGCGGTGGTTTAGTGCCGGGATCAGTGGTCTTAATTGGAGGCGATCCGGGGATTGGGAAATCAACTTTGCTTTTACAAGCCATGGCCTTACTCTCTCCTGCAGATGCACCCTTGTATGTGACCGGTGAAGAATCTTTGCAGCAAGTCACTTTGCGTGCGCATCGTTTGGAATTAAAGCTGGATCATTTAAAATTGTTGGCACAAACTCAAGTGGAGCAGGTGTTAAGCGTGGCTTTGGCACATCGGCCTAAAGTCATGGTCATCGATTCGATCCAAACCATGTACACTGAAACCTTGCCTTCTGCTCCGGGGGGTGTGAGTCAGGTGCGAGAAAGTGCGGCGCAATTGGTGCGCTTTGCCAAAGAAACGGGGACTTCTTTATTTTTAGTAGGACATGTCACCAAAGAAGGTGCTTTGGCGGGCCCGCGAGTATTAGAGCATATGGTGGATACGGTCTTGTATTTTGAAAGTGAACACGATAGTCGTTATCGAATGATCCGTGCCACTAAAAATCGATTTGGGACTGTGAATGAATTAGGCCTTTTTGCCATGACTGAAAAAGGATTACGCGGCGTGCAAAATGCTTCGGCCTTATTTTTATCGGGCTTTCGTGCCGGAGTGCCAGGTAGCGTGGTCATGGCCACCTGGGAAGGCACGCGCCCCATGTTGGTGGAAGTGCAAGCCTTATTAGATGATAGTCATTTGGCAAATCCTAGGCGTGTGACTTTGGGCTTAGATGCCAATCGTTTGAGCATGCTGCTTGCCGTTTTACACAAACAAGGCGGGGTTGCCAGTCATAATCAAGATGTGTTTATCAATTTGGTGGGTGGTATGAAAATACTGGAAACCGCCGCCGATGTTGCCATTATGTTAGCGGTGGTGTCCAGTTTGAAAGAAAAACCGCTACCCCAAGATCTGATTGTTTTTGGCGAAGTGGGTTTATCCGGTGAAATTCGCCCAGTGCAATATGGGCAAGAACGTTTGAAGGAAGCCGCGAAACTCGGCTTTAAACGCGCGATTGTGCCCAAAGCCAATCTGCCCAAACAGAGCATTAGCGGTTTAGAGATAGTACCGGTGTCGCATTTGAAAGAGGTTTTGGAGCAGGTTTGAATATGAATGCCAATATTTACGCTCAGTTTAAGTTCAGTCAGCACAAAGAAAAACCACTCTTTATTTTAGAACATAACAAAATTTTAACCTATGCAGACATCGATCGACGTGTGGCTCAGTTTTGTCAGGTTTTTCAAAATCTGGGTTTAAAACCGGGCGATCGAGTGTTGCAGAATTCTGAAAAATCAATAGATGCATTCTGTGTTTATTTGGCGAGCTTACGTTTCGGTACAATTTATGTTCCTTTAAATCCTGCTTTTCAACGCGATGAATTGAGTTATTTTATTGAAGATACTAAAGCCAGTTTATTCATTTGTTCTTTGGAACAGAGAGAAACCATCGAAGAATTAATCCTGGGGAAAAAATATTTTGTTATTGTAGAAACGTTAGGAGAAGAAGGTCAGGGAAGTTTACAAGAAAAAGCAAAAGACTTAGAACGATCTTTTGAGATTCAGTTTCAATCCAACGACAGTGCCGCTTGTATTTTATACACATCAGGCACGACGGGAAGGCCTAAAGGCGCAATCTTATCACATCAAAATTTATTTTCTAATGCGCTTGAATTAAAGCATTTATGGGATTTCAAACACAGCGATGTTTTGTTGCACGCATTGCCTATTTTCCATTGTCATGGACTTTTCTTCGCGAGTCATACTGTTTTATTAAGCGGTGCGGCAATGATCTTTCTCCCAAAATTTGAAGTAGACTCAATTATTAAAAAATTAGATCAAAGCACAGTATTCATGGGGGTTCCCACCTATTACACGCGGTTGCTTGAAAATGCTGATTTCAACCGTGATCGAACGCAGACTATTCGTCTTTTTGTCTCAGGCTCAGCACCTTTGTCGGAACAGACTTTCACTCAATTTGAAGAAAAGATAGGACATCGGATCCTGGAGCGTTATGGAATGACTGAGACAGGGATCAACACTTCAAATCCTCTACAGGCAACTCGAATTCCAGGATCAGTGGGAAAAGCCTTATCCGGGACTCAATTGCGTATTATGAATGAAGAGGGAGAGCCCCTTAAAAATAATGAAATCGGTGAGATCCAAGTTAAGAGCGATGCGGTTTTTAAAAATTATTGGAAAAAAGAACACGAGCATGCAAGTTTTTTTACTGCGGATGAATATTTTAAAACAGGAGATTTGGGGTTTATAGATCACAATGATTATTTGTATATTGTCGGCCGAGCAAAAGATCTAATTATTTCAGGAGGATTGAATATTTATCCTAAAGAAATAGAAATTGCTTTAGATCAATTAGAAGGTATTCAAGGTTCTGCAGTCATTGGATTACCCCATCCTGATTTTGGTGAAGCGGTCACCGCAGTGGTGATTGCTCAAGAACAAACGAATGAATACCAAGATTTTGTAATCAAAGAGCTTAAAAAGTCACTGGCTTCGTATAAAGTTCCTAAAAAAATTATTTTTACAGATACGCTTTCAAAAAATGTAATGGGCAAAGTCCAAAAGAACATTTTACGTGAGCAGTATGCCAATCTCTATGTTGAGAAGTAAGAAGAAAATGAAAAACACAAATGAACCTACGTTTCTCACTGGCCTGGTTTTGGTGCTCTTGGTCTCTACCGCCACATTTTCAAGCGATGTATATTTGCCTTCTTTACCTGAAATGGCAAGGTGTTTTTCCATCAGTCCACAAACCGCACAAGCGACACTCACAGTCTATATGCTGGGGTTTGCCTGTTCGGTATTGTTATCCGGATCTCTGTCCGACAGATGGGGCCGTAAAAAAGTATTGAGTATTGGGCTGTCGCTACATTGTTTAGCCAGTATTGCTTGTCTCTTTTCACCTTCGATTTTATTTTTAATTTGTGCCAGGTTTTTACAAGCCTTAGGGGGCTGTTGTGGAACAGTATTGGCCAGAGTGATTGTCAGAGATTCTTACGATCAAAATACTTCTGTCAAAATGTTATCATCGTTATCAGCGGGTTTGTCTATGGCATTGGTGACAGCACCTGTTTTGGGCGGAGTGATACAGACCCATTTTGGCTGGAGAGGATCTTTTGTTCTCGTTTCTATTTTTAGTTTAAGTTTGCTTATTCTTTCATGTCGTTTTATTCCAGAAACTCTGCATCCAAAAGATAGAGGGAACTTAAAATTAAAAACGATTATTGCAAGTTATGGGTTAGCGCTAAAAAACAAAAATTTTATCGGTTACACCCTGATCATCAGTCTGGCTTGGGGCGCCTTTTTCGCCTTCGTTAGCGCTTCCCCGTTCATTTTCATAAAGACCTACCATTTTTCTCCTCGTAATTATGGTTTAGCCTATGGTTTCACCATCTTAAGTTATATCCTGGGGGCTTTAATTGCACGAAAATATTCCCATAAAACCAGCGTATATCAATTTGTTCGCGCCGCGGTTGTATTATCTTTTTGCGCGGGCATTTTTCTTGTTTTAGCGCCGCTTTTTAATTATACCTTATTGTATGTTTGTACGTTTATATTTTTATACATTGGCGCGATAGGCTTGGTGATGCCGAATTGTCAAGCTGGAGCGATTTCTGATTTTAAAACATCAATAGGAACTGTCTCCAGTCTATTTTATTTTATTGAGATGATCTTCGGCGCTATTTTTTCTTTTGCAGTGGGGCATTTGTTCAATGGAAATTTTATATTATCAACAGTGACTTTAATGTGTGCTTCCGGAGTTCTCATGTTACTGGTATTAGGTGTTTTAAGTCCAAAAGCCTTTAAACTTAAAGT
This sequence comes from Gammaproteobacteria bacterium, assembly GCA_009885495.1. Lineage (GTDB taxonomy): Bacteria > Pseudomonadota > Gammaproteobacteria > UBA1113 > UBA1113 > VFKP01. Next base: position 41,000 of record VFKP01000012.1, on the reverse strand, counting down.
GAGAATTTAATTTTCTGAAGAACAAAATCAAAATCTAGGATTGAATAAAATGATAAGCCTATCGTAACTACTTGTGCCTCTTTTCCAGAAAAGCGCATATTTGGCGCATCTTACACGTAAAATTCATCAAAAAAATGCTCATCAACGCCCCTGTTAACTCCGCTTTTTTCGTTGAATTTTACGTATAACCTGCATCCAAATCTGTGCTTTGTCGTACCCTCCCTCAGGGAGGGAGTCGTTACAGCCTATCCAAAGAGAGTTTAAAAGGTTACCCGGTAACGCCAAAATGAGTTCCGGCCGAACCTCTATTTGCATGTTTCTTACTCTTTCGAATGCGGCTTGTTGTTCTTGTCTGACATAAGCGGCGAAATCTTTCGTTCATTTTCATGCTATTTATACGCATACCAGCTCATAATAGTCTTTAAATTCGTCAGATAGCATAATATCAATCTTCTGATTAGGGTGTGTAATGGCTGCTGTGCAACAAAACATACACCGCCCCTGTGCCGCCATCGCTTTTTCGCGCGGAACAAAAAGCACGAACGGGACTTAAATTGGGCAAGGCATTATTTAAAGCATTTTTGAGGATCGGTGCATTTAAAAGTTCTCGTTTGCCTTTGCCGTGAATAATCAACACGACTTTGATCCCCTGTTTGTGTGCGGCGTATATAAAATCTGAAACACGGTTTAGAGCCAACGTTTCAGAAAGACCATGTAGATCTAAAATAGGGGGTGAGGCAAATAAACCTTGCGATAATTTTTGCATACTTTTATCATCAACATTGGGACCTTGAAAATAGAGTCGATCGTCAGGATCTAAGGAAGCTGAAACATAATTTTGGGAGGTCGTTTTACTGGCTTGATAACGACGATAGCTAAAACTTTCTTGATTTTCGGGTTCTTTGAGATCGCTTTTTATTTTTGTTTTGGGATTTGGCGTGATATCGGCCATGGCTTTTTTAAATAAAGCTTTTTCTTCTGCTGAGAGCACGGGCTTTTTAACCATGATAAGGAAGATCCTGAAAACACAAAAGATACCTTGCCCTGAATTTGTTTCTAGGCTAGCATAGGGATCCATTATGACAAATAGGAGATTCTATATGCAAATCAATGAAACCATTGCTGTGGTCACCGGTGGCGCTTCGGGCATGGGTGCGGCAACAGCGCGGTTTTTGCTTGAAAAAGGAGCGAAAGTAGCCATTTTAGATCTCAATGAGGCAGGATTGAAAACTTTGGCCGCACAGTTGGATGTATTGCCTATTGTCTGTGATGTGACGCGTGAAGACTCGGCTCTAGCTGCTTTTGAAGAGCTTGAAGCTAAATTAGGGCGTCCCAGTGTTTTAGTCAATTGCGCCGGTATTTGTCCAGCACAGCGAGTGGTAGGCAAAGAAGGTCCTATGCCTTTAGAGGCTTTTTCACGGGTGATCGATATCAATTTGATCGGTTCATTTAATATTCTGCGATTGGCTGCGGCAGCGATGAGTAGTCGCCCTGAGCCTTTTAACAGCAGTGGTGAGCGGGGCGTGATCATTAATACGGCTTCTGTCGCTGCCTACGAGGGCCAGATTGGGCAAGCCGCTTATAGCGCTTCCAAAGGCGCTATTGTCGCCATGACCCTGCCCATTGCCAGAGAATTGGCTCGATTTGGCATACGGGTGATGACCATCGCCCCAGGCTTGGTGCAAACGCCCATGATGGCGGGGATGCCCCAAGAAGTACAAGACAGTTTAGCCCGACAAGTGCCTTTTCCTAAACGTTTGGCTAGACCCAGCGAGTTTGCGCAATTGGTAGGGCAGATCATTGAAAATGAGATGCTCAATGGCGAGGTCATTCGTTTGGATGGTGCTATTCGTATGCAAGAAAAATGATTTTGCATCATAAATAATCAGATTTTGCAGGTATTAGTCTGTTAGAGGCATGATGATCGCAGTATTTTTCGAAAAGATCTTGACATTTAAAGTGTGTGCGATAGAATACGCAACACGCGACGCGGGAATAGCTCAGCTGGTAGAGCACAACCTTGCCAAGGTTGGGGTCGCGAGTTCGAATCTCGTTTCCCGCTCCAAAGTTTTTGAATGTTTCTGGATGCAGAAGTGCCTAGACTCAATCCTAAATCTTGAGATTTGCAGTCAGTACTGTGGGTTTTTATTTTAGTTTTGCTGGCCTAATTTTTGCGATCCTTCAAAGATGATCTCTTGGCTGGGTGGCAGAGTGGTTATGCAGCGGCCTGCAAAGCCGTGTACGTCGGTTCGATTCCGGCCCTAGCCTCCAAATGTGCATCTCATGATGAAATGGTGTCTATTTTTTGATTTAATCAAGCCCGGGTGGCGGAATAGGTAGACGCAAGGGACTTAAAATCCCTCGGGAAAATTTCCCGTGCCGGTTCGACTCCGGCTCCGGGCACCATTTAATCTTCTTATCTTTATTATCCACGATGCGAACAAGCTTTTGAGGGATCTTGAACCATTCTCCGTTTGGCTTGTGCAGCCTTTGAGGGGAAGTTTGCCAGAAAAACATGTCGATTTTCAGCCAGGCAAGGTGCTGAATGGCTTCTCGTTAGGCTGTGATGAAAAGAAGAAAGGTAGCCGCCGTGATGGCTTAGGCAGCGGCCTGAACACACAGAGAGTAAATCACTGAGTTCATTTTCTGCCTGGGATGCTTGATTTGAGCGTTTAAGCGAGGGTACTGGCCCTGCCTTGGGATCTGATCGAGAAGTTTTAACGCCTGATAAGTTCAATCTGGGGATCGATGCTGTGGGAATAGGGGTGAATATGGGCCATGCTGTGCTCAAGGTATCCGCTATTTGTCTGTAAAAAGCCTGGTAAAATAACAGTTCTGTAAGATCATTTTTTTTTGCTGAGGCAGGTAAAAAATACTGTAATTCTGCACGGCAGGCGTCAAAGGTTTCTTTGGCGCGCCTTCGTATGAATGCAGTTACAGCGTTTGAAAGGCCGCGGTCGATGGGTCTTGAGGCCCATTCTGATAATCGCTGTCTAAAATCCGGGTCAAGTAAATCATCCACTAGAAAAAATTGTTCTTCGTAGTCGGAGGTTAAAAAAGATTCTCGCAATTGATCGGGCAGACCGTTTCTTTGTGAATATCCCTCAAGTTCAGATTTTAGATCGTAATCGCTTTTTTTCTCTTCTGTGATGTAATTATCGATCAAGTCAAAATGCTCGTCCAACCATAGTAAAGAGAACTTTTTTTCAGAATATCCCAAGAGAAAATACAAATCTTCACAAAGAGATCTAAGTGCTTTATCGCCTTCATCAGTTTTCGGATATTTTTTTCGGTAGTGCCAAGGTTGTTTGATAAATACCTGAAGTTGTTGCAAGGACGGCTTTAGCCATTCCCAAAAGATAGAAGGATAGGCTAAATCATTTTTTTCAGATTCGGGTTGAAGCCCATTGCCATGAATTTCCAATAAAAGCAGAATAGGGGCAATATTATTTTGGAAGAGTAAAATGAAATGGAGTCTTCGGATTTTTTTAGGTTTTTTTTCAAAGCTAGATAGATTATTCAGGCACAATATGGATAATAAGTTTATGAATTTAACAGTAGATTCCACATTGATGTTTAATAAAATTGTGGGGAGTTTATTTTGAATGTAAAGTAATTTTCGCGTTTCGGCAATAAATTTATGCTTTAAAGATGTCTGTATTTTTTTTAATTTTCCGGGCAGTAAAACATGTACACGCGCTTCATGGGACAGTAGCCGATAGATAAGGATTAAATGTTTTTTGCCCTTTGTATTGAACAGGCCTGTTTTACCCAGTATCTCTCGGATGGTTTGGAAAACTTCAGACCCAGTATGCATAAATTCTGAGGGGATATTGGCTTCAGAGAGTTTTAAACGAAAGAGTTTTGAAATTCCAGCAGTTGCGTTCAAGGTCGCAGGCATAGCTGGGCAGACGCTTTGTTTTTGACAAAATAAATAAGCATAATGCATTAAACTTAAAAGCAGTAATAAAGCTTCTGCAGAGCTTAATTCAATGATCTCACCCAGATGGCTATGGCGGCGCTTATGATATCGAGGAGAAGGCTTTGAAAAAGATCCTCTGTAGTGGTAGAGTTGTGTGTAAGCGTATTGAGCTAGAGTTTTCTTATGGCTTATTAACCCATAGATTAACATAGCTAGGGCCTCTAAGAAAGAAAGCGTGGCAGGTTTAATTCTACGATTGGGCATTTTTCATACTCCTTGAAAATGGTTATCTTTTGGCATCTTGCCCACCTTCATTCTAAAACGGTAAATTCCTAAACGAGTATAAAAAACCCGACAAAACAGCTGGTTGATAGGGGGAAAAGGGATAAGACTAAGCGAGTTTTGATATGTTTACAGAGATGAAAAAAACAATTTTTGCAGCCTGTCATCAGTGTATCCACAAATTCATTAGTGCTAAAACTAAAGGCAAAGGCCAGAGTCAAAAATGGTTTTGTTCTGGCCTTGACCGTAAAAATTTAAACCTTTTCTTCCAATAAAAATCCAACATGGGCTTTAAAATTGGCCGTGAAGTTGGTATGACAAGATTGGTAGAAAGACTCAGCCATCAATTTATTACGCCAGGCCTTGAGCTTGGGATAAGCGGCGAAGCTCAGGTCAATGAGTTCAGCCACATCTAAAGCCGATAATAAGGCAATATCGGCAATGCTCAATTTATTGCTGGCAATAAAAGCATGCTGGTTTAAATTGTCTTCGAGTACAGGCAAATAACGATCCAACCAAAGACGCCCTTCTTGTAAAGAACGTTCATCAACACTGATATTCAGCAAGCGATAAAAATAAGTATTCATCATTATTTTAGCGGTGGCTGTGCCAATCTGCATAGCTGCAAAATCTAAGGCTTGTTCAACCAGAGCGCGTTCTTTTAATTCGCGGGGATACAGCTCAGACTGGGTTTTTTCTGCCAAATAACGCAAGATGGCATTACTTTCCGCTAAACAAAAACCATTGTCGTTAATCGCTGGGACTTTGCCATAGGGATTGATTTTTAAAAAATCGGCTTGTTTTTGTTCACCAGCGGCTAAGTTTAGACTGATAAATTCATAGGGCAAGCCCAAGTAGTTGAGCAAAAAACGAACTTTATTGGAGGGGGAGGAAAGAGAGGTACCGTAAAAACTTAACATGCGTTTGTTCTCCTAAAGATGAGCGGGTTTTAAAAATAAGGCCTGTCTAGTCTAGCAAACTAAAAATCAAAGGACAAGTTATATTTGTATTTTTTCAGCACTTCAAAAGCTTAGTTTGCATAATAAAAAACCTAAAAAAATCTGTTTTCATCTGATATCCTGATATTCTGGGTTGATTTAATCCAAAATAAGTTTTAAAATGGTAAAATAAACTTGAAAATGGCATAAAATAAGTTCACAATACGCATCTGTTTTGAAAAGACGAGACGAAAATAGAGTAGAGGACAATAGGGGTAGGCCGGCCTTAAGGAGAATAAATGAATATAGAGTCAAATGGGCTTCATGAGGTTTTGCAAGAAATTTCGCACGAAATCAGCACTCCTTATAGTGAATGTTCAAGGGTTAATTGAAGTATTGAGTTTGCGGATGACTCACAGCGATCTTAGGGCCGATATTTAAGAGCGAAGCCGAAAGAATCTTCAATCTACTTCAACCTGAAATATCAAAACTTTTGGACTATTGCCATTTTTTGTCACAGTATTCTGCAGAACATGATTTTTTAACGGGTCATAAAACCCTGATCGGTCATTAAAAAAATAAGAACTTGGAGGTTCAAAAGTGAAGGTAATCACAGGTTTGTATGGGAGATGTCGACTATGGAAAAAATTTTAAAATCTTATGGACATGTACTGAAGATCGATATTCACTCGAATAAAACCTATTTTTTTAACGCAGGGACTCAGTGAGATACTCTAGCAGAATGTATCGCTGAGCAGCCATTATTTTTTAAAGAGGTTGACAATGAATAAGACCAAACCTATTTTCATGTATTTTCCAACATCAACCATTTGGATCGATGATAATGCCGTTTTCTTGGAAGTGGTGAAAGAGCAGATGAAAGCTTTGAATCCGCTGACTTTCTCAAATGGCGAAGAAGCTTTAGAACATGTTAAAGCCAAAAATGCGATTGATCTTGTGAAGAAAGTAACGGGTCGTGTTGAAATGGCTGAATTGGATAGAGACGGCCATTTGATTTCCTTAGAGCCACAAAAAACGTTAGAGGTTTTTGAAAATAAACGCAAAAACCAATTAGTGTCTGTTGCTGTGGTCGATTATCATCTGCAAGGAGGGACCGGCTTAGAGTTCTGTCAATCGGCAAAAGAATTTGGCCTTAAAACCCTTCTTTTAACCGGGGTTGCTAGCCAAGCGCTGGGCATTGATGTTTTAAATAAGCATGTAGTCGATCGCTTTGTGTTAAAAAACACAGAAAATTTATTTAATGCTTTATTGGCGGATATCCAAGAAGAGCAGTATGCTTTTTTTCGCGATCTGCACAATCGAGTGATGCCCTCGTTTAACAGTCAATTTAAGGTTCCTTTTGAAGATCCTCATTATATCCTTAAATTTAATGAGCTGTTGACGCGGACTAAAGCCGTCGAATATTATCTATTTGATCACAATGGCAGTTATTTGTTTGTCGATGCGCAAGGTCAAAAAACCGTGCTGGCCTGTCAATGGCGCTCGGATTTTGCTGATTATGCAGTATTGGCTAAAGATAATGGTGCGAGTAAAAATACCATTGAAGCGCTTAAGTCAAAACGTAAAATGCGATTTTTACTGCCCAATCAGAATGAAAGTATTCCAGCCACTTCTTGGAATGATTATCTCTATGAGACTGAAAAACTCAGTGAGGATTTATTTTGCTCAGTCATTCAAGATGCGGTGCTGGCTTAAAAAACAAGCCGATTCCTAAAGGAAAGAAGATACAGGGCAGAGCCAGAAAGAGCTCAGAGCAGCTTACCCTCGGTCAAACACGCCGTAAACTCACCCCTGGGGGCTCGGTTGCGGCATCCTTGCCGCAAACGGTTTGACCTGAGGATAAGCTACTTCTTCGTTCTGGAATAGAATTTGAGGATATAAAGGTTCAGTAAAACCTCTTTTTACGCACTTTCCCCGGACAGTACTGCGCAGTACCGGGCGAGGGGAGTTGCTCTTAGCTTGTTGAAGCTATTCCTCTCTTAGGAGAAGTGTGCGGAGAATTTTCGCTTTCTCTAAGAGTTGAGAAAAATATTTACAGAAGTTCTAAAATAGCACAGGAAAAAAACTTTAAAGATGTAAAAAACAATAAATACTTTAATTTAAACCTGAAAAGATCTTGACATAATTTTTAAATTCTTTAAAATTAGCTATTGAGGTGTGTGAGCGAATGATCGTTTTGTGTTTAGAGTATTAAAGATCCTCTCGCATGCTGGGTTTGAAATGGTTATGACTATTGGAAAAGTAAACGTTTCTTGTAGGATCTGGATATTCCATAGTTCATAAAAGGTGGAAATTTTTTCAAAAGCTTAAACCTTAATAATCAAGGAAAAAACGTAGGGCCTTTGTCCTGAGCTATATGCTTTAGGTGGTTTTACGAAAATAGCCTTTGACTCAATTTAGGATTGAACGAGTAGCGAGGTATCGATGATGACTGTGCATTCAATGACTGAAAAAGCAATTTCTGCATTAGCTGATTTTGATCGGCGTTGGCAGATGGATGAGACGCTTTCGGAAGAAAAGAAATATTTTCTTTTTGCCGTTAAGCAATTAACGCTTTATTTTTACGCTTTAGAAACTCCAGCTGCTGGGCAGGGAGAGCCTGTTTTTTTAAATTATTTTAAAGAACTGACAGGGCTTACGAAATTTTTTAAATTTCTGCAAGACTATGTATTTGATAGTCAGAAAGATGAACCGATCAGCCATGATTTAAATGAGTTGTGTATGAACTTGAATCAACTGCTGGTGGTGCCAAACAGTTCGGGCGAATAAAAGAGAATGCCCTCTTCCCCAACCCCTCTCCCGGAATACCGGGCGAGGGGAGTTCAGCAGTTTTTCTGAAAAAGAGGCACGAGTAGTTAGCTATTTTTTCTGTTTGACATAAATTTTAGAAATTTTATTGGGTCGTGTTTTAAAACGGCGGTGTTGCCATAAATATTGTTCAGGATGTTCACGGATAGCGCTTTCCAGAACTTCATTAATTCTAGCCGCATTTTCGATTTCATCATCGGCAGGATAATGTTTAAAAGCCGGGTGAATTTTTAAATAATAGTGATGTTCTTTGCCGCGATAATAAGTGACCGGCACAACCGTTAAATTTAAACTTTTGGCCATTTTGGCAGTGGTAGTGATGGTGGCCGTTGGGATATTAAAAAAAGGTGCAAAGACACTGAGTTTTCGACCATAGTCTTGATCGGGAGCATACCAAGCCGGCACGCCTTGTCTAAGCAAACGGATCAAGGGACGTAATTCATGCCGTTCTAAAGAAGCGTAGACGTAATGCGCGCGACTTTTTACCATAAAATAATTAAATAAGGGATTTTTATGCGCGCGATACAATAAAGCGAAAGAGTGCGTGCGCGAGAGTAAACGTCCAATGATTTCTAAAGTTGTAAAATGAAAACCCAAGCACAATAAGCCTGATTGCTCTTCGGCAGTTTTTAGATGCTCTAAGCCTTCGATGTGTAATACTAGGGGGCGAATTTTCTGTTCTGATCCCAACCATGCCAACGCTGTTTCAATTAAACTCAATCCGACCGAGCGAAAACAAGCGCGCAGCAATTCTTTTTGTTGTAAGGGGCTGTAGTTTGGAAAGCACAGACGAAGATTCGTGGCGCATACACGTCGTCGATGAGGGGCTAGGTATAGTCCCAGCTCACCCATGGCGGCACCCAAGCGATACAGCCAAGACAAAGGTAATTTTAACAGTAGCCAGACCAGGGCATATCCCAGCCATAAACCCCAATACTGGGGTTTCAACCAAGTTGAATCGAAGGAAGGCGCTTTTTGATGATCCATGACTAGCCAACTAAAATATGTTCATGTAAAATATTTATTTATTCTTTGGAAAATAAATGTGGATTGTATTATTTTCTTGCTTTGCCGGTTCCTTAGACATGGCTCTCTTGTTTTGGGTCTCTGCAGGGGCTAGCGGCTTGGCAATTCTAGTGGAAATCTTAACATTATTGGCGTTCATCGGTAAACCCGCGCATTGGGGCTTGGCTTTGATCTTATGGTTCAGTTCGGGGTTTTGGGTTTTTCACTATTATATGACGGTTAGGGATCATCAATTACCCTTGTCTTGGCAGAATCAGCCTTTGCAAGCAGAAGGTCAAATCGTTTCGCCGGTGTATTTCGATCCGCTCAAACAAGCCTTTTTATTTCAACTGTCTTGTCTGTGCTTAATTAAAAAGCCGAGTTTGCCTTGTCAAAAAACTGCAGCCTTAATCTCAGTGAAACGTTATCAAAGCACAGGACAGACTGCCCCTGAATTTAAACCCGGACAGTTTTGGCGGTTTAGCCTACGTTTAAAGCGGTCTCATCATTGGGCCAATCCCGGGTTTTTTAAACCCTTGGATTGGGCCTCGGGCTATTATGCTGAAGGGACTCTTCTGGCTAAACCTAAGATGATTCAATTGAAACAAGGCCATTGGCTTTTCAATGTTGATCTCTTGCGTCAAAATTTAGATCGGCGCTTAATGCAGTTGATTGATCAACCACAGAGCTTGGCGCTGATCACGGCGCTGACTTTAGGGATCCGCTCTCATTTATCGCCAGAGCTTTGGATGTTATTTCAACATACAGGTACGCTTCATTTAATGGCTATTTCGGGGTTACACATCGGCTTAGTCGCTTTGTTTGCGTACGGTTTTGTCGTTTTATTTTGGGTATGCTGTCCTGGCTTTTTTCAATTCTGGCCAAGACCCCGCATTGCGGGAGTTGTCGCTATTCTAGCTGTTTGGGGATATGGGGCTTTGGCTGGTTTTGCAGTCTCGACATTGAGAGCCTGTTTGATGCTCAGCTTATATGGTTTAAGTCGGAGTTTAAATCGAAGACTGTCTTGGTCTACGGTATTATTGTTTTCGGCAGTGGCCATCAGTCTTTACGATCCCTTAGAATTGTTATCGAAAAGTTTTTGGCTGTCTTTTATTGCTGTAGGCAGTATTGCTTTTTTAGTCTGGAATGGCCCTAAAGATCTTTCAAAGATACAAAATCACATTTTCATGCAAATGGCTTTGAGTCTATGTTTAGCTCCATTTTCCATTATTTTTTTTCAGCAATTGCCGATGAATGCTATGCTCAGTAATTGGATTGCCATTCCCTGGGTGAGTTGGATTATTTTACCTTTTTCTTTATTAGGCCTGATGGTCTTGGGAGTTTCTTCAGAAGCTACAAAAATAATAGTTCATTTTTTAAATTGGAATATTGGGGGGTTACTCTATGTTTTAAATCATATTGTCCATTATTTTCCGGCCATGATCTGGGGGACGGGGGTCAATGCCTTAGGATGGGCTCTTTTAAGTGCTTGTTTTTTTTTAATTCTATTGGCGCGAGCCTGGGAATTGAAAATGATAGCTTTGCTATGGTTTTGTCTTGCGCTGAGTTTAAAGCATCCTCTGGTACCCCAAGGGGCTGTGCGCATTACGGTTTTAGATGTGGGACAAGGATTATCGCTGTTAGTGGAAACACAGCATCATAGCTTATTGTATGATACGGGACCTGCTTTTTATGGAGGAGGTGATGTGGCTACTGTAGCGATTCTCCCTTTTTTAAGATGGCAGGGAGTTTCAAAATTAGATGCCGTCATCGTCAGTCATCAAGATGCCGATCACAGTGGGGGATTGGCCAGTATTTTAAAACAAATCCCAGTACACAGTCTCATCAGCAGTTCTTCACAATCGCCTTTTACAAAGCATTTGTATCAAGATCCCAGATTTCGTCAGCAAGCACTGTTCTATCCTCAAAAGACGCTAAAAATAGGGTATTGTTTGAGCGGTGAGCATTGGATTTGGGATGGCGTTTATTTTACGGTCTTGGGCCCAGATCCTCTGTATCAACCTGTGAAGGGCAATAATCTTTCCTGTGTGCTGTCGGTGAGAGCAGGCAAACACCGTATTTTATTACCAGGGGACATTGAGCAAACGGCTGAAATCCGTTTGGTTCAAGAAGCGCCGGATCTATTGGCTTCAGAGGTCTTAGTAGCAGCGCATCATGGTAGTCAGACTTCTTCTTCAGCCGAGTTTTTAGAGCAAGTCGCTCCTAAAAGGGTTATTTTCTCGACCGGATATCTCAATCGCTATCATTTCCCTGCTCTAAAAATAGTCAAAAGCTATCATGATAGAGGGATTTTAGAGTATAATACGGCTCGCGACGGCGCCATTAGCCTAATATTTTACAGTGATGATAGGCCTAGCCTCATCAGCAGTGTGCGCGGATCTAGTCTAGATAGCCCAATAGCTGCTTTCTGGAAAAGAAACCTGAATAGTGAAAGATAGGATAAAACGAATGAGAACAGTACACAAACCAGCCGTTAAGCGTAAACCTACGGGAGACAGCGTTGTTTTATATCGGCGTTTGCTGACCTATGCTAAGCCCTATTGGCCTTGGTTTTTGCTGGCCTTTGCCGCCAATATGTTGTGTTCTGGGGTTGATGCTTCGCTGACCTATATGATGAAACCTATTTTGGACAAGGGATTTGTTTTACATGATGTATCTTTCTTACGATGGTTGCCCATTATTTTAATCGGTTTATTTTTACTGCGCTCAGTGATGAATCTAGCCGGCGATTATATGATGTCTAAAATCGCCCGTAGTGTGGTGATGACGTTTCGTAAAGCTATTTTTGACAGGCTTTTGCATTTGCCTTGTTCTTATTATGATCATGGTTCTTCCGGTCAAATGCTGTCTTTGATCGTTTACAATGCCGCACAGGTGTCTTCAGCCTGTACCGATGCCTTGACTCAATTTGTGCAATCGGGTTTTTTAGCCTTAGGGCTATTAGTGGTGCTATTTTCTTTGAGTTGGCAATTAACGCTGTTATTGCTGGTGACAGGTCCTATAGTGGCCATCGCGGTAAAATTAAGCAGTCGGCGTATACGTCAATTGAGTCGTCAAACTCAAGATGCTATGGCCGATATCACCCATGTTGCTGAAGAAGCCATTGAATCTTATAAAGTGGTTCGCATTTTTGGTGGCGAATCTTATGAAATGAAAAAATTCTCTAAAGCCGTGAAAGCGGGAATGACGCGAGAACTCAAAATTATTGTGGCGAAAGCTGCAGGCACTTCAACCGTACAGCTCTTGGGAGTGATGGTCTTAGCCTTGTTGATTTATTTCGCCACTTCCAAATTGGGCACAGGGCAGCAATTGACTGCAGGTGGTTTTGCCGCAATGATTGCCGCAATGATGGCTTTATTAAAACCCGTTAAAGATTTAACGACCTTAAATGCGACCATTCAAAAAGGACTGGCAGGCGCTGAAACGATTTTTGAAATGTTGGATAATGCGCCTGAATTGGATCAGGGCTCTCATGCGATTGCCCGAGTGAAAGGGGAGATTGTTTTTAAAGAGGTTTCTTTTGCTTATAGCTCTAGCACGGCTCCCGTTTTGAATCAGATTAATTTTAACATTCAACCCGGGCAAGTCGTGGCCTTAGTGGGACGTTCGGGTTCGGGTAAATCCACCATTGCCAGCTTGCTACCGCGGTTTTACGATCTGGGCGAGGGCAGCGGCAGCATCACCATTGATGGCATTAACATTAAAGAATATGCCTTAAAAAATTTGCGACAACAATTTGCTTTGGTGTCACAGCAAGTGTCTTTGTTCAATGACACCATCGCCAATAATATCGCTTATGGCCGTTTGCAGGACAATGTCACTGATGCTGAAATTGAGACAGCGGCCAGAACAGCCCATGCGATGGAATTTATTGAGCAGCTCCCTCAGGGATTAAATACCTTAGTCGGAGAAAATGGTGTTTTATTATCGGGCGGCCAACGCCAAAGGATCGCCATTGCTCGGGCGCTCTTGAAAAATGCGCCTATTTTAATTTTAGACGAAGCCACCTCCGCCTTGGATTCCGAATCAGAGCGCCATATTCAAGATGCCTTAGAAGAAGTTATGAAAAATAGGACCACCTTGGTCATAGCCCATCGCTTATCGACGATTGAATCAGCGGATTGGATTGTCGTGATGGATGCTGGACATATGATAGAGCAGGGGCGCCATGGCGAGCTCCTAGCTCGTGGCGGATATTATGCTAAATTATACGAGATGCAATTTAAATCGCCAGCTCCTTACTCGCCCAGTACTCTGAGTCCGGGGTTGGGGGAGAAGGTCTTAAGCGACAGCGAATCGGCCTGAGTGCATTCCCATGAAACATTGGTATCAAAAAAATATCTTAAGCTATAGCCTCTGGCCTCTATCTTTGCTGTGGATCTTAGCAGTGTGGGTCAAACAAAAATGCTATGATCGGGCCTGGTTTAAAACCATTCATTTTCAAATCCCCGTTATTGTCGTTGGGAATCTAACGGTGGGTGGTACGGGTAAAACGCCTTTTATCATTGCTTTGGCAGAACAATTACAGGTTTGGGGATTTCGGCCTGGAATTGTCAGCCGAGGTTATGGCGGCAGTTTAAAAGAAGAAACGGCTTTTGTGAATGCTGACAGTGATCCGCGAATAATGGGAGATGAACCCGTACTTTTGGCCAAACGCTTGCAATGTCCCATCGTGGTTGGACGAGATCGCGTCAAGGCAGTACAAACTTTATTGGATGCTTCAAATTGCAGTATTATTTTAAGTGATGATGGTTTACAGCATCATGCCTTAGGGCGTAGCATGGAAATCATCATTGTTGATGGTCAACGGCAATTTGGCAATGGCTTTTGCTTGCCTGCAGGTCCTTTACGCGAGCCGCTTCAACGCTTAAAAACCACTCCTTGGATTGTTTATCATACTGAAGATAAGAGCTGTGCCTGGCGTTTTTCACTCAAACCACAATATTTTGCATCTTTACAAGACGCTGGTATGAGCCAACCTTTAAACGCGTTTGCACAAAAAGCGGTGGATGTTTTTGTAGGGATTGGTCATCCGCAACGTTTCCTGGAAAGTTTAAAAAAATTAGGTTTGCAGATTAAACCGCATATCTTTGCCGATCATTATGCGTATCAATGGAATGATCTCAAAGCGTATCAGCACCACACTCTCATTATGACTGAAAAAGATGCCGTTAAATGTCAGACATTCTCTTTGACCGATGCTTGGTTTTTGAAAGTGGATGCGGTGCTGAGTGCTCAACTTACAGCCGCTTTAAAGCAGCATTGTCTTGAATATAAGATTATTTAACTGAAGGGGCATCATGGTCATGCAGGTTATTTTCGGTAATTACGGTGATGGTACGATTGCTTTAATTCAATGGGCCCATGAGCAGGGGATCTCGGATCTGCAGTTGGTTCGAGTCGAAACCGGTTTTGCAGCACAGCATCCGGTTTGGGAAAAACAAGTGCGGCAAGGACAAGATCTAGCGCTAAGCTATGGCTTTAGCGTACAAACCTTGCAAGCCAAACCGAATTTTTCAGAGCTGGTTTTAGAAAAACAAGCTTTTCCTTCCCCAGAATTTCAATGGTGTGCCGCCTGGCTTAAGGGCTTACCTTTTTTAGCTTGGCTGGATGAAAAAGATCCGGCTTGTGAGGCTGTTATTTTATTCACCCACCGCTCCTCCAAAGCGCTGGATCTAAAATCAAAAGAGCAATATTCAGAACATTTTGGCGGCCGCGGGCTCTGTTACCCTTTATGTGAATATCCGGATGATGAGTTCTATGCTTTGATCCAACGAGCCGGTTTTGTAGCCTTGGGGCATCGTAGTTGGGAATGTGCGCCTTGTGTTCACAGTACTGCCGCTGATCTAAGGGTTTTATCTGCTGCGGATCAAAGCAAAGTAGCTGATTTAGAAGCAGCATTAGGGCAAAATTTTTTTGCTAAAGAGGCTATTTCGGGTGCACAAGGGATCAAAGCGATGGTAGAATGGACCACAGTTCAGCCTAAAACTGAGCGTGCTTATTCCTTGGGTTGCGGTAATCCTTTCGGCTGTGGAGAATAGAAATGACCTTTGTTGTGACAGAAAGCTGTATACGCTGTAAATATATGGATTGTGTCGAAGTCTGTCCTGTCAACTGTTTTTATGAAGGGCCCAACTTTTTAGCGATTAATCCGGATGAATGCATTGATTGTGCTTTATGTGAACCCGAGTGCCCGGTAAATGCTATTTATGCCGAGGATGAATTACCTCAGGGACAAGAAGATTTCCTGCGCTTAAATCGAGAACTTTCCGATAAATGGCCAAACATTGATCATATGAAACCAGCCCCTGTTGATGCCGATGATTGGAAAGACGTGAGTGAAAAACGTCAATATTTAGAGGAATAGCCTGTGCGCTTTTTGTGTTTGGAAACTTCTTCATCGTATTCATCGGCAGCTTTAAGCAATGGACAAGACTGCTGCTTTAAAGGTTTGGAGGCAGAACATTTTCAAGCAGAGCAGATCTTAACGGTGATTGACGCTTTATTTCAGGAAACAGGATTAAAGTCAGAAAGCTTAGATGCTTTGGTCGTTAGCATAGGGCCTGGCAGTTTTACAGCGCTGAGAGTGGGGGTCGCTGTGGCTCAAGGATTGGCTTTGGCTTGGGGCAAACCCATTATTGCCCTGGGCAGTTTAAATGTCTTGGCTCAAGGGGTTTACCGACGCCATGGTTGTGAGCAGATTGCCATCGCTTTGGATGCACGTAGGAATGAGATTTATTTCCAAAAGTTTAGCGCAGCCCAAGGCCTGATGGGCTTTAGGCAAGAAGCGGTTTTGATGAAACAGGATGAATTGAAATCTCTGGCAAAGCCCTGGGTCGGGGCCGGTGAAGCCTTTTTAGTGTATCCACAGTTGCAAGAGAAGATAGATTTTTGTTATTTATCAGAGACCGATCGCTGGCCTTTAGCTCAAGATATGGTATCTTTAGCACTGCAAGGATGGCAGCAGGGTTTAGCTCAGCCAGCAAATAAAATTTCGCCACAATATTTGCGTAATACGGTTGTGCTTGAACGTCAGGGCGATTGAGTATTGTTCCAAATATGGGCTTTTTTTAAAAAAAGACCCGAGTAGTGACTGAAACAAAGAGAGTTTAAATATGTCTGAAAAATCCTCCATCCGACAAGCCATTATTCGTAAAGAGAGTATTAAGGCTTATTCCAGTAACCATCAGGCTGAACGACGAGAAATGTTTGCCGAGCTAAAGCATAGGGCTCAGGATAAAATGAATTCTGGGCAGGTAGAGCTTTTTATCGAATTTATGGAGCATTTATACGCTACCGCCTCTTATGAAGATTTGAGTGCTCATACGCTTAGCGATTTTTTGGGTGCCAATATCTCTTTTTGGAATGAAGTCTATCATCGCAAACCGGGCCAGCTGAAATTACGCATTTTCAATCCACAATTTGAAGAATTGGGTTGGCAATCCAGCCATACCATCATTGAATTGGTTCAAGACGATATGCCTTTTTTGGTCGACTCTTTGTTGATGGAATTGAATCGTCGTGAAATGACGGTACACACGATTTTCCATACAGGGGCGTTCAAAGTGCTACGCGATGCCAATGATGCCATTACCCATGTTTACCCTATGGGAACTGATATCAACGAAGTCAGTAATGAAGCTTTGGTTTATATTGAAGTCGATAAATTATCTGAACCTGAATTATTAGAAGGTTTGACACAAGCCTTCCAGCATATTTTAAATGATGTTAAATTGTGCGTACAGGATTGGCCCGAAGTGATGGCTAAAGTCGATGAAACAGTGCACATTCTCGAATCTTTAGAAGTGCCTGAAACCAATAAGGCTGCTTTGGCCGAATCAGTAGAATTTTTAAAATGGTTGTCTAATAATCATTTCACTTTTTTAGGTTGGCGAGAATATAAATTAGAAAAAGAAGCGGGTGATGATTGGATATTAAAGCCGATTGAAGGTACAGGGCTGGGCGTATTGCGTTATTTTGATGCCAATAAAATTTCGCGTCAATTTTCAAAGCTTCCTCCAACCGCTAAAAAGATTATTCTAGACAAAAACAGCTATATTGAATCTTTAAAAACGAATCGTCTGTCTACCGTGCATCGGCATGCTTATACCGATCAAATTGAAATTAAAGTGTTTGACAAATCCGGCCAAGTCTGTGGAATTCGACGTATTGTCGGGTTGTACACTTCCGTGGCCTACAATAGTCGGCCTTATGCTATCCCTTTATTGCGCCAAAAAGTCAGGGCGGTGATGCAAAATTCAAAATTGTCTCCCGCAGGACATGCGGGAAAAGCCCTCTTAAATATTTTGGAAACTTTGCCTCGAGATGATTTGTTTCAAAGTAGTGTACAGGAACTGCTTGAATTAAGTTTGGGGATCTTGCAGATGCAAGAAAGACGACGCATTAGTTTATTTGTGCGTAAAGATGTCTTTGGTCGGTTTATGTCTTGTCTCTTGTTCATCCCCAGCGATCGTTATAACACTGAATTGGGGACTGCCGCTAAAAACATTTTAATGAAAGCCTTCCATGGTACTGAAGTGCATCAAACAACCGTTTTCAGCGAATCTATCTTGGCGCGCATCCATTTTTTAATCCGTATCGATACCACTGAAACTTTGGTCTATGATATCGCTGCTGTCGAAGAAAAATTACGACAAATCTCACGTAACTGGAAAGATGATTTGTATGAAGAGTTACTTGAATTATTTGGCGAAGAAGAAGGCAGCCATTTGTTTTTACATTATAAATCGGCTTTTCCTGCGGGTTATGTTGAAACATTCAGTCCGCGTACGGCGGCGTATGATATCCAGCATTTTGAAAAAATGGAAAAACCCGAGCATTTAAGGATGAGCTTTTCTAAACCCTTAGAATCCGATAACCATCATTATCGATTTAAATTATACCACTTACAAGAGCCTATCCCTCTTTCGGATGCTTTGCCTATTTTAGAAAACATGGGGCTGCGAGTCTTGACAGAACAACCTTATCGAATACAGCAGTCTGAAGATCATGTCGCTTGGATTAATGATTTTGCAATGACAACACAATTGGGCGCTGATGTGCGCATCGATGAAGTTAAAGAATTATTTCAAGAGACTTTTGAGAAGGTTTGGTTTCAACAGACTGAAGATGATGGATTTAACCGTTTGGCATTGCTGGCTCATTTAAATTGGCGAGAGATCTCGGTGATACGGGCTTATGCTAAATACTTTAAACAAATCAATTTCACTTTTAGTCAATCGTATATTGAAGAAGCCTTTTCTCAATACCCAGCGATTGCTCGTGAATTGGTGGATCTATTTAAATTGCGATTTGATCCGGAACGTCAAGACGGTGCACAAACCATCGTTACCGTGTTAACACAGCGCATCGAAGATTTGTTATCAGAAGTGCTAAGCTTAGATGAAGATAAGATTTTTAGACGTTATTATGAAGCCATTATGGCAACGCTGAGAACTAATTTCTTTGTGAAAGATGCTGAGGGAAATTTTAAAGAATATATTTCCGTTAAGCTCGATCCTCATGCCATGGCTGAAATGCCTTTACCTCGTCCGATGGTTGAAATTTTTGTCTATTCCCCTAGTTTTGAGGGCATTCATTTACGCAGTGGGAAAGTGGCTCGTGGGGGTATTCGCTGGTCTGATAGACGAGAAGATTTCCGCACAGAAGTTCTGGGTTTGATGAAGGCTCAGCGCGTTAAAAATTCAGTCATTGTACCCACAGGAGCTAAAGGAGGTTTTGTATTAAAACTGATCCCTAAAGAAGCCAGTCGTGAGGAGATCCAAGAAGAAGCCGTAAAATGTTATCAAAAATACATCTGTGCTTTGTTGGATATTACGGATAATCGGGTTGAAGGTCAGGTGATTACACCTGAATCCGTGATACGGTATGATGATCCGGATTCATATTTGGTGGTTGCTGCAGATAAGGGCACCGCAACTTTTTCTGATTATGCCAATGATGTGGCTTTGCAGTATGACTTTTGGTTAGGCGATGCTTTCGCTTCGGGTGGCAAAACAGGCTATGATCATAAGAAGATGGCCATCACGGCGCGAGGCGCCTGGGAATCGGTCAAAAGACATTTTAGAGAGCTTAATCGTAATACGCAAACGGAAAATTTTACGGTCTTGGGTATTGGTGATATGTCAGGCGATGTTTTTGGAAACGGGATGCTCTTGTCACAGCATATTCAATTGGTAGCGGCCTTTGATCATCGGCATATTTTTATTGATCCTAATCCCGATCCTGAGCTTAGTTTTATAGAACGTCAACGCTTGTTTAATTTGCCGCGTTCCAGTTGGATGGATTATCAAGCGGAATTGATCTCTCAAGGAGGGGGCGTGTTTCTACGCAATGCCAAATCAATTAAATTAACCCCTGAAATAAAAAATATGATCGGTTTTGAAAAAGAAACCATAGAGCCCAATGTTCTGATCACACTATTATTTAAAATGAAAATTGATTTGTTGTGGAATGGGGGTATTGGTACTTACATCAAAGCCAGTACGGAATCACAGGTTGATGTGGGGGATAAAGCCAATGACGCCATTCGAGTCAATGGCTGTGAATTGGGTGCGCAAGTGGTGGGCGAGGGCGGCAATTTAGGCGCTACACAACGAGGACGAGTTGAATATGCTTTGCTCGGTGGGCGGATTGTGACTGATTTCATCGATAATTCTGCCGGTGTAGATTGCTCCGATCATGAAGTGAATATTAAAATTTTGTTGAATCAAGTGATGGCCAATGGCGATCTGACCGAAAAACAACGCAATACTTTGTTAACCAGCATGACTGAAGAAGTCGCCGATTTAGTCTTGAGAGACAATTACACTCAAACGCAAGCGGTGAGTTTGGCTCAAGATCAAGTCAAATACAGTTTGGATCTCTTTGTACGCGTTTTGGAAGATTTGGAAAAAGTAGGGCTTTTGGATCGCGCGATTGAATTTTTACCGACGGATAAAGAATTGCAAGAACGTAAAGCCTCCGGTAAAGGTTTGGTGGCACCTGAATTGGCTGTACTTTTAGCTTATTTTAAAATTTTTCTAAAAGAAGAATTGTTAAAATCACCTATCCCTGAAGAGCCTTATATTTCACGTTTTGTTGAAGCTGAGTTTCCCAGCATGCTGCATCAACGCTTTAAACAAGATATTTTAAATCATAGTCTGTACCGAGAAATTGTGGTCACACAATTGTGTGACCGGATTGTCGATTATATGGGGATTACTTTTGTCACTCGCTTACGCACACAAACCGGTGCGACCTATGCCAATATTGTCAAAGCCTTTGTCATCGTGAAAGATATTTTTTCGGTGGACAGCATCTGGCATCAAATTGAGCAAATGGATTATAAAGTGCCTTGTTTTGTGCAGCGTGAAATGTTGCAGTCTGTGGCACGTTTTATGCGCCGTGCTGTGAGATGGATCATTCGAAATTATGGCAGTTCAGAAGCCGTGGAAGCGGTGATTATCCATTACCGCCCGAAAGTTGAAAAATTAAATGCCGATTTTTCCGCTTATTTTAAGGGCTTGACCGCAGAATTGTATGATAGCATTGTAAGACGCTATACAGAGCAGGGTGCCAATGAGGTGACGGCGCGACATATTGCAAGAGTTCAATTTTTATTGCCGATGCTGGATATCATTGATGTAGGGGGCAATGGCAATATTCCCATTGCCGAGGTGACCGAGATGTATTTTGTGCTTGCGCATGAATTAGAATTAGATTGGTTTCAACAATTGATCTTAAATTATAATGAACAAACCCATTGGGATGCTCTGGCAAAAGCGGCATTAAGAGATGATGTGGGTATGCTGCATCGTGATTTAACGCGCAATATTTTGAGAGTGCGTGCCTTGAAGATCCCTGAAGGGTTCACTTTATATGAGACTTGGCAGAAGCAGCATCAAGCGATCATTGATCGCTGGAAACAAATCATGTTGGATTTAAAAAGCAGCAATACTGTCGAATTTGTGATGTTGACAGTGGCTTGCCGTGAATTAAAAGATTTAGCCCATGCCAGTGAGCATTAATAAGAATAATATTCCGTTTTAATCGTAGGAGTTTTGATATGTCTCACCCTGTTTTACAAAACACTTTACCGTATCTTTTGGCCGTTGATCTCAAAGCTCCTCATGCTGCCGAATTATTCACACAATCGCTGCGCGAAACTGGATTTGCGGTCATTAAAAATCATCCCATTGACACTAAAGCCATTGAAGATCTCTATCTTGAATGGGCGAAATTTTTTACCCATCCTAATAAACGGGATTATCTTTATCACAAAGACACGCAAGAAGGGTTTTTCCCTCCCGATATTGCCGAAACGGCCAAAGGGTATAGCCTTAAAGATTTGAAAGAATTTTACCATTATTTCCCCTGGGGGCGCTTGCCTGAATTTATGAGTTCTCAGACTTATAATGTATCTCGCGCTTTAGCCGATTTAGCGGCAGAACTTTTAACTTGGGTGGAGCAGAGTTTACCTGAAAATATCGCTGAAGGTTTATCTATGCCGCTGTCTGAAATGTGTTTGGACAGTCCCCGCACTTTATTTCGAATTTTACATTATCCGCCTTTATCAGGGCAGGAAGAGCCCGGTGCCCTTCGTGCTGCTGCCCATGAAGACATTGATTTGATCACTTTATTACCCATGGCCATAGGCAATGGCTTACAAGTGTTGGATAGGCAAGGGCAATGGCATGATGTTCCCTGCGATCCGGGGATGATTGTCGTCAACAGTGGTGATATGCTGCAAGAATGTACTCAGGGTTATTATCCTTCAACCACCCATCGAGTGCTCAACCCTGAAGGGGAAGCTAGACAGACTTCACGCTATTCAATGCCCTTATTTTTGCAACCGCGATTGGAAGTTCGCTTATCGGAACGTTATACCGCTGAAGAATATTGGAAAGAGCGGATCACTGAGCAGGGGATCGCTTAAATTATGACAGCTATCAAAAAAAGTTTAAGCCTTCCTATGCTTATTGCTTTGGTCACGGGCAATATGATTGGTTCGGGAATTTTTTTATTGCCTGCTAATTTAGCGCAGATCGGTAGTGTGAGTCTTTTTTCTTGGTTATTTACCACTGCCGGTGGTGTATTGCTGGCCATCGTTTTTTCACATTTAAGTGTCCATTTTCCCAAAGCGGGAGGGCCTTATGCCTTTGCGCGCTTAGGCTTGGGGCCTTTTATTGGTTTTCAAACGGCTTATTGTTATTGGCTCGCTATTCTAGCGGGAAATGCGGCTTTGGCGGTAGCTTTTTCCGGTTATTTAGAAGTGTTTATTCCCTCATTGCAGCATGGGCATTTAGCGACTTTATGTGCCATTTTAGCGATTTGGATTTTTACGCTCATTAATTGTCAGGGTTTACGCAGTGCTGGTTACGCACAATTGATTACCACGGTTCTTAAATTAATCCCCTTATTATTAGTGGGTTTTCTCGGTTGGCATGCTATTCATTGGTCCTATTACAGGGAATCTTTTAATGTCACTGTCCCCCATCAAAATTCAGTGATGGCAGTATTTAGCGGTGCTGCCTTAACCTTTTGGGCTTTCATTGGTCTGGAATCGGCCACGGTCCCGGCCGATGCGGTTAAAGATCCCAAAAAGAATATTCCAAGAGCAACGATTTGGGGTGTATTATTGGCGGCCTTTGTTTACATTATCTGCTCTTTTATTATGATGGGGCTGATCCCAGTGGGTGCTATGCAGCTCAGCACAGCGCCTTTTGCGGATGCTGCTCAAGTTCTTATGGGTTCCTGGGGCCGTTATTTAATTGCCCTGGGGGCGATTATTTCTTCTTTGGGTTGTTTAAATGGCTGGGTCTTGTTGCAAGGTCAGGTGGCACGGGCTGTGGCGGATGATGGTTTATTTCCAGCGGTTTTTTCAAAGTTGAATAAAAATGACGTGCCGGCCCAGGGTTTGGTGATCAGTTCTTTGATTGTGACCTCTTTACTGGTGCTAACCATCTCTGATCATTTGATCCAGCAGTTTCAACTCATGATTCTTTTAGCGGTTTTTGCAAGCCTAGTCCCTTATTTTTATACGATGATGGCTGAATTAAGGTTGATTCGTCGCGGGCATTATACTGAGGTGAAACGCGGGTATCGTTTGATTGTCATTTTGGCCGCTTTATTTGCCCTGTGGATGATTGCCAATGCAGGAGAACAAACCCTGATTGACGGTTGTTTCCTATTATTATCGAGTTTTCCTTTGTATGTGTATTGCCAAAGAAAGAAGGTGGCAAAGATTTAGGAGAAAGAGTAATCAAGTACTACAGTTATGGATTCAATTGATAATAATTATACCAACCGATCATGCCGTATTCTTTGAAATAATCCAAGGCTCTTTGATGATGAGCTTTTGCTTTTTCCGTTTCCCCTAATCGGGTATAAAATTCAACATAGACCAGTTGAATTTTAGGATTTTCCTGCTTGCAGCCCATTTCTTGAGTCAAGGCTTCTGCTTTTTCCAGATGGGCCAAGATGCTTTCATCTTGAGTAGAGTCTTTTGCGCTTAGATTATCGATGAAAGCCTGTAAGCGATAGCAAGACGCCAGCATCACTTTGAGATGATCATTCTCAGAAAGTTTCAGAATATCTTTGAGCATTGCCTTGGCGTCTTCAATCGCGCCGCAACACGCTAAGGTTTCAATAAGCAGTGTTGCTCCAATAGGGAAAAAGGCATAGCCGGTTTCTTTAAAATTGGCAAATAAGTTTTGTGCTAGCGCTAAGGATTCCTCAGCTTTTCCACAATACCAGGATAAAAAAGCCTGTTCAGTTGACATCATGGTTATTGCAAATTCATGTTCTATTTCGATGGCATCTTGGATCATCTGAACTGAAATTTTGTAGGCATATTCGAAATCTCCTGTGTAACGATAATAAGCTAAGCGTCCCCAATAGGCGGCAATTAGAACTTCTGTTTTCGGAGGACTCGTGTTAATATAATTTTCTAAGAGTCCTATTTTTTCTTCTGCCTTTTCAGAATCAGCTTGTGCTAATTCGCTAAACAGAGTGAAAGTTAAGGCAAGCATGATGGCTGGGGTGGAGGTATAATGACTCACATAGTCTATAGGTAAATGTTCGTCAAGCATTTCGGCAAGAATGCTTTCCATCTCTTGATAACGGGCCAGGGCAAGTAGAGGGTGCAACACAGCCAGTTTGACATGCAATCTCAAGTCTTTGCTCATTTCATCATTTAAAGTTTTAGAAACTTCATCCACCGCAGTTAAAAGTTCCATGGCTATAGGATATACATCACTCGCGTGCCCAGACATGGATTCAAATAGTTGAATTGCACGGCAGTACAATTGCAGGGCCATGTCTTCAAATTCTATGGATTGTTCATTCATTGTCGTAAAGATTTGCATATACTCTTCAAAGCGATGTTTGACGAATAAGCCTTGAGCATATAAAAATAGAATACGTGCGTAATCCCGAAAATGAGCTCGTTTTTCTTTTTCTCCCAATGAAGCAAAACATTCTTCTGCCCGTTCGCCAATCATTATATATTGAGAATTTGGAAAATCAATGGTGGCGCTGCTAGGCATCATCTGGTTATAATAGCGCAAAGCTTTTTCCCATAAATGCCCCAGATAAGCATGTTGTGCCAATAAGCTCAAAAATCTCTTGAGTTCAGTGAGATGCTTTGCTTCAACCTGTTCAACTAAATGGGCATGATAGCGTTGTTTGGTTTTGCCGAGCATGTTCTGATAAGCAACATCACGAATATAAGCATGTTTAAACGTATATTCGGGTTCTGGAAATAAGCCGCTGCGATAGATAAATCCATATTCTTCTAATTTTTGTAAGGCGTTGAAAAGTTGTGCTTCCTCAGATCCATTGATATAACGCAAAAAGGATAGAGGAAAAACCCGGCCTAAACAAGAGGCTTGTTGTAAACAGAGTTTTTTATCCTGAGCGAGTAAATCAATGCGACTGGTTATTAGGCTTTGTACGGTCTGTGGTAATTCATTGAACTCTACTGCAGCCCCCAGATGATAATGCTCACCTTGTAATGTCACGATCTTTTTAGTCTTTAGATCCTTGATGTATTGCTCAATAAAAAAGGGATTGCCTTCTGTCGTCTTAAGTATAGTTTGTCTTAAGGGTATTAAGCTCTGATCTCCCGGCAGTAGATAGGCCAGAAATTTTTCAGAATTTTCGCTGTTGAGGGGTTTTAATGAAATTTCCTCACCCTTTTGTTTTAAATCCTCGGGCAATTCAAATTCGGGCCTATAGTCGAGTAAAAGCAGTATTTTTGATTGCGATAGATGTTGACTTAAGATCTGAATAAAAGCCAAACTCTCAGGATCACACCAGTGCAAATCCTCAAAGGCAAGGACTATCGGTTTTTTGGCATCTTCTGATATTAAAAACTCGACCAGACTTTTAAACAGAATTTTTTGTTGCAATACTGGCGAAAGTCCCAACCAGGCGGTTTCAGTGATCTCAACGCTGAGGAGATTAAGCATAGCGAAATGAGCCAAGGGTTCCGAAAAAGAGACCCGCTGTAACTGCAGGGTAGCTTGGTTGATCTGCAGGGAAGTGGGGTGAAGGCGATCGACATTAAACAGCTCATATGCAAAAGAACGTAATAAAGAAAAGCCTTGATTTTTCTCATAAGCCGATGCTGAGACTGAATAAACCACTCTGTCTTTGGCTCTAGCCCATTGAGAGCATTCATAAATAAGACGTGTTTTACCTATGCCGGGTTCAGCAGAGCAGGCCAGTAATGTGCCATGATCATTTTGGGTCTGTTCAATGCAAAGTTTAAATAAATCCATTTCATTTTCACGCCCTATAAAAGGGGTGTCGCCATAAAATTGAGCATCTAATTTTTTACGAATATTCGCAGGATGTAGGCCAGTCAAGGTATAGCATGGAATAGGATGTTCAAATCCTTTGACCTTTTTTTCACCCAAAAAAGACGCTTGTATAAAGGGCTCTACCAAACGAAAAGTGTCTTCAGACAATTGAATTTGATGCTTCTCGGCTGATTGCATCATGCGTGCGGCTAAATGGACAGAAGAGCCGACGGCATCGTATTGATGGTATTCTTGACTGCCAAATTCATCGATTACGGCTTCCCCGCTGTGGATACCGATTTTTAAGTCAAAAGGGAGTGCTTGGGTGATCATATTTTCTTGCATCACATAGCTGGCTAAGCAGGCTCGTAAGGGATGATCTTCATAAGTGATGGGAGCGCCAAAAAGGGCTAAGATCGTATCACCGATATGCTTAATGAGGATCCCCTCAAAACGCTGAACAGTGTTGTCTATAATCTCATTAATCGCTTTGAAGTCAGTCTGTTGTGGATTATGCGGAATGGTTTTAATAAAAACACTGGTGATGAATTTACGCTCGCCCGGCCGGTGATGCTTGCTGGGAATCATTTTTTCAGCAGGTCCTTGTTTTTTGAGAGTATCTAAGGCTTTTTCGACCCTAGGGTAAACTTCAGATTGTACACTCTGGAGTGTATAGGTGTTGATCGGTTCAGAGGGTCCTGCAGGAGTGATGCTTAAGGATATTTTTGCGTGGATCCAAGGCCCACAGTCTTTTTGCATAGGTTCTGAAAGTTGAATACCCTGAGGGGGGGCCTGTTCTTCAATAAATTGTGTTATCCTCAGATGAGGTGTTTGGTTTTTTCCACTCTGGGCAGAGTGTAAACCGACGCGTATGGCCGTAGGCAATTTAGACTGGCGTGCATCTTGCTGTATTTTAACTGCAGCACAACAGGCACGTAAATTATGTTCAGGGCCATCGAAATAAGCGCTGACCCCATCACCGGCAATACTCAGTACAATCCCATGATAACGCTGGACGGCATTGAGCATGATTTCTACGGCGCCTTCTAGCCATTCTCTGGCTTGTTCGACATCTTCATCTGAAATGAGTTTAGTGGAGCCTTCTACATCGGCCACTAAGAAAGAGGTATTATTTTCTAGCATTTTATTCTTTATCCTTATCTGCTTGCTAACTACTTGAACCCCCTTTTCTAAAAAATTTATACATTGCTTGTAAGCTTTCGGGGCTTTGCTGTGTATGAAGCAAAAGGACGAGACCCTATTGTTTCAAGTATAGCTATTATGTCAAAATTTGACCAATTAAAACGTATTTTCCCTAAGAACCTTAATTTTTATTACTTAAAAAATTTAATCTTTATTCTTTTTAGATTTTTTCGAGTGAAATAATATCGTTCTCCTTTGAAAGAAAGTTCATTTTTTTCTAATATTTAAGTTTGCATGAACGATCTTAAGCGCTAAAAAAAAGTGATTTTTCCCTCAACTTATGCCATACTATCCCCCATTCCTAAGGGCAGGTTTTTCACAAAAAGAGGTTGAAATGAATAGATTAAAAGGCTTAAAGAGAGCTTTAGTTCTTTTTTTAAGCATGTCAGTGCTGAGTTTGGCTTTTGCAAGCTCTGATCCCGTTGCTGAACTCAGTGGCACAGCTGATCAAATGATTGCCGCGCTCAAAACCAATCAGTCACAGATTAAAACCCAGCCTTCTTTGGTGGAAGATTTGGCGCGTAATATTCTGCTGCCACAAGTCAATGTTCAATTGATGGCTAAATTGGCTCTGGGACGTAATGCTTGGAATGCGGCAACGCCCGATCAACAAACGGCCTTTACCGCAGCTTTTACCACTTTAATGATCCGCACTTATGCCTCTGCCTTTGCAGCTTACACCGATGAACAGGTTAAATTTTATCCCTTACGCCCAGGTGAAATAGACGGCGATCGAGTGCAAGTCAAGAGTGATGTTTTGCAATCGGGAGGACCGGCTATTCCAGTGAATTATCGTCTGTTATCCAACAATGGCGATTGGCAGGTGTACGATATTAATGTCGATGGGGTTAGCCTCATTCAAAGTTTTCGTTCTCAGTTTGCCAATGAATTGAATCAAGGGGGGATGGATCAACTCTTAACCGCCTTGAATCAGCACAATGCTGAGATGAAAAAGTGAGTCAGGCAGTTTTAGTCGCTCATTCAGACACTGAACTTTCGCTGCAAGGTTGTATCGATTATCAGAATGTGCCTGGTTTAGCACCGCAGTTGGCCCAGTATTTAAATGCAAAGCGGCCTTTGTTGTCATTAGACTTAAGCGCGGTGACGCTGATCAACAGTGCCGGCATGGCTTTATTGATCGAATGGCTCCGCCAAGCTCAAAAAAAAGAAGTTAAGCTAGAGTTTCGCAATATTCCCAAGCAATTGGCGCAGATGGCCGCCTTGAGCCGAGTGGATAAAATTATTAATCTATCGTTAGGATAAAATAAAAATATGAGTAAATTGATCATTCAAGGTGGACAAGTTTTACAAGGGGAAGTGAGGATTTCGGGCGCCAAGAATGCGGCTTTACCGATATTGGCCGCTTCATTATTGGCCACAGAGCCGGTTAAAATTGGCAATATGCCTCATTTAAGAGACATTACGACGATGATGGAATTGACCGGTGGCATGGGTGCCCGTTTTATTTTAAATGATCAAATGGGTGTTGAAGTGTATGCTGAAGACATTCAGCGTTTTGAAGCGCCTTATGAATTAGTCAAAACCATGCGGGCCTCCATTCTGGTTTTAGGTCCTTTACTCACACGTTTTGGAAAAGCCAAAGTTTCTTTCCCGGGCGGCTGTGCCATTGGTGCTAGACCCGTTGATCTGCATTTGAAAGGCATGGAAAAATTGGGCGCTAAGATCAGCATTGAAAATGGCTATATTCACGCTAAAGCACCACAAGGTTTAAGCGGTGCTGAGATCCATTTTGAAACCGTCACGGTGACGGGTACGGAAAATTTAATGATTGCGGCAACCTTAGCCCGTGGGCAGACTGTTTTACACAATGCCGCTAAAGAACCTGAAGTCATCGATTTGGCCAATTATTTAAATACCTTAGGGGCTAAAATCAGCGGTGCCGGGACAGATCGCATTGTCATCACAGGCGTTTCACAATTAGGCGGTGGTGAACATCGAGTCATGCCAGACCGTATTGAAGCCGGCACTTTTTTAGTGGCCGCAGCAGCGACGCGCGGAAAAATTAAAATCAAACAAGTCTTACCCAGCAGCATGCAGCAAATATTGGAAAAGTTAAGGCAAGCCGGTGCCGAGATCAGCGTGGATGTTGATAGCATTACTCTGGATATGAAAGGTCAAAGACCCCAATCGGTGAATGTGAGCACTGAACCTTATCCTGGATTCCCAACCGATATGCAAGCACAAATCATTGCCTTGAATACCGTAGCAGAAGGGCGTGGAAAGGTCGTGGAAACCATTTTTGAAAATCGATTCCTACATGTGCAAGAAATGCAGCGTATGGGTGCAGAAATCGTTTTAGAAGGCAATACCGCTATTGTCACAGGAAAAGAACATTTGAATGGTGCTCCCGTGATGGCCACCGATCTGCGTGCTTCAGCCAGTTTGGTGGTGGCAGGATTAGTGGCGAAAGGGGAGACTATTGTCGATCGCATTTACCACATTGATAGAGGCTATGAAGTCATTGAAGAGAAACTCTTGCAATTGGGGGCTAAAATCTATCGAGAACACAATTAATGGCTGAGATTCAACGACAGATCTTAGTCAATTATTGTAACGAGCTACTCTCGAGTGCAACATTCAATGATTATTGCCCTAATGGTTTGCAAGTGGAAGGCCGTTCTTCTATTCGCAGCATTGTTTCGGGTGTGAGCGCCTGTTTGCCTTTATTGGAACGTGCGCATGAATTAAAAGCCGATTTAATCTTAGTGCATCATGGTTATTTTTGGAAAGGCTCGAGCTTAAGCATTACAGGGTTGATGCGTGTGCGTTTAGCCTTATTGTTAGCAACACAGATGAATCTTTTAGCCTATCATTTGCCTCTGGATGCCCATCCAGAGTTCGGTAATAACGCTCGTTTAGCGCAGATCTTGAATATCAATTCTCTAGGGCCGATTGCCCCAGGCAGTTTGATTTTTCAGGGACATTTAGTAGAACCTTGCTCGGTGAAGGAATTGACAGGGCAGCTTACTCAAAAACTAGGGCAAAAGCCTTTGCACATTCAAGGGCAGGCCAAGTCTATTCATTCCATTGCCTGGTGTACGGGCGCGGCGCAAGATGGCATTGATAAAGCCATCGAGTTGGGAGTGGATGCTTATCTCAGCGGCGAAATCTCTGAACGTACCGTACACAGCGCACGAGAATCCGGTCTGCATTATTTTGCTTGTGGTCATCATGCGACAGAACGTTATGGCGTTCAAGCTTTGGGCGAACATTTAGCCCATCGCTTTGATTTAAATCATGAGTTTGTTGATATTCCTAATCCAGTATAAAAAGAGTCTGCTATGAGTTTATGGGTACAAAAATACGGTGGCACTTCAGTCGGTAGTTTGGATAGGATCCGTCGTGTTGCCGATAAGGTGATTGAAGCCAAACAAGCCGGTCATCAAGTGGTGGTGGTGGTTTCGGCCATGAGTGGTGAAACCAATCGCTTAGTGGGATTGGCGGAATCTTTAGTGGAATGTCCTGATCCGCGAGAGTATTCGGTGACGGTGGCCACGGGGGAGATGGTGTCGATGGCTTTATTGGCCATGTGTTTGATTGATAAAGGGTATCCCGCGCGTTCTTACACGGGTGCTCAGGCGCAAATTTTCAGCGAAAATCATTGTGTGAAAGCGCGCATCGAGCGCATCGATCCTTATCCTTTGAAGCAAGCCTTAGAAGAAGGTATTATTCCCGTGGTTGCAGGCTTTCAGGGGGTAGACAGTTATGGCAATATCACCACCTTAGGTCGCGGCGGCTCAGATACAACGGCGGTTGCTCTGGCGGCTAGCCTTGCAGCCGATGAGTGTCAAATTTACACGGATGTGGATGGGGTTTATACGGCCGATCCGCGCGTGGTGCCGGATGCCAGGCAACTCACTCATATTACCTTTGAAGAAATGCTGGAATTGGCCAGTTTAGGCGCTAAGGTATTACAGAAACGATCTGTTGAATTGATCGGTAAATATAAGGTGCCCTTGCGTGTGTTATCCAGTTTTCACGATGGCCAAGGAACTTTAATCACTTATGAAGAGGTGTCTATGGAACGTCCTTTAGTGTCTGGGATTGCGTTTAATCGCTCTGAGGCAAAATTATCGATCATTGGTGTTCCCGATCAACCGGGTGTGGCGGCAAAAATTTTAGGCCCTATTGGTGAGGCCAATATTGATGTGGATATGATCGTGCAAAACAAAATCAATGAAGATTTGACGGATCTTTCTTTTACCGTTGGACGAGAAGATTATAAAAAGGCTTTAGAGATCTTATCCGCAGTGGCCAAAGAGCTGGGCGCGCGCGACATTAAGGGCGATGCGAAAATTGCTAAAATATCTTTAGTCGGTGTTGGCATGCGTTCGCATTCGGGTGTTGCTCCACAAATGTTTCAAGTCTTGGGTGCTGAAGGTATTAATATTCAGCTCATTTCCACTTCGGAAATTAAAATCTCGGTGGTGGTGGATGAAAAATATTTAGAATTAGGGGTTAGAGCCTTACACGCGGCTTTTGGCTTAGACAAAGGAGCCGATGAAGATTTCGATCCTAAAATGCGAGATTTCAAATAGAACGTTTGAGGTCTCATTTCAATTAATTCATTGCGCTGTCAAATCGTAGAGACCGCGATAACATTTCTTTTGTAGAGACGCGATTTATCGCGTCTTAGATCTTCGGGCCCCTTGAGAAATTTTCTTTTTTTAGGCCTAGGAAGTACAAAAATCGTATTTTACATCAAGATTCTAAGAGGTTTTCTAATACTTAGACGCGATAAATCGCGTCTCTACAAAAGAAGAACTAAGACCTCGATCGATTGAATGAACGCGATCCTAAAATAGGGCTCTGGTTGAATGATCTCTCAGATGTACTGAGATTTTTATAGAGTCCAAAATGCTGAATCAATACTGAAACACTTTGTTGATCTATTGGAGATTCAGATTTTTTAGGAAACTTTAAAACTTGAAAGAGTTCAAAATCATAATTTTGATTGCCATAGAATTTTTGAGCAAGATTAAGGGGCGTTTTACCTTCTCCATTTTTCAAAGAAATATCAGCACCTTGTTCTATTAATAAAAAAGCAATTTCGGTTTCTTGATTTTCGATGGCTAAATGTAAGGGGCTTAAACCTTTCGAATCCAGTAAATCGATCAGGGCATTATTCTGAAGTAATAAATTAACGATGGTCTCAAGGCCTCTTTGGGCCGCGATGTGTAAAGCGGTGCGGCCCTGATTGTTCTGTATATTAGGATTAGCACCTTGAATCAGTAGATATTCCACTATTTCATCTGATTCGATTTCAACGGCCCAGGCTAGAGGGGACATATTTAAGAAATCTACAATATTTACATCCGCTTTATTGCGCATTAAACAGTGGATCATCTCGAAATCACTGGCTTGTACGGCATCATGTAAAAAGCTCTGTCCACTTGCGCCTGGAAGATGAACGCTCTGTGGATCTTGTGTCAATAGCAATTGAACCATGAGACAAGAACCTTGCTGTACGGCAAACTCTAAAGGAATACAAGCGATCTTGGTTTTTTGCCGAGTTTTGGCGCCATAGCATAATAATAAAGCGGCAATCCTGAGATGGTTGTTATAAACGGCAATATGAAGAGGGCTCCAGCCATCTTTATCGCAGACATTTACCTCTATTCTATCGTCTTCAAGGAGTTTTTTTATCGCTTCATATTGATCTTCTGATCTGGAATATTCAAATAATTGATTAATCTGTAGTCGACGCAAATCAGCTGGAGTAAGACAAAGGCGTTCATCTCTTGGGTTTTGAATCAAAGCGATAATTTTTCTGATTGTTTCTATAGAGGATGATGTTTCCAAAGTGCTTGTGCCAGCGTCCGAATTTTCAGAGGGAGCTGAGATCAAAGATTTTAAAAAAGCACTCAGAGTTTCTGGATCTTGCAAGGGCTTAAAACAAAGCCCTAGATTTTTAGGCTCTTCAGAAAAGTATTCTCTTTTATCGTCAGCACTGAGTTTTGTGGGTTCTACAAGAATGAGCTCTTCTCTGTTAGCGCCCATAATATTAATCTCGACCCATATGAATATGGGGGATGCCATCTTCATCATAAACATTGCCAGAAGCCACAAAATTAAAACTTTCGTAAAAAGATTTTAGATAATATTGTGCGGAAATGCTGATGGGTTTTTGAGAATGATGGATTTTTATTTTTTCAAGAATGGCATTCATTAATAGTGCCCCATAACTTTTTCCGCGAAGACTATTATCAATGCATAAACGACCGAAATGCACTAAGGTTTCATTTTGTGAATTGTAAATGCGAGCGGTGCCTATCAGTTTTTCTGGCTCTGATGTGTAGGCCAGTAGATGTTGGGCTTTTAGATCCGTATTGTCCAAATCGAGATAAGCGCAGTTTTGTTCGACAATAAAAATACGGGCGCGCAATTGCAGGATGGCATATAATTCTGCGGGAGATAAATCTGAAAAAGATTTCCAGAAGATATTGATTGCAATATTGTCCATAAGGGCAGTATACTATTTCTTTAATTTAAAGCCAAGGGGGTAACTATTCGTACCCTCCATTAGGGGGAGAATAGTGACCCAAGGGGAAATGATAATGTTTGAGACTATTCTTGAGGCCAAAGATCGCTTATCCCTGGCCGCTTGTTATCCCGTGATGCGTGAATTGCGACCTCAACTGAGCGAAGACGTTTTTATCGAGCAAGTCTTAAGACAGCATACACAGGGGTATCATTTGATATATTTAAAGGCCGAAGAAGCGGTATTCAGTGTTTTAGGCTATCGCCTAACAGAGCGATTAGCCTGGGGGAAGAGTTTATACATCGATGATTTTGCAACCCTTTCATCGGCAAGAGGGCAGGGGTATGGGGAGCGGTTAATGGCCTTTATACTGGATTTGGCAAGAGAAGAAAAATGCCAAGAACTGCATTTAGACACAGGTCCTGATAGGCATGCTGCCCATCGCTTTTATTTAAATCAAGGCTTTGAGTTTAGAGCTTATCATTTGCGGAAGGTTCTATAGGGATAGCTTGTAAGGGCTTGTTGTACTATAATACAGCAATTCTTGCTGGGTCTAGGAATAGGCTCTTGAGCTGAGTGGAGGCAAACAGGGGTAAGGGATGACCCAGAGTCAATATTTTAATATAACAAGAGGGTATGATTATGGCTGCGAATAGAAACGATGTGCGTGTAGAGCAAAAAGCTGGAAACAGCGCTTCCTTGGAAAAAGTTGAGCGAAAGGCTCCGCCGGTTCCAGAGTCGTACCTGAAATCGCTTAACCCAAAAGTAAGCGGTCACCGAGAGGCTGCGCTGAGGGCAGTAAGTGAAAAGGCCTGGGATCTGCAAGACTTGTGCTTAGAATTCAGAAGCGATAGAGCCATTGTGCTGGCGGCGGTGCGTCAAAATGGCCTGGCGCTGTCATTAATTGAGGGTGACCACCAGCAAAGGAGGTCGTCGTCGTCTCGCTTCGGAAGGTCCTATGAAGAGTTCGAAAAACTCCTTTCTTTACCCAACTTAAGTGCCGACATAGAGATTGTGTTGGAGGCGATGCGTGAAAACGGGCGTGCATTATCATTTGCTTACTGTGCACTCAGCAACAGCGAAGAATTACAAGCTATTTCTGAAATTCAAGATAAAAGAGCACGTAGCAAGGCCTGTGATGATTCTCTTGCTAAGGCTGGGGTTAAGGTTAAGGCTGCTGATGAGGCTGCTCATGAGGAGATAGTGTACGTACCAGGACCAAAAATCAAGCCAAGAAAACAGCATTTTCCATATTGGAATTCTAAGGCTAGCAGTTTTTCTCAGGCTAGCAGTTCTTCTCAAGAGGGGGGAACCTGAAACATCTTCCTTTAAAAGAGGCCCTGGTTAATCTAATCAGTCACTGAGATCTATAAATCCTGGCCTTCTCAATAAGGCCGGGATTAAAGACTGAGTAGAAAAGTCTAAGCGTACGGCTAAAACCAGAGCCCTTGATTATTTTATTGAGGCAAGTTTTGCTCTACTTTCTTAGCCTGCTCTAAAGCCTCATTGGCTAAAACCGTATCGCCATGGGCGGCATAGAGCTTAGCCAGCAAACGCCAACCTTGAACATCATTGGGATTTTCGGCTAATTTGGTTTTAATGCCTTGAATCAAACCCGAAAATCCGCCCAGAGCTTGGACTTCGGTCATCAATTGATAATGATCGCGGCCTTGATTTTGCCAGGCCTGCCAGGCTTTAGCATGCCCTAAGAATGCATATAAGCACAAAGTACATAACACCATACTCGCGTTTAAAACCAGTATTTTAGCAAAATTTTGAATTGTCCAGGCCCCTGCGATTAAAGGACGGGTAGCCCAAAAACTTAAGCCTAACATCAGTAGCATAAAAGGTAATAATAGAATGATCATATTCGAGATCTCTTTTGAATTTTGATACATAAGAATATAAGACCCGCCAACACGGATAGAAAAGGTAAGATCCATAAGGCTGAAGTATTGAGAGTAAAGGGTGGTTTAAATAAGACATAATCGCCATAACGCGCGATTAAATAATGGCGAATATCAGCATCGCTTTGTCCTTGTTGTACGCGAAGGTAAATTTGTTGGCGTAAATCAGAAGCCAAGCCCGCGTTCGAATCGGCTAAACTTTCATTTTGACAGACCAGACAACGAAATTGACTGATCAGATCATTAAAGCGGGCGCTTTGTGCTTCGGTATTAAAAGCATAAACAGCATTATCAGGGGCTGTATTTTCTGCAAGAGCAAAATTAAATAATAGAATTAAACTCAACAAGATAGAGCGCATTTAAGTATTTTCCTTTTCGAGTTGATTGAGTAAAGGTAGAAAATCATTTTGCCAGTCGAGGGTGGTGATAGGGCCTACTTCCTTATAGCGTATAATCCCTTTACCATCAATGACAAAGGTTTCTGGAGTGCCATAAATGCCCCAATCTAATGCGGCTAAACCGTTAGCATCATTTAATATGGTTTGATAAGGATTGCCATATTGTTTAAGCCAAGCTTTAGCCTGCCTCGGATCGTCTTTATAATCAAAACCGATCCATTGTACTTTAGGATCGCTGGCCACCGTTCGAATCAGTTCTTGTTCACTGATACAGGCTTGACACCAACTGGCCCAAACATTGACGATGCTGGTTTTGCCTAAGAAAATACTAGAGTCAATTTTTTTTTCAGGGGCGAAGAGTTCTGGCAATTTAAATTCTGGAACGGGATGATCAATCAAAGTCGAGGGCAAAATTTTGGGATCGGTGTACAATCCATGCCATAAAACGGCGAGCATGCCCATAAACAATAGCAGCGGTAAGGCTAAACGCAGCATAAAGAATTTAAGTTTCATGAGCTACTCGCGTACTTAAAGTTAATATAATGCCGATAAAAACCAATAAACCGCCCAGCCAAATCCAGCGCACAAAAGGTTTATCGTATAAACGGACAATCCATATGCCTTCGCCCAGATCTTGGCCTAAAGCGACATAAAGATCGCGCCAAGGATTAATGCTGATCCCCGTTTCAGTCACTAAACTACCGGATAAAGGAAACAATTTACTTTCACTGCTGACTTGGGTTAACAAATGTTGATTTTTAAGAATGCTAAAATCAGCTTGCATGCCTTGATAATTGGCGGTTTGGATCGGCGTTAAGCGGTCTAAACTAAAGGTGTAGGAGCCTAAACTCGCGTTACTACCGACTTGCATTTTGACTTCGCGATCGCTGCTATGGCTTTTATTTAAGGTAATTCCCAAAACTAAAATAGCGATCCCCAGATGAGCAATGATCATGGCTAAACGCCTTAAGCGCAAATTTTTATGGCGAATACGAGAGAAGGCATCGCTAAAGGTGCTGAGCAAAACAAATAAAGCAATTCCTAAACCTAAAGCAGTTAAAATAGAACGGCTTTTTAAGTCAAGAGCGAGAATGAGAGCCGTTAAGAATAGGCTTAAGAAAAGAGGCAGAATAAAGCTGGGTAAGATCCGTTGCAATGTGTCGGATCGCCAATGCAGTTTAGGCGCAATGGCCATTAAGATCAATAAAGGTAAGGCTAAAGGCACAAATACCGCCGTGTAATAAGGCATGCCGACGCTGATCTTATCTAAACCCAAAGCATCTAAAATAATGGGGTATAAGGTGCCTAGAACAACAGTGGCCAATAAAGTTAAAATCACCACGCTGTTGATGAGTAAAAAAGTTTCGCGGGAACATAACGAAAAATGATGTATTGCAGCTAAACGATGTCCCCGTAGCCCATATAAAATTAAACTGCCCGCCCATAAGCTGGCTAAAAACAGCAATAAAAAGGATCCTCGAGAAGGATCATTGGCAAAGGCATGCACGGACACTAATACGCCCGAACGCACGAGAAAAGTGCCCAATAAACTTAAAGCAAAACACAATAAAGCCAAGACAATCACCCAGGCTTTAAAGGCATTTTGTTTTTCAGTGACAATGAGGCTATGCATTAGGGCTGTGGCGCACAGCCAAGGCATAAGAGAAGCATTTTCTACGGGATCCCAAAACCACCAGCCTCCCCAGCCCAATTCGCGATAGGCCCACCAACTACCGAGCACAATGCCCAAAGTTAAAAAGGCCCAGGATAAACCCACCCATAAGCGTAAGCTGATACACCATTGTCGATCGAGTTTACCCTCAATCAATGCGGCAATGGCGTAGGCAAACCCTACGGCAAAACCCACATAGCCTAGATAGAGCATGGGCGGATGAAACATTAAACCGGGATCTTGCAAGATGGGTGTTAAGGTTTGCGCGGGCACCGCATCGCTGGGGAAAAAGCGCGTGAAAGGCGAAGAGGTGAGTAATAAGAATAATAAAAAACCGCTTTCGATAAAGGCCAGCATTTGTAAGACTAAGCGATGCGTGTTTTGACTTAAAGAGCGGGGAAACAAGGCCACACTCGCAATCCAAGCGGCTAAGAGCGCGCACCAGAGTAAGAGCGAACCTTCATGATGGCCCCAAGTCGCTCCTAAGCGATACCACCAAGGCAAACTTAAATTGGCATTGTTGTACACAGACAATAAAGTGAAATCATAGCGTAAAAAGGCGAGCATCAGGCAAAACAAGGCTAAGAAAATGCAGGCGCTGTAAGCCAATGTGCCGCGCAAGAGAAAAGAAGGTAGAGCTTTGTGTTGGCGATCGCAGCATAAGGGTATACACAATACCGTAAGACAAAGCACAAAAGCCAATATTAATAATAGAGTGCCCCATTCAGCCAGCATGTGGTGCTCCTTGTTGGTCTAATAATTCTTTGACCGGTTTAGGCATATAATTCTCATCATGTTTGGCTAAGATTTCGCTGGCGATAAAATGGCCTTGTCCATCAAAATGTCCGCTGACGACCACACCTTGCTTTTCGCGAAATAAATTGGGCAATTCGCCATGATAGACCACCGGAATAGCCGTTTGATAATCGGTGATTTGAAAATTCAAAGCCAGAGTACGGGGATCCATATGAACGCTGTCAGCGGCCACAAAGCCGCCCAGACGTAGGTTTTGGCTCTGGGGCAGGGGTTTTACTAAGGCTTGGCTGGGCGTGTAGTAGAGGCTGATATTTTGTCTTAAAGCGTATAAGACCAAAGTGCAGGCGATGCCTAGAAATAAAACCAGAAAACCAATGAGGCTTAATTTGCGTCGTTGTTTATGATTCATGTCTATCCCAAAATGTTTTTAATCGTTCTAATGTGCGACGTTTCTTGTGTACGGTCAAAAGCCATTGGCTGATAAACGTGAGGGCGGCAAGGCCAAAAGAGGGCCAGACATAAGGCGCATAGCCGCCCATGGTGTAAAACTCATGAAAGTTCATCGATCACCTCTTTAACCCAGGGATTTTTACGTTCACGGTATAATAACTCAGTTTGCAAGCGTTGTAATAAAATTAAGGCGTAGAATAAGGCAAAAGCCAAGATCATCGCCAGCAATGGATACAGCATGCTAGGAGCGATACTGGGATCCCATTTTAAACTGGCGCCTTGGTGCAAGGTATTCCACCATTGTACCGAATAATGAATGATGGGAATATTGATAAAGCCAATGATGAGTAGCCAAGCGCTGATTTGATCGCGAGTCTTTTCTTCAGGAAGGGCCGAGCGTAAAGCCATAAAAGCCAGATAAAGGAAAAATAAGATCAATACAGAGGTTAGACGAGCATCCCAAATCCACCAGGTTCCCCACATGGGTTTGCCCCAAAGAGAGCCTGTGACCAGCGCTAAGAAAGTAAAAGCAGCGCCAATAGGGGCACTTAAACTCATAACCAAGGCAGCGATTTTCAGGCGAAACACTAAGCTTAAGACGGCTGCTATCGCCATAAGGCTGTAAACGGCCATGGCCATGATGGCCGCAGGGACATGAACGTAGATGATGCGAAAGCCATCACCCTGCTGATAATCAGCGGGGGCAAACCAAAGGCCTGCAATTAAGCCATAACTTAAACTTAAAATCCAAACGAAAGTCAGCCAAGGCAAAAGTTTTTCGCTTAAGCGATAGCAGTATTTAGGCACTAAAAAATGTTTGCTCCAAGACAACATTATTGTACTCCAATTTTTAAAATGGCTTTAATGGCGAAAGGGATCAAGGCTATGCATAGGCAGGCATAAGCACACAGCCAAGCCAATAAGCCGGCAATCGGTCGCCCTGCAGTGGCGAGAGTCACACAATTTAAAGCTAAAATCAAGACGGGAATGTATAAGGGAAATAAGATCAAAGCCAATAAGGCGCTGCCTTGTCCTGCTCTTAAGGTTAATGCAGCGCCTAAGCTGCCGATGAGTAAAAGTATGGGGCTACCCAGCAAAATAGTGAGCCATAAGATCTCAATATCTCTGACAGATAAATACAAGAGCAAGCCTAGGATAGGAGTCAGTAATAGACAGGGCAGGATGTGCATAAAAGCATGAGCGAGCATTTTGGCGCTGATATAAGGCATCAGCATCGTATCCTGTAAACAATATTGTGTGAGGCTGCCCTCTTGGTGATCGTCTGCAAATAAGCGTGGGAATGACATGAGTAAAGACAAGAGCAGGGCTATCCAAACAATACCGGCGGCACAGGTCTGTAACACTGTTTTTTCAGCATTGAGCGCAAAAGGAAATAAACAGACGACTAACAGATAAAAAGCCAGTGGGGTTAAACATTTTGCGGCTTGGCGATAATAAGATTTAAGTTCATGCTGCAAGAGCGTGCGGAATATGGAATGAGACATCAGGCGCTTTCCCCCAAATTCAGAGTGTGTACGGGGGTTTCCAGTGCAAGGAGTGCTTCATGACAAGCCATGATGACAAAGCCTTGTTGATGCAAATGCGTTTGCAAGCGATGATAAAACCAAAGCTTAGCTTTGTGATCAAGGGCTACACTGGGCTCATCGAGTAGCCACAAAGGCTTATGCGCTAAAATAAGAGGAGCTAGGGCTAGGCGTTGTTGTTGTCCTTGAGACAAATCCTTGGCAAATTGAGACCGTTGTTGTGTCAAACCCAGTTCTTCGGCGATAGACGCCATCGATCGATCCGTGTTTCCGTGTAGGCAGGCTAAATGTTCAATATTTTCAGCGACGGTCAATTCAGGTTTTAGGCAACGTCGATGGCTTAAGTAAAAAATATCTTGGCTAGGGTTTATTTTATTTTTTTGACTTTGTTCATCTTCCCAATAGGCTTGCCCTGGATGTAAGCTTAATCCGGTTATACTGGCTAAAAAAGTACTTTTGCCACAGCCATTAGGACCTAAAACATGTAAAAGAGAGCCTGCAGATAGACTCAAATGGAGATCGCTGAACAAATCTTGATCGTTAATGCTGGCGCTAAAGCCAGTTAAGTGTAAAAAATGAGCTTTCAAGGGCAGATCCTCGAAAAGATGAGATTTTAACCGATTTTAGGGCTGAGAGGCAAATTTACGCTTTTCTAAGCAGGGCAAGATCATCTAAATTTTGAACAGCTCTGAAAAGTTCTCTCAAAAAAGATCGACAACAAGGGCTGAATATGATCAAATACTTTCTTTTTAACCTAAGGAAGTAT
>VFKP01000049.1 GCA_009885495.1 Gammaproteobacteria bacterium | reverse complement strand
TCGGTGATGACAAATTGGCTTATTCTTTCTTGTACTTAAAAAATAAAATAATGGTATCTCAGCGAAAGTAAGGGAGAGTGGAATAATCCACTGTGAAATTTTATTCCAAATGAATTTGGAGAGGTCAGAGACATTATGGTGATTCTAAGTAACGAATTGTTTTATCAAGGCTCTTTAAAAAAATATTGTTCGCTGATGCCTTATATCACGCATCCAGAAACTCGTGATATCACACTGAATTTAAACGGTATGATTTGGGTTAACTTCAATCTTGAAGGGTTTTCTTACGCCAGTGTTATTTTAAGAGAGCAGATCGCTTTCTTAATCAATGATATTATGCACGCGCATAACAACACACAAATGATGAACATCAGTTCTGCCGACCATCTTTTTTTAAAACGAAAAAATGCAGGTTTTTTACGATTAGACGATGAGAACCATCACAACTTCTATGAAGACGGCATTCTTGATTTAACAATCAATAGCCATAATGAGGGCTCAATTTACGTCAACATTTTGTCCAGCAAAATGTACATCCATTATATTGAATTTTCTTATTATATAGGAGTTTTGAATTAATGCTTCCTCAAGAATATTTAACCCTCTCCCCCAACCCCTCTCCCGGGGTACCGGGCGAGGGGAGTTTCTACTTTCCCCGGACAGTACTGCAGAGTACTGGGCGAGGCGAAGGGAGACTGACTTCCCCTAGAATTTTAAAAGGATCTCTTTTAAACGTTTTTTCCTTGCCCGAAACCTCTGTAGCCCATGAGGGGTTACAGAGATTTCACTTCTCTAACTATCAATACGGAGACCAAACCTATGAACAATAGCGCAGAAAAAATATCGCCCAATATCACAGCCCAACACAATACATTACGCCGCTCCTTTTCAATGTCTAAATGGACAAAACCGATTAAGATTTTGCTCGTCGAGGATAGCCCTTTGGTGCAATATGCTCTGACCACCATGCTGCATGATTTAGGATGTCGTTTTGATTGGGCGGAAAATGCTGAACACGCCATTGAATTGGCTAGCCAGAATGATGATTATTCACTGGTGTTCATGAACTTGGGTTTGCCGGATATGGATGGCATTGAAGCCACGAAAATATTACGTACATTGGACAATATCCAAGATAAACCTATCGTTGCCATGACCGCAGACAGCCGCGTTGAATCAATAGAACGCTGTTATGCTGCAGGCATGCAAGGTTTCTACGCAAAACCTAAAACCGAAAAAGACTTGGAAAATATCATTAACCGCCATGTTCCACGATCTCTTGAAACAGTGCAAGCCTAGCTTATCTTGCCCGCCTCTTTTAGCCTCTTCATAGGATGTTGAAGA
This sequence comes from Gammaproteobacteria bacterium, assembly GCA_009885495.1. Classification (GTDB taxonomy): domain Bacteria; phylum Pseudomonadota; class Gammaproteobacteria; order UBA1113; family UBA1113; genus VFKP01. The sequence continues at coordinate 8,993 of VFKP01000049.1, read as the reverse complement.
GGCTTTAAAGGCTTGAATTTCAATGGTCTTCTTCCACAGGACTGCAGTACTGTCCGGGAAAAGACACTAAGAGAATTTTTGCTGTGCTTCTACAAACGCTACAATCTGTTTCAGACAATCCACACTGGCCAAATTGGCGGCATCCACTCCTGCTTGCGGTGTATTGGCTGAAGTCGCCACAGACGCTTGAATGGATTTTGCAGCCAATAACCGCTGTTGTTTAACATCGCTGAATTGCAGATCCATTTTCACAGTCAGCACACTGGGATTTCGAGTAAAATCTTGCACAATACTGAAATTTAAAATGTCTAAGCGTTGATCGCTTAAACCGCTATAAGGCGCACCCACTACAGCGCGAAACCCTGTTGATTTTTGTAAAGTCTCTACAAGTACTGAAAAAAACAATTGATTGGGTTTTGCTGCCCAACGGTTTTCTGTGAAATAGCCCAGCTGATGTTGGCCATCTAAATAAACCATTTGATTGTTATTCATTAAGGGATCTAATCGCGGCTGGGTGACCAATAAGACCTGTGAATAAAGTTTTGCCGGTTTACTGAGCAAGGGTTCGCTGTTTAACACATAGGTTTTTTGTGCCCCTACATCCACCGGCAATAACAAAGAACAGGCGCTTAGCAAAAGCATCGCCAGCAGAACAAAAAGCCCTTGTTTCATAATACTAGCCTCTATTTTGAGTGGATGTTCGTGTTTCACCGGGGCCTAAAGCTGCAGGCGCTTTGCCGCGGATCAACATGGAAGGATTGTCTGAAAGCTGTTGTGTGAAATCGTCTAAGCGCACCGTTAAACCATCGATATTGTCTAAAGTACTCATGAATGAAGGCAGCAATTGATTATTAATAGACTGCAACATCACATTGCTTTGTTTTAAAGTGAGCTGCACTGAATCTGCAGCATCATCTAAGCGTTGTGATAATTGTTTAAAATTTTTCAAAGCATCTTGGGTATTGTCGATCAGCGAGGGGATTTGATGACTGGCTGAAGACAGATTAACAAAAAGCACATCCGCATTTTTCACGATACGATTCAATTCATCGCTGTTGTTTTTCAAATTTTTAGAAACCCCATTGATGTTGACTAAAGTGTTTTGTAATAATTCGCCGTTTTTAGTGTTAAACACTTGGCCAATACTACCGGTAATATTTTCCACATTTTGCGAAAGGCGATCGATGGCGGCATCCATACGAAACAACAAAGAAGGTGAAGATGCAATCACCGGATATTTTTGACCTCTGCCAACCGTTAATGGCTGTGAAGAACGGTTTCCACCCCGCAATTCAATATAAGAAATTCCCGTCACCCCCTGCATATTCAACATAGCACGGGTATCCGTCGTGATCGGTGTCCCCTGGGCAATATCCACCGATAATTTGACGCGATTAGGATCTTCAGGATCAATGCCAATTTTCTTCACAAATCCCACATCAACACCATTGTATTTAACCGGTGCGCTGACACTTAAGCCCGAGACTGACTCTTGAAAATAGATGAGATATCTTTGATAGTTTTGAGTTTCAAACCCCACCGATAGCCATAAGGCAATGAATAAACCAATACCTGATAACAACAATACAAAAAAACCTACGCTGGCATAATAGCCTTTAGTTTCCATTGTTTTCTTTCCTCTGTGTGCGCGCACTGGCAAAATAGGCTTGAATTAAGGGCTGTGGGTCTAAAACCAATTCTGCAATGGGTTTCACCGCCAACACCCGTTTATCTCCCAAAAAAGCGACTCTGTCGACGGCCGTCCACAGAGTGTCTGGATCATGCGTCACCAATACAATAGTTAATCCTAAAGTCTTTTGCAAGTCCATGACCAAGGCATCTAAACTGGCAGCACTCTGGGGATCCAAACCCGAGGTGGGCTCGTCCAAAAATAGCAATTCTGGATCCATGACAATGGCGCGCGCCAAGGCCGCGCGTTTAAGCATACCGCCACTCAACTCAGCAGGGTATTTTTCAGCCGCCTCCAAAGGAAACTGTGCCATTTTCATTTTAATATAGGCTAAAGATTTGATCACTGGAAATGATAAATGGGTTAATTCCTTCAAAGGAAACATCACATTTTCTAAAACGGTTAAAGAAGAAAATAAGGCCCCTTGCTGAAACAATACTCCCCAGCGTCGCTGTAAATGACCGAGCTGAATCTGAGTGTCTAAAATGTTTTTACCCAAGATCTCAATTTTACCCGCCGTTGGTTTATTCAACATCAATAATTGTTTCAATAAAGTGGTTTTACCACAACCACTGCCGCCCACCAAAGCTAAAATTTCTCCTCGATAAACGGTGAGATCCAAATGCTGATGGATGATTTGATCGCCAAACTGGCTTTGTAAATCTTCTACTTTTATCACGATTTCTTCTGTCATTTTAAATACCCAAATGACTGTATACAATAGAAAAAGCAGCGTCCGCCAAAATGATCATGAAAATAGCCTGCACCACACTGATGGTGGTATGCTCACCCACACTGGCAGCACTGTCTTTGACTTGAAAGCCCTGGAAAGTCCCTATAGAGGCAATGATGAAAGCAAATACGGGCACTTTAATTAAACCCACCACAAAAGTACTCAAAACAATAGCATCTGCAAAACGATGTAAAAAATCGGTAAAACTCAATGCCAACATCACTCGGGCCATCACCATGCCGCCGAATAATCCCAAAACTTCAGATAAAATGACGAGCAAAGGTAAAGCAATCAATAAAGCGATCATCCTGGGCAATACTAAAACTTCGACCGGTGACAAGCCCATGGTTTGCAAAGCCGCTACTTCTTCAGTTAATTTCATGGTGCCAATCTGTGCGGCAAAACTGGAACCTGTTCGGCCCGCAATAATAATAGCGGTGATCATCGGGCCAAACTCACGTAAAATGGCCAATCCTAAAAAATCCACCACAAAAATATTGGCACCATAATTGCGTAATTGCACACCCACTTGATAGGCTAACACCACTCCGATTAAAAAAGACAAAACGATGACCAAGGGTATGGCATTAGTCCCTGTTGTTTGAATGCCAAAACAAATTGATTTAAAGCGTATCTTCTGAGGATGCCGGCACCAACCCCAAAAATCAACAACGATCACACCAATAAAGGCATTAAACGCTAAGATCTGTTGCCAGAGCAGAATCGTTTTTTGCCCTAAAGTTTGGACCCATTCTAAATTTTGTGTTCTGGAACTCGTGGGCACAGCAGCCGCATAATCGTCCAGCAATTGAAATACGCGAAGATGTTCTTGAGAAAATCCCTGCCATTCTAGAGCACCGCCTTGAGTTTGCCAAGCAGCGGCATATTGCTGTAAAAGAAAAGCACCTGCAGAATCCAAGGCTTCAATGCCCTGCCCGTTGATGATCAGTGTTTTTCGCTGCCCCGGCTTTAAATCAGCCAATGTTTTTTCTAAAAAAGCACCTTCATTTTGCGTCCAAGACCCTTGGCATTCAAAGACAAATCCTTCTGCCATAGTGTTCGCCTTTACAAAACGGGGCTGATTTCAATGGTGTGTTTTCGATCGGGCCCTGTAGACACCATAGAAAGGGGCACTTCTAACAAGGTTTCAATGCGCTTAACATAGGCTTTGGCTTTCTCGGGTAATTTTGACCAAGAATCAATGCCGACGGTAGAGCTTTTCCAGCCTTCTAAAGTTTCATAAATAGGTTTTACCACTCTGCGACTATCGCTGTACCCTTCAGTCTCTTCATAAGCTACAGCGATTTGGACCTGATCAAAGCTGTCCAACACATCAAGTTTAGTGATGCAAAGGCCCGATAAGCTATTCATATAAGCAGCGCGACGCATGGCTACCGCATCAAACCAACCACAACGGCGTTTACGCCCAGTGTTCGAACCAAATTCACGACCTTGTTCAACTAAAGTATCGCCTAAAATACCCGTCAACTCTGTGGGAAAAGGTCCAGAACCCACTCTTGTGGTGTAAGCCTTCGTTACCCCTAAAACCGCATCAATATAACGAGGACCAAAGCCAGAACCCGTACAAGCACCACCGGCAACCGTATTGGACGAAGTCACATAAGGATAAGTGCCATGATCGATGTCTAAAAAGGTTCCTTGAGCACCTTCAAATAATAAAGAATGCCCTTGTTGTCTATGCTGCTGTAGTAAGGCCGGAATATCCGCTATCATCGGCAACAGTTCAGAAGCCAAAGCCAGAGTTTCTTCATAAATTTCTTGAACATCAAAGACAGAAGTCATCAAATAATTTTTCAAAACGAAATTATGATAGTCTAAAACTTCTCGTAATAGGGTTTCAAAATACTGGGGATCCAAAAGATCGGCAAAGCGAATACCGCGTCTTGCAATTTTATCTTCATAGGCTGGGCCAATACCACGCCCTGTAGTACCAATGAGATTTTGTCCACGGCGTGTTTCACGCGCTAAATCTAAGGCCACATGATAAGGCATCACCAAGGCACAGGCCCCACTCACTTTCAATTGTTTCTTAACGGGAATATTTTTAGCTTCTAAAAAATCGATTTCTTTTTTCAATGCTTGAAGCGATACGACTACGCCATTGCCAATCATGCATTGCACACCAGCATGCAAAATGCCCGAAGGTAATAATTGTAAAATCGTTTTTTCTCCATCTACCACCAAAGTATGTCCGGCATTATGCCCGCCCTGAAAGCGGACCACGCCCTGCACACGTTCAGTCAGCAAATCAACAATCTTCCCTTTGCCTTCATCACCCCATTGACTGCCCAAAACAACCACATTCTTGCCCATGATCTTACCCTCACTTGATACTATTGATTTGTTTGACTTCCCGATGAATGATTAAAATAATCGAAGAATTGACTTTGAGGTGTCACCACAACAATGTCTTTCGAATTTGAAAATGTTTTGCGATACGCTTCCAAACTGCGAAATAAACTGTAAAAATCCGCATCTTGACTATAAGCATCCGCGTAAACTTTAGCCGCGCTGCCATCGCCCTGTGCACGAATATCATTCGCTGCTTTTTTAGCGGTAGCGACGATCACCGTGGCTTGTTCATCGGCTTGTGCGCGAATGGCTTCACCTGAAGCACGCCCCTTGGAACGCAACTCTGTCGCCACACGCCCTCGTTCTGCGCGCATACGGGCAAAGACAGAAGCACTGACTTCTGGCGGCAGATCAATGCCTTTAATACGGACACCGACCACATCAATCCCCAACTTTTGCGCAGCCTCATTGGTTTTCTTATTCAAGGCTAACATAATCGTCGCTCTATCATCAGAAACCACTTCATTGATCGTACGACGGCCGAACTCTGCCCGTAAGGCATCGTTAGACTGTTGTTGCAACAATTGATTCGCATTTTCAATATTCGCACCGGTACTCTTGTAAAACTGCGGAATATTTTGAATGCGCCATTTCACAAAATAATCGGCAATGACGCGTTTTTTCTCAACCGTCACAATCGGTGAGGATTTGATGTCTAGATTCTGGATCTTCATATCAAAAGTAAGCACACGATCAAGGAAAGGCCATTTGATGTGTAAGCCCGGCTCTGCAATATAAACACCTCCATCAGCAGCACCTTTTAAAGCCCCTAAGCGTAATATCATCGCTTTTTCATCTTCGCGCACCGTGTACAAAGACATCATCAATACAATGAACAGGATGACAGCAACCATTATCCCTCTTTTGGTTTTAGTGTTCATTGTTGTGCTCCTTGATTCTGAGTAAAGTAGCTGCTGGCAGAATTTGAATTGTCCAAATAACTTCCTGAGGGATTATTCGCAGTGGCTGCCGCATTGGCCGCAGCAGTCATTGCCGCGGTTTGCTTATCATCACCAGAGATATCCGCATTGGCGTCCACCGGATTGTCCGCATCGCCATTGTCTTCCAACATTTTATCGACGGGGACATTTAAAAAGAGCTGATTGCCCTTGTTGACATCGATAAATAATTTACTGGTTTTGGATAACACCGATTCTACCGTGGCTAAATATAACCGTTCTCTCATGACTTTTGGATTGGCATGATACTCTGGCAGCATCGCTAAAAAGCGTGCTGTCTCACCTTGTGCATTTAAAACGACTTGCTGTTTATAGGCTCGCGCCCCAGCTAATAAGCGTTGTGCTTGCCCCTGAGCTTCGGGAATCACTTTTTCCTGATAAGCACGCGCCTGATTGATCGTGGTGTCTCTGTCTTGTTCAGCGCTGATGGCATCATCAAAAGCTTCTTTAACTTCATCGGGAGGATTAATCGTGTGCAAAGCCACATCAACGACTTGAATACCACTGTGATAACTGTTTAAAATATCCGACAATTGATCCTGCACACCATCGCGAACAGAATCACGCCCACTGGTGAGCACTGAATCTAAAGTGGTATTGCCAATCACCTGGCGCAAAGCACTGGCAGTAGATTCTTGCAAACTGACAATCGGTTCTGAAATATTAAATAAGAAATCCCGCGCATTGCTGATGCGATATTGTATGGCGATGTTGACATTGACAATATTTTCATCTTTGGTCAGCATGTCTGCACTATAAGAATAAGAAAATACATGCTGCTCATCTACTTTATAAATTTTATCTACAATACTGGGCGCCCAATGTGGGCCATCGCCTACGGTCTTCAAATATTTACCTGCGCGTAGCACCACTGCTTTTTCAGCCGGTTTGACGATGTAAATACCCGATAAAAACCATAAGGCCACTACCAAGCCTAGGATCCAACGCCCTGAAAAAGGATGTTTGGGCTTATCCGAATCTTCGGGAGGCAAAGAAGAACGACCTAAAAATTGGTTGAATTTATTTTGTATGTCTTTAAGAACTTTATCTAAATCAGGCGCGGCATTGCCTTGCCCTGGTTTTTTGCCCCAGGGGCCACCATTTTTATTATCACCCGGTTGATTCCAAACCATGCTTTCACTCCAACTAAAAGCGCTACCCTTACCATCAGCAAGAGAAGACCAAAAAATAAACAGCTTTGTTTCCTGCGCGATCTTCCTTCGTCCTCCAGCACAGACAGTGGGTATTCTAGCACCCTTTATTGAAACTATACTAGCACTTTGGGATTTGGGCAGGACAAAGACTTCAGCCTATGAAAAATGACAGGAATTCATCCCTATCAATTGAGTAGAAGGCTAAGAGGCTAGAGATTAACTTGCATTTCTAATGCAAATATTCTGCATTGCTCAGTTATTCCACTCAGTTACTCCAGACTTGACTTAATATATAAAGCATCTTATAATGGTCATTATATAGTTTTAATGTACCTTATATGAGGCTTAAAATGAAAATCCCAGCCAACTTGCCGATCCCTGCTATCAGAGCATTACAGAAACTTGGAAAAGATATTAACGATGCTCGCCGCCGCCGTCGTGTCACGCTAAATCTTATGGCGGAGCGTGCCGGACTCTCTAGAGCTACCATCGCTAAAATTGAGAAAGGCGATTCTACGACATCCATTGGGGGTTATGCAGCAGTGCTCTTTGTATTGGGCATGACAGAGAGATTGGCTGATTTAGTGGATGCTACTCATGATCTGATGGGCCGCCAACTGGTCGATGAAAAATTGCCGCAAAGAGTGCGACTACCTAACCGTAAAAACAAAGGTGATGATTATGAATAGTCAAGAAGTGATCGTATCAATCTCGCTTGGCGATGAGACTATTCGTGTTGGAAAATTATGGTTTCATCTGCGTGGAAATCGCGAAAATGTGTCCTTTGAGTATGATAATCAATGGCTAAAATACCCAGAAAGATTTTCTCTTGAACCTGCATTAAAACTCAGTGAAGGTGCATTTCATACGGAGGTCGGTATGACTGTATTTGGCTCTATCGGTGATTCTGCACCCGATCGTTGGGGGCGCGTTCTGATGCGTCGCGCTGAAACGGCAAGGGCCAAAAGTGAAAATACAGCACCCACAACACTATTCGAAATCGATTATCTGTTGGGTGTGAATGATGAGGCACGTCAAGGAGCATTACGCTTTTCTATTGCGCCATTGGAAACCCTTTTTTTAAAGCCCAAAGATAAATCAGCTATCCCACCTCTGGTATATCTTCCTAAATTGTTATCTGCAACAGAACGTTTTATAGACGATGATGAGAGTGCAGAAGATCTCAAACTATTATTAGCGCCGGGCTCATCTCTGGGTGGTGCACGCCCCAAAGCATCTGTGCGTGATCGAGACGGGAGTCTTGCGATTGCTAAATTTCCGCGAAAAGAGGATGAATTTAATATTGTTCTATGGGAAGCTCTGGCTTTGACCTTGGCGAAAAATGCCGGGATCAATGTACCCTCATGGCGCTTAGAGAGAATCCTTGAAAAATCAGTCCTCATTATTAAGCGATTTGATCGCAATGATGGCCAACGTGTTCCTTATTTGTCAGCGATGAGTATGCTAGGTGCACGAGACAACGAACAACATAGTTATATTGAAATGGCGTATGCCCTGGCTCAAAACGGTGCGGCTCCCGAAGAAGATATGGCTGAACTATGGCGACGCATAGTCTTTACAGTGATGATTTCTAACACGGATAATCATTTACGGAATCATGGCTTCCTTTATGAACGCTACAAAGGCTGGCGCTTGTCCCCCGCTTATGATATGAATCCTACACCTCTTGAACTTAAAGCGCATGTTTTGGCAACCACCATTCATTTTGATGATCCCTCGGCATCCTTAGAAATAGCGGTCGCAGTGGCTAAAGATTTTAGACTATCAAGAGATAAAGCGCAGGATATCCTGAAAGAAGTGAGTCATGCGGTGAGACAATGGCGGAAAATCGCAGCTGAGATCGGATTATCAAAGCGCGAATGTGATCGTATGGCTTCGGCGTTTCGCCCTGAGATATGACAACAATTAAATAATAGTGGTGGTAACTATTCTCCTAATGGAGGGTACGACAAAGCCCGAGTAGTTACTAATGGTGTGATGTGTCAACCTTTTTCCGGACACTACTTTTAACATTTAACGCTATTTTCTTCAAATACAGCGGGCGCCATATAATCATTCGCTGA
>VFKP01000047.1 GCA_009885495.1 Gammaproteobacteria bacterium | reverse complement strand
TAAGGTCTTATCAATAGTAGGGTTTTCCCTACTGCCGGAGATGTGAATCGAACACACGGCCTACTGATTACGAATCAGTTGCTCTACCGACTGAGCTACTCCGGCGTTTGGGCATTATAGGGATATTGAGGGATGAAGACAATAGAAATTGAAGTAGTACAGCCGTTTTTTAGAGCCTAGGATATAGACTGAGATGGAAACAGACCGCTATTTTAACTTGGAACAATGGTATGAGACTGCCTTGGGTCGCTATGTGTACGCGGCTGAAACGGATTTATTGTCTGAACATTTGCAATCTTCTTTTGGATATTATCTCGTGCAATTGGGTGGTTTGCATGCTTTACAGGCCTTAAAGGCCAGTGTGATTCGCCACCATATTTGTTGTACATCGAGCATGGAATCAGGAACAGAGGATTTGAGTCTTCGCTGCGATTTTTCACAGCTCCCATTTGGGGATAATTCGATTGACTCTTTTGTTTTACCCCATACTCTAGAGCTCAGCCGGGACCCTGAAAAGATCATCGCCGAAGTAGGGCGAGCGCTCATCCCTGAAGGGACTCTTTTCATTTTAGGTTTTAATCCCGCAGGCATTTTTTCCGCAGAAAAAATAATACGCTCTGCGCTTAGGCCTTGTCTGCCTTGGGATTTACCTTGGCGGCGCATTGGACTATTACGGCGTTGGTTGCAGTCGAATGAATGTGAACTGGAATCTATTAAAACCTTTTTATTTTCGCTTTCTCCGAGTATTTTGGCCAGCTTAAAACGTCGTCGCTTTCTAGAGGCTTTGGGACAAAGTGCTTGCCCCAGTTGGGGAGGCGTGTACTTATTAACAGCACGCAAGCGTATTCTAGGGCTAACCCCGCTTAAAATGCAGTGGAAAAAAGCGCCTATTTTTAATAAAGCGCCTATTTTACCTATGCAGAATAAGCGATAAAGGCTAGAATAGCATCCATTCATTTGAGAATATAATGGTCTAATATGCAAAAAATACTGATCTATACGGATGGCGCATGTCGTCATAATCCAGGCCCGGGGGGCTGGGGGGTTTTAATCAAATACGGTTCCAGTGAGAAAACTTTTACAGGAGCCGAAGCTCAAACCACCAATAATCGCATGGAATTGATGGCGGCTGTGATGGGTCTACGCAGTTTAGAACAGCCTGCAGAAGTTAAATTATACACGGATTCACAATATGTTCAGAAGGGGATCAGTGTTTGGGTGATAGATTGGCAGCGGCGTGGATGGAAGACTTCTCAAGGACAGGCGGTGAAAAACCAAGATCTTTGGCAAGCCTTGTTATTGGAAGCTTCTCGGCATCAGGTGAGTTGGCATTGGGTGAAAGCTCATGCGGGGGATCCCGATAATGAAACAGTTGATCGTCTCGCTAGGCAAGCTATTGATGAGCTCTTGGTCTAAGGACTGTCATGATAAGACAAATTGCGCTAGATACTGAAACCACAGGCTTGGATCCTAAAGAAGGGCATCGTATTATCGAAGTGGCCTGTGTGGAAATCATTGATCGCCGCATTACCGGCAGTCATTATCATACCTATATTAATCCAGAGCGCGCTATCGATAGCGGTGCCATTGCAGTACATGGCTTAAGTGAAGAGTTTCTAGCGGATAAACCTGTTTTTAAAGCTGTGGTCGCAGAGTTTATGGCTTATATTAAAGATGCAGAATTGATCATTCACAATGCGCCTTTTGATCTGGGTTTTTTACAGCGTGAACTTAAATTATCGCGACGCCCTGAACATTTAGAGCAATCGTCCAAAATCACAGACACCTTACGAATGGCCCGAGAACGTTACCCACGACAAAAAAATAATTTAGACGCTTTATGCAAACGCTTAAGCATCGACAATAGTCAACGGCATTATCATGGGGCCTTGATTGATGCCCAATTGTTGGCTGAAGTCTATTTGGCGATGACTGCAGGACAAAATAGTTTATTTTTAGAAAAGACTGAAATCAAAACGCAGGGGGTAAATTCAGATGAGCATAAGGATTTGAATCAGATCCTGTATATTGATTTGCCTGTGCAGTTGGCTTCAGAGCAGGAAGAAAAAGAGCATGAAACCTATCTTAAAAAGATGCAAAAAATAAATCAGAAAGTGATTTGGTTAGAAGGATAGAGGTATCCCTTTCAAATATCAGGGTTTAAGGATCCCATGAAATTTTTAACCCTCTCCCCAACCCCTCTCTGGGAATACCGGGCGAGGAGATTTGTCACTTCCCCTGAGATTTGAAAGGGACCCGGATAGAGAATAATTAAGGAACTGATATGAGCAGTAAAAATTTTTTCAAACAGTTTAGCCGAGTTGAATCATCCAGTGGCTTTGCCTTATGCATCGCTGCACTCTTGGCTATCATCGTCAGTAATACGACGCTACAACCGATTTATCATTATTTCTTTTACACTATGCCCGTTAGTCTGGGGATAGGTGATTTGGCATTTGCAGAACCTTTACAGTATTGGATCAACGATGGCCTCATGGTGATCTTTTTTCTTTTGGTGGGTCTTGAAATCAAACGTGAATTTCTGGTAGGTGAATTAAAAGAACGCTCAACGGCCTTATTGCCTTTAATAGCAGCGTTAGGCGGGATCATCGTTCCCGCTGCGATTTACCTTTTAGTCAATAAAGGATTTTCAGAATATCGTCAGGGCTGGGCTATTCCTACCGCGACGGATATTGCTTTTTCATTGGGTGTTTTATCCTTATTGCATTCTCGTATCCCCACCTCCCTAAAAGTCTTTTTAACCGCTTTGGCCATTATCGATGATTTGGGCGCTATTTTGATTATCGCTATTTTTTACACCACAGGTTTATCTTGGCTACTGATTTTATTGGCATTTTTTTGCATTCTCATTTTAGTGGTTTTAAATCGTAGTGGCGTCGTACGTTTTTGGCCTTATGCACTAGTGGGTTTTGCCTTATGGCTATGTGTCTTAGGTTCGGGCATACACGCCACTTTAGCCGGGATTGCCATTGCTTTTAGTTATCCCTTGCAAGACAAACAAAATCATTTTTATTTGCCTGCCCGTAAATT
>VFKP01000098.1 GCA_009885495.1 Gammaproteobacteria bacterium | reverse complement strand
TTTTTGTAAAATTAAATTTTTAGCGAACGGCAAGCGATCGGTTAAATTTAAGCCGCGGTTACGAAGCCAAATCAATCCCGGGATCTGAGTACCAAAGAGGTTTTGAAATCCGCCCATCAATGAAATCATCACGGCATTTTCTGTTTTACGCGTTCGTTCGTAACGCCGTAAACTGCGATAAGAAATACGCGTTTGTTTATGAGCATACTCTTCTAAAATTAAATCTCCCAACAAAGCCACATCCGCCAATCCTAGATTTAAACCCTGGCCGGCTAAAGGATGTAAGGTGTGGGCGGCATCTCCTACTAAGGCTAAGCCCGCTTGCACATAGTTTTTGACATGACGCATTTTCAAAGGAAAACAATACCGTGGACCCAACTCTATAATGGCCCCTAGACGATGATCGAAGCCTTGGGCTAAAGCTTCACAAAATTCAGCCTCTGAACAGTGCATCAAATGCGCGATCTGTTTGGGTTCACTAGACCAAACAATGGAAGAAGTCCGCTCTTCACTTAAAGGCAAAAAGGCTAAAGGTCCCTGTGGCATAAAACGTTGTCTTGCGGTTTTTTCATGAACTTTTTCAGTTTTTACGCTACAAATTAAAGCGCTGTGATCATACTCTCGTTCTTTGAGTTCAATGCCGGCCGCTTCACGCACCCAAGAATGCGCACCATCTGCGCCAATAACTAAAGGCGTTTCTAAGCACAGAGTTTTACCTTCACAGTCCATATGCAATTGCTGCCGATCTTCAATCATCTGCAATGCTTGAAGTTTTATATTCCAAAAACAAAATACATTCGATTTTGTTTTAACACTCTGCCATAAGGCCGCTAAGATTAATTTATTTTCAAGGATATACCCTAATTCAGAAAATCCCAATGAGGCCGAATCAAAATGAATCTGCCCAGAGCCACAAGCGTCCCAAACCTGCATAGCATTAAAAGGACTGGCGCGTTGTGCGATCATCTGATCCCATACCCCTAAACGTTCAAATAAACGCATCGAACCCCGGGTAATGGCGCTGACTCGGTGATCGGCTTGATTTAAATCTTTTATTTCACAGGGCTGGCCTTGGTCGATTAAAGCGATGCGTCGCCCGCTGTCCGCTAAGCGCAAAGCCAAAGTCAAGCCGACAATGCCGGCACCGACAATAATGATATCATAATGATCTTTTTCTAAATCCATAAGGCTTTCTGTGCGCCTCCCAATCCTAAGCGTGCCAAGGCTGATTTAGCCCCTGGCAACCATTCTAAACCACATAAGCTTAAGGTTTGCCAATTCAAACCCAAGTTTCGAGTTTCAGAAAACCGCTGCACTAAAAAATGCGTAAAAGCAGAAATTTTACGGCGATCGGCTTTTTGTCGTTCGACATACTCTTTTAAAACAGACTCTTCACTATAATCTCTATCATGATCCAAAGCCCATTTTAGCACTTCGGTCAAAACCATGACATTGCGTAAAGCCAAATTAAAACCTTGAGCCGCAACAGGATGTAGAGTTTGAGCGGCATTCCCCATTAACAGAAAACCCGGGCGATACAGTTCTAAAGCTTCGATGCGGCGCAAAGGATAAGTGCTACACGCTCCCATCGTTTCTATTCGTCCAAGACGATAGCCCCAAATAGACTGCAAATCAGCTAAAAATGATACGGGATCTTTATTTTGCCAAGCTTTGATCTTCGGCGTATCTGTACTGCAAATAAAGCTGGCACGTTTCGCCCCTAAAGGTAAAATAGCCATGAGTCCTTGAGCGGTAAACCGTTCATAGGCTCTGCCTTCAAGAGCGCGATTAAAACAAAGTTCAGTCACCAAGGCCATTTGTTGATAATCCCAAACACGACTTTCAATACCTGAGACCTTTCGTAGAACGGAATCGCTGCCATCCGCGGCGATCAGCAAACGCGCGGTTATCTTCTGTTCTTCTTCACCTTTTTTCAAAATCAACTGGTTAAGATCCTTGTTGCGCACATAATCGCTGGCCTGATAGGGCGCGTAAACATCGATGCTTTTTTCTTGCAACACGGCTTGTGCTAAAATGGTTTGTAACCCATTCAGATCGACATTGGCTCCTAAAAAAGGCAAGCCTTGTTCTTTGGCTTCAATCAAAGCCACTCCAAAACGTTTTTGCAAAGAGATATGGACCGATTGAATTTTAGCCGCTTCGGTTTCCAATTTCTGCCAAACAGTTAACTTTTCTAAAATGCGGCACGATCCATAAGAAAGACCAATGGCGCGAGTTTCAGATACAATACCTGGCTCTGCGCGAGGATCCTGAGCATCGACAATAGCGATGGATAAACCCAAATCTTTGGCGGCTAAGGCAAGACTATACCCCACTAAACCGCCACCGACGATCAGCAGATCATAGATCATGCGGCCATCCAAGCTTCAATATCAGCAACTGTTTTAATTAAATTTTGACTCAAGACTTCAGCACCCGTTTTCGTGACTACAATATCGTCTTCGATGCGAATGCCAATGCCGCGCCAACGAGGATCGACACTCAAATCATCGGCATCAATATAAAGGCCGGGTTCTACGGTTAACACCATGCCCACTTCATAACAACGCCATTGCTCAGCTTTTTTATAAGTACCGGCATCGTGTACATCTAAACCTAAGAAATGCCCGGAACCATGCATATAAAATTGTAAATAGGCCTTAGATTCAATCAAACTATCGACAGAACCTTTCAAGAGGCCCAACTCCACCAAACCTTCAGTTAAGATCTTCAACATCACCTGCTGTGTTTGATTCCAAACCACCCCGGGTCGAATACTTTCAATACCGGCCAATTGTGCTTCTAACACTAATTCGTAAATGAGTTTTTGTGCTTCTGAAAATTTCCCATTCACAGGGAACGTACGCGTAATGTCTGAAGCATAATAATTTTTTTCAGCTCCCGCATCAATGAGCAATAAATCTCCTTCCTGCAAGGGCTCAGAGTTTTGCTCATAATGCAAAATACAGGCATTGGCTCCATTGGCAACGATGGGTGAATACGCTTGATAGCGACAATTGTTTAATCCTGAATGATAGACAAAACAAGCTTCTATTTGATATTCATAAAGACCGGGACGAGAGTATTTCATCACTTCTTGATGGGCCTTAACGCTGGTGTTAACGGCATACCGTATGGCGGCTATTTCAGCTTCACTTTTAATGACACGCATTTCATCAATTAAATTTTGCACATCGATAAACTCTCTGGGCCAAGTCACCCCACGTCTGACTTTTTTCTTCAATTCGGCTTGCATGCGAAAAACTAAATTATCCCATGCTTCTGATTGACCCCAAGGACCATAGACTGCATCAACCCTCTGTAATAATTCAGGCAATTGTGTGTTCAATTCAGCGATGGGATAAGTTTCTTCAAAACCCAATTGTTCTTTCGCCCCTTCTTGCCCTAACATGAAACCCATCCATCGTTCCAAGCTGGGATCGCGAGGGCGATTAAAAAACAAAGCTCGTCCGCCCAGATCTTTGGAGAATAACAGCAAGGCGGCTTCGGGCTCTTCACATCCGGTCATATAAAAAAAATTGCTGTCTGGGCGATAGGGATAATGCGTGTCTGCATTGCGAAACGGATGAGGTTTAGCCATCAATATCATCATGCTTTTAGGATTAAGTTGGGCCTGTAATGCCAGACGACGAGCTTGAAATTCTTCTTTTTTAAACATTTTTGATAACCTTATTTAATTTAAAGATACATTTGCATCGATTCACTCACCTACATCGCCAAATGCGTATTTAAAATCAAAACCGCATCCACTTCCACTAAAGCGTCTTTAGGCAAGCGCGCCACTTGTACTGTGCTGCGTGCTGGAAAAGGCGGGGATAAAATATCTTCCATCAAGGCGTTGAGCAAAGGGAAATGCTCAAAGTCGATGAGATACACATTGAATTTTACGCAATCCAATAAGCTCGCGCCACAGGCGTCTGCCACATGAGATAAATTTTCGAAGACTTGCTCTGCTTGGCTTAAAAAATCTTTACCTTTGAATAATCCCGTTTCGCAGACAATACCAATCTGTCCTGACAAATAAATCGTGGTTCCTACTTTTAAAGCTTGTGAATAAGCGCCAATGGGTTTAGGCGCAAGAATGGATTGCATGGCTTTTCGTTCACTGTGTTCATTCATCATCAACTCCTAAAGACGAGTCACCCGTACGGTGGCTTCTAAACTGCGGATGCGGCGCAAAACCTGCGCCAGATGTTGTCGGTTCATGACGGAAATCATGATCCTCACTTCACTGTAACGCAGATCTTGAGAACGAACATGAACATCTTCGATATTCGCCTCCGATCGCGCGATGGTGGCAGCCAAATCAGCTAAAACACCCCGGCGATTGCGCATGTCTGCAATAATCTCAACTGAAAAATCACCTTCAGTCTGATCTTGCCAACTCAGATAAATACAGGTGGGCGTACCATGCAAATGTTTGATGTCTTTACATTGCTCACGATGAGCGACCAGGCCCAAGCCAGAGGTTAAAATCCCTACGATCACATCCCCAGGGATAGGTCGACAGCAAGACGCAAAGCTGACCACTAAGCCTTCTGTACCTTTAATCATTAAGGGTTTTTTAGACAATAATTCTGTGGCCTTCCGTTTTTCCTGCTCTTCTTCTGCCGTTTCATCTTTCACTGCAAAAGCCAAACGTCTGGCCACCACTAATGGAATTTGACTGCCTAAGCCCATAGACTCTAATAATTCATTGACATTATTGAAATGAGCACTCTTTAATACCAAACTCAGATTTTCTTTTGAAATGTCTTTTAAACTTAAAGATAAGGTGCCCAACGCACGTTCCAATAATCGACGCCCTAATTCGATGGATTCACTCAATTTTTGTTTCTTCAAAGATTGATTAATTTCACTGCGTGCCTTAGCCGTGACCACGAAATTTGACCAAGCAGAATTAGGGCGCGCACCGGGTGCGGTGATAATTTCTACGGTTTGACCACTGAGCAAAGCCGTGCTTAAAGGTGCTAAACGTCGATTGATTTTAACCGCCACACAACTGTTCCCGATATCTGTGTGGATAGCATACGCAAAATCCACGGCACATGCCCCGCGCGGTAATTCCAGAATATTGCCCTTAGGCGTAAAAACATACACTTCATCTGGAAATAAATCAATTTTGACATTTTCAATAAATTCTAAAGAGCTGGCACCTTCTTTTTGCATATCCACCAAACCTTGCAACCAGGCTTGGGCACGCAGATGCGCTTTTTGATTACCCTGCACCGCATTTTTATACAACCAATGCGCGGCAATCCCACTTTCAGCCATGCTGTCCATGTCTTCGGTGCGAATTTGTATTTCAATGGGAACACCATAAGGTCCGAATAAAACCGTATGCAAAGATTGATAACCGTTGGCTTTAGGAATGGCAATATAATCTTTGAATCGCTCGGGGACTGGTTTAAAGGACGTATGCATAGCCCCTAAAACCCGATAACAACTGTCGATGGAACTGACCACAATGCGAAACGCGTATACATCCATAATTTCTGAAAAAGCACTGTGCTTATTGCGCATTTTTTTATAGATGCTGTAAAAATGTTTCTCTCGTCCCGCCAATTTAATCGTAGAAATCCCCGATTGTTGCAAGGCCTTCACCACAGTACTTTCAATTTCGGCTAAAATTTCTTGTCGATTGCCCCGGGCTTTCGCGACTGAACTTTTGAGCACTTGGTAACGCAAAGGATATAAGGCTGAAAAACCCAGATCTTCAAATTCAATACAAAAATTGTGCATGCCTAAGCGTTTGGCTACAGGAGCATAAATTTCTAAGGTTTCACGTGCAATGCGTGCACGTTTAGATTCGGGCAAAACCCCGATGGTGCGCATATTATGCAATCTATCGGCTAATTTAATGATAATGACGCGAATGTCTTTGGCCATAGCCAAAACCATTTTACGAAAATTCTCGGCTTGAGCTTGGGCTTTACTTTCAAATTTAATTTTAGTGAGTTTACTCACGCCATCAACCAATTCAGCGACATCAGCTCCAAACAACTGGGTGATGGTTGCTTTATCCACTTTGGTGTCTTCGATCACATCATGCAATAAGGCCGCCTGTAAACTGGGGGGATCCAAATGCATTTCAGCTAAAATACAAGCCACCGCAACAGGATGTGTGATATAAGGTTCCCCGCTGTAGCGGGTCTGCTTTTCATGAGCATCACGAGCCAAAATATAAGATTGGTGGATCGCTTCAATAGCAGATAATGGATAACGTGCGGCTAAAATCTTCGCCAAAGGTTCAAAATAATCCGCTAGCATTTCAGCCCCTTCTAATCCCCACTGACATCCTTGCCTCTAACCCCTCAAGGCTCTTTCAAGACACGCCCTATTGCGCGTATTTATAATCCCTAACGCTGAATCATTATGAATCGTTTATAGACTATCGTCATCATCCAAGATTGGACGATACTGAGTTTGATGCATGGTTTGTAAAGGTTGGTGCAAACGATCCCATTCATCTAATTTGTCAACCGTGATATGCCCAGCAGCCACTTCCCGCAAGGCCACTACCGTATCTTTATCGTTTTCCAAATCGACTAAAGGTTGCATTGCAGTCATACTGAGCTGACGGGCACGCCGCGCCGCCAATAAAACCAATGAAAATCGATTCTCAGTGTGTTCTAGACAATCTTCTACCGTAACACGGGCCATATTATTTTCCTCATTGTATTTAAGTATGAATAGGGAATGAACTCGTGTCCCTCTCCCCAAAACCCTCTCCCCAAAACCCTCTCCCGGAGTACCCGGCGAGGGGAGCTTTCATTTCCACTGGGATCTGAAAGTTAGACCTGAATTCTGTTCACCCTTTTTACATCAGGGCTCACGAAGGTTCTGTACTATTATAACAGCATTTCTTTCAAAAGGGGCTTGTTTTTTAACAATTGGTGATGTGTTTTTAGGCGATTGCTGACAAAAATAGCCTTAAGATCGTCTAAAGCTGTCTCAAAATCATCATTAATGACGATATAATCATATTCATGACAATGGGAGATTTCTTTTTCAGCCTCAGCCATACGTTCTGCGATCACTTCCGGGCTATCTTGACGTCGTTGCTCTAGACGTTTTTTGAGCACCATTTTGGAAGGAGGCAAGATAAAAATAAGAACACTATCGGGTTGAAAAATGTGACATTGCCTAGCCCCCTGCCAATCAATTTCTAGGATAACATCCGTACCCGCGGCTAAGGTTTTGGCCACCCATTCATGCGAAGTGCCATAATAATGCCCAAACACTTTGGCATGTTCCATAAACCGTCTTGCTTTAACCATCTGCTCAAATAGAGTTTCATGAATAAAAAAATAGTCGATTTCTTCTTTTTCTTTCTCTCGGCGCGCTCGGGTTGTGTAAGAAGTTGACAGCTTCACATTATTCAGCTTAGGCAGTAAAGCTGCGACCAAGCTCGTCTTGCCCGCACCTGAAGGCGCAGAAATGATGTATAAGGTCCCTTTTTCTCGCATTTTTCTCATCAAACCTCTTTTAGCTATTCGATTGCCCATTCAAGCTTGACACTAAGCTAACAGATATTGAAGCTTTTGTCATCTTGTTTCACCCTCAAGACTTACGTATACTGTGGGCCTATTTATTGATAATCCTAAAGAGGTCTTTTCATGCGTTTCAACGATCGATCTTCTGAGCAATTGCGCCCCATTCGTTTTACACGCGCCTATACCAAACATGCTGAAGGATCGGTACTCGTCGAATATGGCGACACTCGCGTACTGTGCACAGCCAGCATTAGCCAGGGAGTACCCCGTTTTTTGAAAGGCAGCGGCCAGGGTTGGCTCACGGCCGAATATGGCCTCTTGCCTCGAGCCACACATGAACGTGTCGATAGAGAAGCCGCTCGAGGTAAGCAAAGCCCTAGAACCCTAGAGATCCAACGCTTAATTGGCCGTGCCTTACGCCCTGCCATTAATTTAGCCTTATTGGGCGAAAACACTCTGCAATTGGATTGTGATGTGCTACAAGCCGATGGTGGCACACGCACCGCGGCCATCAGTGGCAGCTGTATTGCCTTATACGATGCCATTGCTTATTTGCGAAAACATCAATTTTTGAAAGAGTCTCCTCTAACCCATTGGGTCGCCGCTGTATCTGTGGGATTACGTAAATCCGAAGTCCTCTTAGATCTAGATTATGCGGAAGATAGCCAAGCCGATACGGATTTAAATGTGGTCATGAATGAGAAAGGCGAATTTATTGAAGTACAAGGCACGGCCGAAAATCAATCTTTTAGCCGTGCTCAATTGGATCAAATGTTGGATCTGGCTGATCAAGGGATCCGCCAAATCATTGAATTGCAAAAAACCGCGATCTTATCTGATCTACAAGGGTAAGAGAACTGATGTCGACGGCTCCTTTTGATCTACAGCATTTTTTTAAAACCTATTTTACCCCTGCCTGCGTCAGCTACGGCCAAGATTTATTTCGACAAGCTGGGGTGTCCAACTTAAGCTTTCGCAGTGGCCATGCTTTGAATGCCTCTGTCAAAGCAGGCGCACAGGTGTTTCGCGTTAATGTACTTTTAGAACAATTGCAGCATTCTAAGGGAAATATTGTGGGCACCTGCACCTGTCCTATGGGCTTTAATTGTCGTCATGTGGCCGCAGTGCTGTATAAACTTGAAGAAGACATGGACAAAGCCCTACGCAAAGATGAGGGCTTTGACAAAAATCGATATAAGGCCTGGGAAACTTGGCTGGATGAAACACAGATCAGATCCAAAACTGGCGAAAGCGCACAAAACCGATCTCAAGATCCGGTGTTAGTGTATATTTTTTCTTTTGGCTTTTACGAAGACAGCCCTCATTGGTTGTTCATCGATCTCTATCAAAGCAAACCTTTGAAAAAAGGCGGTGTGAGTTTATCGGCCATGGCTCCTGCTAAATTAAAGAATATAGATGATTTAGGCGTGCTGGAATTAGGTGATCTGCATTTACTGCAGCAATTACATCTGTCGCATGTTGTTAATCGTGAAGATTTAGGTGAACGTTATCGCTTAGAGCCCAATACTAAAGCAAGCTTGATCCGCGATATCATCAACACAGGTCGGGCTTTTTGGAACGAAGAAACTCGCCCCTTGCGTTGGAATGAATCGGCAGAAACCATTTATTTAGCCTGGCATACCCAAGCGCAAGGTGGACTCAAGTATTTAGCGCACAACACAGAAGAACAACCTTTAATTTTGTGGCCGGTTTCAGCGCCCCTGTCTTTTAACCCTAAAACACAGCTGGTTTGCCCTATCATAACCCCTTTAAGTGAAAATACTTTAAGACAATGCATCAGCATGCCGATGTTCTATCCCGATCAAGCCCAATATTTGCAAACGCCTTTTAATGCCTGGGCACAAGCACAGGGTTTACCTTCTTTACCTCTGCCCAAAACACAAGAAGAAAAAATAGTCTCGCCCAAACCCTCTTTAACCTTATACAGCACTGAATTATCACGTATCCTCTTGGCCCGAGAAAGCCGTTATCGTTTGGATCATCCCAGCACGCAATATGCCTATGCTAGGCTACATTTTCATTACAACGGCGCCTATTGTGCTTACAATGATTATGAAAGAAATCTTTATGAGTTGAACGAGGAGCATCTGATGATTTATCCTCGGCAATGGACAGAAGAAAAACGTTATCTGCAACAGCTCAATGAACGTGAACTGTATCCTTTTGAACAGAAAAAACCCATCGAAGTGAAACCCGCTTATCGCCAAGATTTTTATCTAGGACGTACACCAGAAGACATCCAATTTTTTTTAGACGTGCACCAACCTGAATTAGAAGCCTTAGGCTGGGACATTATCTATGATCCTAGTTTCAGTTATGCTCCCGCTCCTTTATACGATGAATGGTATGGTGAATTGAGTGAAACTGAAAAAACAGATTGGTTTGGTTTGGAAATGGGCGTCATCATCGATGATGAAAAAATTAACCTTTTGCCTATTCTAGCGAATCTTTTAGAAACCCAATATGCACAGCAGAATTTAAATACGATCTTAAGCATGGATGGTAATGAACCCTTAGAACTCATTTTAAAAAACAATAAAAAAATTGCAATCCCTTTTCATCGGTTTCAAACCATTCTAACCACTTTAACCGAGCTCTATGATGGGCAATCGTTTAAAGACGATCGTTTAATACTCTCCAAAACACTATCCTCTCTTCTGCCCGATAAAGACAATATCTTCAAATTACCTGAGATCAAATGGGAAATGCCGCAAGAAATCGCAGGTTTGAGTGAACTGTGGGCTAGATTTCGTGCCGATACGAACTTCCCGGAGCCTGACAAGACTTTTAAAGGCATTTTAAGACAATATCAATTAGAAGGTTTACACTGGCTAGCGTTCTTAAGACGCAATCAATTTTCTGGAATTCTAGCCGATGATATGGGGCTGGGAAAAACCATTCAAGCCTTAGCCCATTTAGCTCTGGAAAAGGCTCATGGCCGCATGAAAGATCCCGTATTGATTGTGGCACCCACCAGTTTAATCGACAATTGGCAAAATGAAGCGGCAAAATTCACCCCTCATTTTAAAACGCTTATTTTGCAAGGGAAAAATAGAACCGATGATGAAACCCTATTGCAAAAACAAGATTTGATTATTACGACCTATTCAGTGATCTTACACGATGAAGCCTTATTGCAAAAATTATCTTATTATTATGTGATCCTCGATGAGGCACAATGGATTAAAAATGCCAACACCAAAGCCTTTGCCGTCGTCACTCGTTTAAATTCACAACATCGATTGTGTTTAACCGGTACGCCTATGGAGAATCATTTGGGAGAACTCTGGTCATTGTTTCATTTTTTAAATCCGGGTTATTTGGGCAGTCGAAAACAATTTAATAAACTCTTCAAAAACCCCATTGAGGTCTTTTCTGATGAAGCACAAAAAATATCCCTGCAAAAACGGATCGCGCCTTTTTTATTACGTCGCTTGAAATCTGTGGTGGCACAAGATTTACCGCCCAAAACTGAAATCACGCAATGGGTGGAAATGGAAGAAGAACAAGCCACGCTCTATGAAAGCATTCGTTTAAGTGTGGGCTCTAAGATCAAAAAAATACTGGAGAAAAAAGGTTTTGCTCAAAGTCATATTGAGATCTTAGATGCGCTGCTTAAATTACGTCAAGCCTGCTGCGATCCACGATTGGTTAAACTAGAAGCAGCTCAAGATCTTAAGCAATCCGCCAAATTAGAAATGCTGATGTCTATGTTGTCTGAAATGATTGAAGAAGGACGCAAAGTTTTATTGTTCTCCTCTTTTACCAGCATGTTAAGTTTAATTGAAATTGAATTACAAAAAGAATCTATTCCTTATGTTTTGTTAACCGGGGATACTCAAGATCGTAAAACCCCCATTGCTGCTTTTCAAAATGGCGAGGTCCCTCTGTTTTTACTGAGTTTAAAAGCCGGCGGTACCGGCCTTAATCTCACTGCCGCTGATACCGTTATTCATTATGACCCCTGGTGGAATCCTGCCGTTGAAAACCAAGCCACCGATCGCGCGCATCGCATCGGTCAAAATAAAGCCGTGTTTATTTATAAGCTGATCACCCGCGGTTCAGTGGAAGAAAAAATTGTTCATCTACAAGAGAAAAAGAAAGCCTTATTAGACGATATTTTCGCCGACCCCACGACGGCAGGGGCTCGTTTAGAAGTCAGCGATTTAAATTATTTATTGGCGCCCATGGAAGAGCTGCAGTGATGGGATGTTTTATTTCCGTGTATACTCCTCGTACCTGAAGATGCGAACTTTAATAGATCATGAAAACAGCGTCTCCGTCATTGCGAGCGCTAGCGCGGCAATCCAGAGAATTGACTATGGGATCGTGGGCTGTTCACTGGATTGCTTCAGACGTTCGCAATGACGGATCTCGCCTCTTGAGGTGTAGCGGGTATATTACAATAAAATGTAACCAGGAGAAATCATAGGATGCGATCGATTAACGCTTTGCCTAAAGACACTGTGTACGATCAAATGAATTCTCCTCTAGGCCTATTAACGATATTGACTTCAGCCCAAGGTGTACAAGCCATTTTATGGGACTTAGAGTTACCTCATTTTGCACTGGCCAAAGGCCTTCACACACTATCGCAAGCGCCCCAGGATCCCCTTTTATTAAAAACCCGAAACCAATTGAATGAATACTTTCAAGGTCAAAGAAAAATATTCGATTTACCTTTGGCTCCACAAGGCAGTGATTTTCAAATCTCTGCCTGGCAGGAATTACGTAAAATCCCTTATGCCCAGACCATCAGTTATGCCGAACAAGCCCTGCGTCTAGGCGATAAAAATAAATGCCGCGCCGTGGGTATGGCTAATAGTCGCAATCCCATTTCAATCATTATTCCCTGTCATCGTGTGATTGGCAGCCAAGGACAATTGACCGGTTTTACTGGCGGCTTAGATAAAAAACGCTATTTGTTGGAATGGGAAAAAACCTGCCTTGAATCTGCGACTTAAATACGTTACCCTAGATTTCATTCACTCCCAGCATTTTAAGGATTTGCCATGAAAAGATTGATTCTCTTTGGCTTGTTTCTTTTGATTTTACCGACGGTCCTCGTCTTTATGATGTGGTTCCCTTTGAAATTTTTGATGGTCGCAGGCCTATTCTTAGCCTGCGTCGGTATTTATGATTTGCTCCAAACCCAGCATGCTATTTTGAGAAATTTTCCGATCCTGGGGCATATTCGCTATATTTTAGAAGTCATCCGCCCAGAGATCCAACAGTATTTTATTGCTTCCAATCAAAGTGAACGCCCTTTTAATCGCGAAACTCGGGCCTTGGTTTATCAACGCGCCAAAAAAGTCCGCGATACCCTACCTTTTGGCACACAAAACGATGTTCGTGCCCCAGGCTATTTCTCCATTCGGCATTCTTTAAAACCCAGCGTCTTAAACTTAGAAGAAGAGTATATCATCGTGGGTGGCCCTCAATGCACTCAACCTTACAAAGCTTCCCGTTTGAATGTCTCTGCTTTAAGTTTCGGCGCTTTAAGCACCAATGCCATCATGGCCCTTAATAAAGGCGCAAAGCTCGGTGGTTTCGCCCATAATACTGGCGAAGGGGGGTTAACCCGCTATCATTTGCAAGGCGGCGATATCGTCTTTCAACTGGGCACTGGCTTATTTGGTGCCCGAACCCCTGAGGGTCGTTTTGATGAAACTGAATTTACTCAAAAGGCTTGTCTAGACGTTGTTAAAATGATCGAGATCAAATTGTCTCAGGGGGCTAAACCCTCTCATGGCGGTATTTTACCTGCCGCTAAAATCACCCCTGAAATTGCCCGTATTCGCGGCATTCCTATGGGACAGGATTGTATTTCTCCCCCAACCCATCCAGAATTTTCAACCCCCGAAGGCTTATTACAGTTTATCGATCGCTTGCGCAAACTATCTGGGGGCAAACCCGTGGGCTTTAAACTCTGCATTGGCATCCGATCGGAATTCTTAGGCATTTGCAAGGCCATGCTCAAAACAGGGATCTTACCTGATTTTATTACGGTAGATGGTTCGGAAGGGGGTACCGGTGCAGCACCTCTGGAATTCTCGGATCATCTAGGCGAGCCTTTATTTCCAGCTCTGCGCTTTGTTCGCAATTGCTTAGTAGGCACAAATTTAAAAGATAAAATTCGCATTATTTGCAGCGGAAAAGTCGCCACGGGTTTTGACATGATCGATAAATTTTGTTTGGGAGCGGATCTATGTAATTCCGCTCGTGCAATGATGTTTGCCTTAGGTTGTGTACAATCCTTGCAATGCAATGCCAATACCTGCCCCACTGGGGTGACCACTCAAAATCCTCATTTGGTGCATGGTTTAGTGGTTGCTGATAAATCCGTTCGCGTTAAGAATTATCATCAAGCCACCATTGAAAGCCTTTTGGAGTTGGCCGGCGCCATGGGTGTAGAACACATTGATGAATTATCACCCCATCATCTGTATCGGCAAACCAGCGATTTCACTTCTAAAACTTATGCCGAGTTGTATGAATTTTTAGAACCAGGAGTTCTTTTAGGGCAAAACATCCCTGAAAGCTTTGTAGACGCTTGGGGAAAAGCCAGCGCAGAGCGATTTTAAGACAGACAAAAAAAATGCGCCGTTTAGGCGCATTACATGAGTGGCGAATCAAACACTTGGATTTGCATCGCCTTCAGAAGCAGGATTATTTTTTTCCTGTTGAATACGCAAATAAATCTCTTCACGATGAACTGAAACGTCTTTTGGGGCGTTCACTCCAATCCGAACCTGATTACCTTTCACACCTAATACGGTGACCGTGACATTGTCACCAATGATCAAGGTTTCACCAACACGTCTTGTTAAAATTAACATTAAAAGAACCTCCTTATCTTGTGCCATTTTGGCACAGCTATGTCTTACAACTGAATTGTTCACAGAACCTACTGTGAACAGCGCTCATTATATCGCTTAATTATTAAGGAACTATTAAGAAAGACAGTTTTTTGCGAAATTCCCTTCATGTTTTTGAAAATTTTTAGCCTAGTCGCTCTCTAAATCCTAGGCAATTGTTCTTAAGATCTGCATTTTTTATTTTTTTACTTTAAAATCAATGAGTTAAATTTTTTAGAATTTTGGAATGAAACTCTTGCGCAGCCGTCTTTTTTGGCATAAGCTCTTGTTGGATAAACGCCATCAAAGGCTAATGATAAACCCTCACTCCTTAGGACATAAACGATGCAAAAAAAAATCAAAGGCTTTACCTTAATTGAACTCATGATTACCGTCATCATTGTGGGAATTTTGGCGGCGGTTGCCATCCCAGCCTACAGTTCTTACACCTTACGTGCTCGACGTACCGAAGGACAGACCGCTTTACTGGATTTGGCCAGTCGCATGGATCAATTCTACACTGAAAATAATAAATACATGGGTGCAACTTTAGCCGCATTAGGCTCAGGCACGACTTCAACACCCAATGGGTATTATACGCTCTCTGAACCTACCGTAACAGACTCAACTTTTACCCTAGAGGCAACCCCTACCGCAGGTAAGGCCCAAGCTAATGATGTCTGCACAAAATTGAGCATTAATGAATTGGGCGTTAAATCTTTTACAGGAGGAACCGGTGTTACTCTGAAAGATTGTTGGCAATAGGCTCTAAAGCGCAACTCTTTATGAACGGAGCATAAACCAGATGATGATTTTGTGCCTTGATGTCGGCAATTCACAACTCTTTGCAGGGGTTTTTAAAGACGATACCCTTTTGTTTCGTTTCCGCTATGGCACTCAGGCCAGCGCCAGCTCAGATGAAATCGGTGTATTCTTAAAAGCAGTTTTACGCGAAAATAAAATCGCCGCCGAAGAAATCAATGCCATTGCCATTTCTTCAGTCGTGCCTAGCCTAGATTATTCTATCCGCAGCGCCTGCATTAAATATTTTGACATCGAACCCTTTATTCTTCAAGCAGGGACCAAAACCGGTTTGAACATTCAATACCGTAATCCCTTAGAGGTTGGCAGCGATCGCATTGCCAATAGCATTGCCGCCACTCATTTTTTTCCTAAACAGGATCTGATCATCGTTGATTTAGGCACCACCACGACCTTCGGTGTGGTCAGTCAAAATAAAGAGTTTAAAGGGGGATTGATCATGCCTGGCCTACGATTAGCGGCAGAAGCTCTCCAAACTAAGGCGGCTAAATTATTCCCCGTTGAAATCGTCAAACCTTTGCAGATGGTAGGGCGTAGCACTGTCGAAAATATTCAAGCCGGATTGTACTTCAGCCAACTGGCAACCATCAAAGAAGTCCATGCTAGAGTGAGCCAAGAAATTTTTCAAGGCCAAAAACCTTTATTGTTGGGAACAGGTGGATTTTCCTCTTTATTTGATGATGCACAAATCTTTGATCGCATTTTTCCGGATTTGGTTTTGCATGGCTTAAGAATTGCTTTGCAATTGAATCCTTAAGGTCCTTCTCGCTCAGAACACCGCAGTACTGTCCGAGAAAAAGAAGGCTCCCCTCGCCCGGTACCCCGGGAGAGGGGTTGGGGGAGAGGGTATTAAAATATAAGCTTTTTAACGGATGATAACATTGTCCTTTATAGATCCAAAATAGGGAGTCTATTTTATGAATTTGGGTTTTCGAGTTTAGAATAAATAGATCTTGAAGACATAATAGTTATCGTATATGAGATAGCTGAAATTTTAAGCTAAAGAGGCCACACTTTTTAAACGCCCCCAACCCCTCCCCCAGAATACTGGGGGAGGGGAGTATTCTGTTAAACTTTAAATTTTTCTCGAATAATACTGCGAAACACCGAGCGAAGAGAGTTTTAGGTTACTCTAAGATTTGAAAAGGATACTATCGCTTTTCCTATTCTCCCTTACGAGCCTTCTCTTTTTCCATTTGCTCTCGCGCAATATTATAATCAAAGCCTTTACTTTCATCCGTTACTGTCATCTCGCCAATCAAGGCTTCTGCATCGAAAGGATCCACTAAACCCTCTCTCACCATTTGCATCGCGCGGTCTCGATACGTCCGCCAACCCATAGAACGCAAATAACGCTCCCAACCCAAGATATCCAGTTTTTGAATAAATTCACGTCCCTTTTCGTCGACCCAAACCACTTCAGCCACGACTTTTCGTCCCGCCAAAGCTGAACGATTGCAATGATTACAACCGCCGGGTTTTCGAGCGTATAATTTAGGATAGTCTTCTTCAAAAATAGTCTGCCAGCGATGCAGCTCTTCCTGATGCTCTTTTGCTTTGACCGCTGGGATCTTGCAATGTGGGCATAAAACGGCAATTAAGCGCTGAAAAATAAGGCAAACCAAAACATTACTATCGCTTAACATCACTGAAGAAATACCCATATCCGCTAGGCGCAAAATAATACCTGGAGCCGAATTCGTATGAATCGTTGAAAAAACCAAATGCCCCGTGATGGTTGCCCGCAACATGACATTGGCCGTATCTTCATCTCGCATTTCGCCTAAAACAATATAATCCGGATCCATTCGCAAAGCGGCGCGGCCGAAACTGGCAAAGCTTCTATCATCGGTATCGGTATTCACGGGCACTTGCGTCACTGTGGGCACGACCTTTTCCACAGGATCTTCAATCGTATACACCTTGCGTGTTGTTTTAATCAGATGTAAGCAACTGGCCAGGGTCGTTGTTTTACCTGAACCTGTAGGCCCTGAAAGTAAAACAGCGCCATGAGGCATGGCAATCGCCCGTTTAATAATATAAATTTGTTCAGGGGTATATCCCAAATCATCAAGCGAAACCGTTCCCGTCGCACGCCCAGAGCTTAAGATCCGCATCACCATGTCAAAGCCACCGTGCGCTGGCATACTGGCCAAACGCAGACGTACCTCGCCTCCCGATAAACGCAGCGGCATCGCTGCATCCTGAGGCACTAAAGGATTAAAATGCGCTGTAGCATGATCGGTTTCTTTATTAAAAGCAACTGCAGCGACTTCTCGACCTAAACGTGGAAACCACTCAGAATGTAAATACAATTCACCATATTTTCTAAAGCGAATGCGGCAAACATCAGTGCGCACTTCGATGTGAATATCGCTGACATCAGCATCGATAGCTTCTTGTACTAAAGTACGCAATCGTTTCTGTTGGCTGCTGATCTCTTCCGCCACTTCTTGCTGGATTTGTTTATAATCTTCAGCCGATCCTAGATTAGCCAGAAAGGTGTTAATTAAGGAAGGGGCTGCGACCATAATTTTTCCAGGCCGTAAGCCCTTATTAACCATGGCAATACGACAATTCTGCACATCGCGCGAACCGGGATCCGCTGTTAAAATGGTACCGCTCTTCAACACAATGATATTTTTGCGTTGTAGGCACCAAGCGGCCATTTCAGGTGCGGGCCTATCATCCACGGCTAATTGAGAAGCACTGGTGACGACTTTAACTCCAGGGGGAGCTTTAAAATTATTATCGGCTGGATCGCTCATTAAACTACCTAACGGTTAAATTTCACTAAAACATGAATGAGTTATTGTTATACCCACACCCTTGATTATAGCATGGCTCCTCAGAATCCCTTACTCAATATAAAATATTTTCAATTCTTTGTCTATACTCAGAAAAGGAAGGAGTATTCGATGCGAAAATTAGGGCTTTATACAATTCAGGAAAATATTGGCGTTAACGGCCCTTACTTACTATGTAAGGCAAGCTTAAAAGGCCATGAGGGTAGTTTTCTGATTAAAATCTTAAAACAAGAAAATAGTCTCAACGAAGCCAATGCTCAACTACAACATGAATACTATTTATTGGAACATTTAACTAAAAATTCAAATCATTTTCCAAAGCCCGTGGAATACCTTGAAGAAG
>VFKP01000052.1 GCA_009885495.1 Gammaproteobacteria bacterium | reverse complement strand
GCTCAAGAGCTTTTTCCGGACAATACTGCGGAGCACCGGGCGAGGGGAGCTCAAGAGCTTTTTCCGGACAATACTGCGGAGCACCGGGCGAGGGGAGCTCAAGAGCTTTTTCCGGACAGCACTGAGAATACTGGCAAGAAGAACTAAAAAACTTGACAAATCCTTTGTTAATTCTTAAAATCATTTAATTTAAAATGTTTTACGTATGAATCTTTTAAAACGCCTCTGGCCCTGTTATTGCTTGCTCTGCCAAGAGAAAGTTCCTGCTGACTGGAGTATTGATCATCTCTGCCAGGATTGTCTAGCCCATTTACCCTGGAATGCCGCCGCTTGCCTGCGTTGCGCCAATCCCCTGCCTCTTGCTCAGCCTTTCTGTGGCCAATGCCTGACAAAGCCTCCTTTGCAAACCTTAAGCCATATTCTCTTTGATTATGTCGCCCCCATCAGCGAATGGATCAATGCGGCTAAATTTCAAAACAGCCTTCTGCATTGCCAGCTCTTGGGGCAATTATTTGCCTATGGATTAAACTTACAAAGAAATACTCCCTGGCCGGAACTCCTCATCCCCATGCCCTTACATCGCCGACGCTTGCGTCAACGGGGTTATAATCAAAGTTTGGAAATCATTCGCCCCATCGCAAAAGCCTTAACCCTTCCCATTGACAAAACAAGCTTGATCCGCCATCAGTATACCCAAGCACAAACTCGGGTCTCGCTTAAAATGCGCAAGGAAAATGTGCGTGGCAGTTTTTCTCTACGCCAGCCTCTTTCAAAAACACATATCGCTTTATTTGATGATGTGAGCACCAGCGGCAGTACTTTAAAAGCTGCAAGTATTGCCTTGTGTTCACAGCAAACGCTTGTCCTTGAACATTGGTGTTTGGCTAAGCCGTTTTGAGTTGGATCTTTATAAAAACATACAGCCCTCTCCCCCAGCCCCTTTCCCTGAGTACAGGGCGAGGGGAGTTTCCACTTTCTCTAGGGAGTACTGTAGAGTATCAGGCAGAGAACTTTGAGTGGATTGCTCTTAGGCTCCAGACTCTGTTCCAGAGCCAAGAATAGCTTATCCTCAGGGCAAACCGTTTGCGGCATGGATGCCGCAACCGAGCCTACAAGGGTCTATTCACGGCGTGTTTGACCGAGGGTGAGCTGTTCTTGGTTCGTTGAGGCGCTATCCCTCTCTCAGAATACTAAGCTAGAAAAATAAAATCCACAATTGCAATAAAGCCCAAGCAATCACACCGGCTGCGGCATCGTCTAACATAATGCCTAAACCGCCTGGAGCCACGCGTTGTAAATAGTTAATTGGCCAAGGTTTAAAAATATCAAAAATGCGAAATAGAATAAATCCCACGACCAAAGTATTGAGATGAAAAGGCGTATGGTATAAAGTGATCCACATGCCCAACATTTCATCCCAGACAATACTGGAATGATCTTTTTGACGAAACGCTTTTTCAGAAAAATCGCAGAGCCAAACACCCAGCCCAAAAGCTAAGACTAAACAGCTGGCATACTGCCACCAATGCAAATGAACCATCAAATAGAAAAAAGGAATAGCCATCAGGCTGCCCCAGGTACCGGGCATAAATGGCAGTAAACCGCTGCCTAAACCACAACTTAAATAATGAATGGGATGTGTCCATGCTAAACGTCGAACTTCCGCTAAACTTAAAGCGCTTTCGTTGCTTGGGTTTGACATGGCGTTCATCATCCTATTTTTACACTTGTCCTGAGGCTTGCCATTCTATAGGCCGTAAGATCGGCATCAGTTGGGCTAAAACGGCATTGACATATTTAAAGCTGTCTTCAGCACCATAGATCTTCGCCAATTCAATCGCTTCATTGATCACGACCCGATAGGGAGATTCTAAACAATGTTCAAACTCATACACGGCCAGCAATAAAGTCGCTCGTTCTATAGGATCAATTTGGCTGAGCTCTCGGTCTAAAACAGGTTTTAAGACTTCATGGCAATGATCATAATCTGCTATCACCCCTTTTAATAATTTTAAAAAAAACGCTTCATCCATTTGTCGGCTGTATTCTGGAGTCATCAATTGTTTAACAATATCGTTCACATCATTTTGTGTTAAAGCCCATTGATAAATACCTTGCATGGCAAAGCGTCTCGACATACGACGTTTTCTCGGTTGAATGGCTTGCATGATTTTTACCCTCTATGATATTCGTTGTTTCAGTTGTTGTATTTCTTTTCGAAAGGCTTCTAAATCTTCAAATGATTTATACACCGAAGCAAATCGAACATAAGCCACTTCATCTAAAGTGAGCAAGGATTCCATCACCCATTCCCCCAATAAAGAAGAGGCAATTTCACGTTCAGACACACCACGCACTCGCGTCAAAATACTGTGTATAGCATTCTCAACGGTATCGGTTGGCACCGAGCGTTTTTCTAAAGCTTTTAAGATCCCGACACGTAATTTATGTTCATCAAACTGGCTACGAGTGCCATCGCGTTTAATAATGCGTGGCCAGGACAGTTCCACCACTTCAAAAGTGGTAAACCGATCAGAGCAGGATAAACATTCTCGTCGACGTCTGATCTGATCGCCCGTGGGCACCAAGCGAGAATCAATGACCTTGGTTTCTTCAAAATGGCAAAATGGACAATACATAATTTAAGCCTTTTTTCCATACACAGGAAAACGACGACAGAGATCTAAAACTGCTTTTTGAACCTCTGCAATCACTTTTTCATCTTTAATGTGATCTAAAACTTTAACAATCCATTCGGCCAGCTGAATCATTTCCGCTTCTTTAAAACCTCGCGTGGTGGCCGCTGGAGTGCCCAAGCGCAAACCACTGGTGATAAAAGGAGAACGCGTTTCATGCGGCACCGTATTCTTATTGGTGGTGATATTGGCGCGACCCAAAGCTTCTTCCGCATCTTTGCCCGTATAGTCTTTATCGAGCAGGCTTAATAAAAATAAATGATTGTCGGTACCGCCCGAAACAATGTTAAACCCTTTGCCTTTCAAAGCTTCAGCAAACACTTTGGCATTTTTCACCACTTGCTGCTGATAGAGTTTAAACTCCGGTGCCAGCGCTTCTTTAAAAGCTACCGCTTTGGCAGCAATCACATGCATTAAAGGCCCGCCTTGGGTGCCTGGAAAAACCACAGAATTTAATTTTTTCTCGATCTCAGGATTGGCACGCGCTAAAATCAAGCCTCCACGAGGACCGCGTAAAGTCTTATGTGTGGTGGAAGTGATGACATCGGCTATAGCGACAGGTGAAGGGTATTCCCCTACGGCCACCAACCCTGCCACATGCGCCATATCGACCACAAAATAAGCCCCAATGCGATCGGCAATTTCTCTGAAAATAGACCAATCGATTTTTCGTGAATAGGCTGAAAATCCCGCTAAAATCATTTTAGGACGATGCTCTAATGCTAAAGCTTCTACTTGCTGATAATCAATATAACCGTGTTCATCTAAGCCATAGGAAATAGGCCGATACAGTTTTCCAGAAAAATTGACCTTAGAACCATGGGTTAAATGCCCACCCTGAGACAAGTCCATGCCTAGAAAAGTATCACCCGGTTCCATCAAGGCCATAAACACCGCGGCATTGGCTTGTGAGCCCGAATGGGGCTGCACATTGGCATAATCGGCCCCAAACAAGGTTTTGACTCGGGCCAAGGCCAAATTTTCGGCCTGATCTACATATTCACAGCCGCCATAATAACGTTTGCCAGGATAGCCTTCGGCGTATTTATTCGTTAACTGAGAACCTTGCGCTTCTAAAACACAGGGGCTGACATAATTTTCAGAGGCGATCAATTCGATATGATCTTCTTGTCGACGTTCTTCAGCCATAATGGCCTGATTCAATTCAGGATCAAAATCCGCTAGACTTAAGCTCTTATCAAACATGGAAATCTCCGGTTATTGCCGAGTATAAGGGTATAGATGCCTATTTTAGCGCAAAAGCCCGGGAAAAGCGAAGATCGTTAAGGCTTAACAGAATACTCCCCTCGCCCGGTAATCCGGGAGAGGGGTTGGGGGAGAGGGTGTCATTACACCCATTCAACATCTGGTTTCAACTGCTTTTCGTCTTCAGGCAAAAAACCATCGCTTTGCATGCGCCACAACTCGGCAAAATGACCACCTTTTTCCAATAAATCTATTTGACGGCCTTCTTCGATGATGCGGCCCTGATGGAACACGAGGATCCTATCCATATCTTTTAAAGTCGATAAGCGATGCGCAATCACGATGGTGGTTTTATTCCGCATCAATTGACGCAAACTGTCTTGGATCAATTTTTCGGTGACGGAATCCAAAGCTGAAGTGGCCTCATCTAAAATTAAGATCGGCGCATTTTTTAAAATCGCGCGCGCAATGGCAATGCGTTGCCGCTGCCCGCCTGATAATTTAATACCGCGCTCTCCCACCAAGGCTTGATAGCCTTCTTCCAATTGTTCAATAAATTCATGGCAATGCGCTATTTTCGAGGCCGCGATCACCTCTTCATCGCTGGCTTCTAAACGGCCATAACGAATATTTTCCATTAAGCTACGATGAAACAAGGAAGGATCTTGTGGGATCATAGCAATCGATTCGCGTAAAGAGTTTTGGGTGACTTTTGCAATATTCTGCCCATCGATGCAAATGGCGCCACTGTCCAGATCATAATACCGCTGGATCAAATTAACGAAAGTCGATTTACCCGAACCCGAAAAACCCACCAAACCAATTTTCTCGCCGGCTTTAATTTGCACGTTAAAATGATCAAACACAGTACGGTTTTTAGTATAGGAAAAATGAACGTTCTGAAAACACAGTTCACCTTGACTGACTTTTAAATCCGGCGCATTCGCCTCATCAACAATTTCATGTTCGACCATCACCAATTTTAAAGCATCGCGAATAGTGCCTGTTTCACGGGCAAATTGCATTAATTGATAGCTGATAAACCAAATCCAGCCCAAAAGCCAAAAGGTTTGCATGCCCACTTGTGTGAAATCACCGATGCTCACCCAATGATGTCCATAGCCATATAAAAGCGTAAACACCATACCAAAAATTAAGGCTAAACCGCTGATCCCTAAACCCATGCGCGTTAATTCCATCGTCCACATGGCATCTTTAGATTTTTTGATTTCATCATTTTGCGCTGTTTGTAAATATTCTTTTTCATAAGCTTGTCTGGCAAACAAGCGCACGCTACTCATATTGGTTAACACATCCACCATTTTGCCATTTAAAATGGACGCGGAATCGGCGTGTTTAGCCCAGGCACGATTACTGCGTCGTAAGAATAAAGCGGTAATACTGATATGCGAAAAAAGCCAGGCGAATAATATCATAGAAAATATCGGTTTGATCTGCCACATCATTCCTAAAACCATCACCACCCCCACAGCCACGGTGATAAATTGAAAACAAATCATTCCAGAAATGGTTTCACAGCTGGTGGGTAAATCGGATAATTTCTTAGCCACATTACCGGCAAAATGATTGGCAAAATATTCTTGGGAATGTTGTTTCACATAATCAAATACCGTAGACCGAATATGCGCACGAAAGCGCGGATAAGTGTAGATCTGCAAAATGCCTTGACTGCGCTGCAAGAGTTCCATAATAAGCCAGCATAAGACCAATAAAATCAAAGTGCCCTTAACCACCGCGTACACGCCCGCTGCATTGCCATGATATTGGCTCAAGCTATTGACCATGTTCTTTAAAAAATAAGGGAAAATAGAATCATTGATCGCCCAACCGATCCCCGTTAAAGCAAATAAAATAAATTTACCCTTCTGCGCTTTGACAAAATGAAAAATGAAACTAAAAGGCGTGTGTGGAAAAGGCAAATGTGAGGCTTTCATCGCTGCTGTCTATTCTAAATAAATTGTACAGTATTTTATCATAGATAGGGAGGCTCTTTCAAGTTCCATGGAAAGTGAGTCTCCCTCCCCCAGTATTCTGGGGGAGGGATTGGGGGAGAGGGCATAATGAGCAAAACCCAAAATGGCCGATAAATTTAAAAATATGGCCGACAAAGCTGAAAACTGGCCGATAAACGGCTATAATGAATCAAAATGGCCGATATGTTTAGTTTTCAAGGACAAGTATGAAAGATCTGATGTCTCATCCTAACAGAGCGTTAATGGATGTGTTAAAAGTACACATAATTCCTATGTCAGTAGCTGAGATCAAAGCCGCTTTAAAAGAGCCTATCCCAGAACGTACCCTACGGCGTTGGTTAAAAACATTGATAGATGAAGGCTATGTCTTGGCTTTGGGGCAGTATAAAACCAGACGCTATCAATTGAAACCCCTTATAGCACAATCGAAGCATTCGCTTTTCTTTTCAGAACACAGTCTTTTGCGGCTAGAGGCCGTAGAACGGCCTATTTTTGAACGCAACCCTTGCTCATACCAGGAGGCTTGGCTAAAGCAGTATATCCCCAACACCCATTTTTATTTAACCGAAAAAGAACGGGGCGTTTTAGCTCAAAACAGCGCCTTACCCTTCGAAGAAGGTGCTGCCAACACCTACACTCGAAAAATTTTTAATCGCTTGCTGATCGATTTGTCTTATAATTCTTCACGACTTGAAGGTAACACTTATTCTTTACTTGAAACACAAAAACTTATTTTAGAAGGCAAAGTCCCCGCAGACAAATTAGATGTCGAAAAATTAATGATACTCAATCATAAACAAGCCATTCAATTTCTAGTAGATGGAATTAGCCGTATCAATGTTGATCTTAATTCAATTAGAACGATGCATTATCTATTAGCCGACGGCTTAATTTTAGCGGATGATGCAGGACAGATCCGTCAAGAATCAGTACGTATATCATTGAGTACTTATATCCCTATAGAAGGGCAAAAAAGATTATTGCAATTTTTGGAGTTACTCGTTAACACTGCCGCTAAAATTAACGACCCCTTTGAACAAAGCTTCTTTCTATTAGTACATATTGCCTATCTACAGCCCTTTATCGATGTTAATAAGCGTACTGCTCGATTGTGTTGCAATATTCCACTGATTAAGCATAATTTAATTCCGCTGTCTTTTAATGCGGTGGACAAAGATGAATACATCTCATCTATGCTGGCCATCTATGAATACATTGATCCCAGACCATTGGCTGAATTATACGTCGCTGCTTATTTGCGCTCATACAGCGAATATCAAGCTTTAAGCGTAGAAGTCGGTATTGATATTATTCATGTGCGTTATAGAGCACTACAAAGAAAATTAATGGCTAAAATGATACATGAAAAAATAACGGCTACGGATATCAAAACAGCCATTCAAGCATTTGCGCGAGAAAATATTCCTGTGGGAGATCAAGAGGCTTTTATAGAAAATACGCTGCATCAAATCGATACTCTAGAAGACTATAAAATTGTTGGGATGGGGATCTCTGTGCAGGAATTTTTAGAGTGGCAGAAAAAAATATCGACTTGAGATCTTCTTCCTAAACAAAACCGGATGCCTAAAGAAGATCTATAGCTAGAATCAGCGAAGTCTCCCCTCGCCCGGTATTCCGCAGTACTGTCCGGGGAAAGTGAAAACTCCCCTCGCCCGGTACTCTGGGAGAGGGGTTGGGGGAGAGGGCAATAAAGTACCCTAACTCAAATCCATAAACACCAATAAGGTTCCTGTTGTGCCATCTTTGCCGCTTAAAACACAACGCGCGGCCTGACAGATGAGAGGAATGGTCTTGCCAGTCCCCGTGATATTAAGACAAGTTTCTGCTGAATCAATGGTAAACGAGCGCCCATAAGCCTTCACGGTTCCCGGCGAAGGTAGAACCAAAGCATTGGATAAGGATTGAGCCAAACTCTTGCAAACACCGCCCATCACCGGCTGCCCTGGATTAGAGTTATCTACACTCGCTGGAATGTTGGTAAAACCAATGACAAAATAATTACCGCTGGCCCGTACGCTTAATTGTCCACCCACCCAGGGCGTCATCGTTTCCTGTTCGGTTAACAGGCCTGCAGCCTGTAGTTTAGCCAAGGAAATCACCCCGTTTTTACCCGGCGCATAATCCGGAGATTGGGCATAAGTGCGCAGTGCATCGCCTATACTGCCTACTAGTTTAGTGGTCTCAGTCATGCGTGCATTGTTGCGCACTGTGGGGTAAAAAACAATAACGCTCATGATGATGACAATTCCTAGAGCAAGAGCCAGCATGGTTTCGAGCAGGGTTAGGCCCTGCTGCCGGCTTTTCATTCTTTGTGCTCGTCTAATCATCACCCATGATCCCTATATTGAGTATTATGCTGAAATTTTCTGTGCCACGAGTCTACTGCCTCTTTTCGGACGAGTTATTCCCTCTACAAAGTATAAGTATAAGCACAGTTTCCTGTTGTCGTACCGAGTGTACCCCCCGTCGGAATAGATGTCCCCCCTGAACTCCCAACCAAACTCGTAACCGCCGCACAGGTCGTATCCCCTGGCTTTAGCCCTGATACATCAATCTCCAGAGTTCCCGAAGTAGCTGTAGGCGTATATTTTGCATCATACTGAAGACCAAAAGGTGTATTCAAAGGATCAGGCAAAAACCCTGCAGCCTGGATAACACTCATGGCAATCCCACCAGTAGATGGATTTCCACCCGCAAAATAAGACTGATAACCCGCCACAATACCGTTCATATCGCCAGCAATCTTATTCGCATTGGCACTTTGCTTGGTCGATACATAAAATATAATCGCACCAATCAAAACCAAGGCACCAATCGCCAAGGCAAACATGGTTTCTAACAAAGTTAAACCCGCCATTCTGCCCAAAGGCTTTTGACTCAAAATTCGTTTCATCATTTCATTCCTCTTTTAATTCCTAAGACTCGATTTTTACGCTTACTATAGCCTTACCATCAAAATAGAGCCTTGTAAGCTCCAAACTTTACAGCTTATATACTGCTATACATCCCTTAGTGCCTATGCTTGTAATGCTTGCTCCATTACTAGAAACCAAAGATGAAATCGCCACACAATTGACATCTCCACCTATAGCATCCTTAGGAGGGTTTGCAGTTGGGTCCGCTGGAGCCCCCACACCACCGATCCCGGGGATAGTAATGGTCAGTTCATTTGCCGCGGCGTCATAGGTCGATGTATAAGACTGCGCCCAAGGATCGTTTAAAGGGCTCGGCAAAAATCCCGCAGCTTGTATGGCCGAGAGATCTACTCCATCCGCACTATTTCCTCCCGCAATAAAAGACTGATAGCCCGCCACAATGCCATTCATATCACCTGCCGCTTTACTTGCATTCGCACTTTGCTTGGTCGATACATAGAATATAATCGCGCCAATCAAAACCAAGGCCCCAATCGCCAAGGCAAACATGGTTTCTAGAAGGGTCAAGCCTTCCATTCTGCCTAAGGGTTTAAACATTAAATTTCGTTTCATTTCTTAATTCCTCTACTATTACTGAACACCCAAGATTGGCCTCTACGAAGGAAGCCCTCATTTAAAATCACGTCGCCATGGTTTGCGAAATGGCGTAAATACCCATCACCATTAAGCCTGCGGCCACCGCACTCATCGTTAAAATCAGGGAACCTAAAAGCTTACTCACTTTATCCAAAGTTTTCAAGCTATTGGCATTGGCTTGCTTACCCTGACGCACCAAGGCATGTTCAAAACCCTTGGCCGCCGCAATGGCGCGCAAACGTATAATATCACTGTGATCGATTAAGCCCGTATCCAAGACATCGGCAATATTGCCCTCACCCTTGCCCAAACGGCGTTCCATTAAACGCATGTGAAAACTTAAATAAACGCTGGCCTGGCGGGCAATTAAACTTAAAGCCTGTTTAAACACCACGCCGTTTAACACCAATAGCCCCATAGTCTCCATAAATCGCGCCGCTGTCAACTTGCGATAAAGGTTAAACAGAGGGAGTTGATCGACGCTCTCGCGCCCCGGACCAATATAATTTTTTAAAAATAAGTTTAACCCCACCACAATAGCGATGATCGCAAGAATTAAACCCCACCAACCATTGGTTAAAAATACAGCCAACTTATATAAGGCTTGGCCACTGCCCGGCCATGTATTTGCCGGTTTGATTTGCGCAAATTGTTCTAAAATGCCACCTTTGCTGTTAAAGTTCATAATAATGCCAAAGGAAAAACTCAAGACTACCAAAGGATAAGCTAAAGCAGAGGCTAAAGTCCCTAAAACCGCCGACTGCTGTCCTAAGGCTTCTGCTGCCACGCGGATATTATGCACCAAGGTACCGCCTTGTTCGCCGATGCGCACCAACTCTACTGCATAATGCGGGAACCAACCCAGCATGCCATCGGCAAAGGATTGGCCTTCAGCCAGGGAGCGGGCAATTTTTTGCGCCACTTTTTTAGAGGGGCCTTCTAAGACCTTGACCAAGACTTCGATGGCTTTAGAGGCTGGCACCCCATCTTCAACCAAAGTGGCCAGATCTTCTAGGAAACTTTGTTGATCGCCACCGCGAAACAACAGGCGATCCATATCAAAGCCTGTTTTGCCTTTTAAGGGTTTCGATGTTTTAACACTTGCCATACGGTCGGTATTTCCAAAATGAGCACTGCTTTAATCTTAGTACAATAGGCAGGATGTTACCAGTGTTACTCAGCAGATTAATGAAGGTTTTCTGAAAAGCGCTGGATATTTAGGGTAAGTATAAAATCTTTAATGCATTGAATATTAATTTATAATAAAGTAAAATGCCTCTAGAGAGTATTTGAGTTAATAGCGGGGAGTTCTAAGGTGAGCGGTGTTCGTTCAAAACATGATGAATTTTTTAAATGGATGATGCAAGATCTGGCGGTGGCCAAAGATCTGATCAAAACATGGTTTTCTAAAGACCTCGTGAATCAATTGGATTTAGACAAGCTCAATATTGAAGAAGGCAGTTATGTCGATAAAAAATTACGCAAAAGTGAAAGCGATATTCTTTTTTCGGTAAAGCGTAAGGATAGCGAAGAAGAAATTCTTTTATACATTCTGTGTGAACATCAAAGCAGCGCCGATGCGATGATGCCTTATAGGCTCATGAGTTACATCATGAAAATTTTAGACCGATATGTGAAAACGAATAAAGAGCAGCCCTTACCCTTACCGTTGGTCTATCCCTTCGTGGTGTACAATGGCGAGACGAAATGGTCTTATGAAAAAAGTTTTTCTGGCTTGTTTGGAAAATCATCCCGTCTTGCTAAAAATGTACTGACCTCTGATTTTCCCGTATTGGATGTGAATGAATTAAGCGAAGCAGATCTTCGTCGTCAGCATATTTCGAACTTAATGCTGGCGAGCCTAAAGCGTACTAAAGGCCATCAATTGCTTGAAAAATGCCATTTGCTGCGAGATCTGTTTTTTGAACACGCCATTAAGCCCAGTAGCGATACAGCCCATGGTGTGCTAGAATACATCATCATCGCCACTGAAGCTGATCACGAAGCCCTTGAACAATTATGGGCTGTTTTAGAAGAAGGTTTTGCGCCAGAATATGAAGAGGTTATTATGAATTTACAGCAAGCCACGGTACAAAGAACTATCCAAGAGAAGGCTCCAGATTGGATCCAACAAGGGATCCAGCAGGATCGGCATGAAATGGCTCTTAGAATGATCCGAGAACGCGTTGAATTTCCTCTTATTTCTAAAATTACAGACTTTTCTATTATGGAACTTGAAAATATTGAACGAGAGATGAGAAGACATTAGAAGGCCTCTAAATTTCTAGTTTAACGGGCGAGGGGAGCTTATAAGCTTTTCTCGGACAGTACAGTACTCCGTCCGAGTTGGGGGAGTTTATACGTTTTCCCGCCCTGTAGGCAGAAGCATTATGAAAGAGATACGTTCACGATCCTAACCCATATTGCGATTTAAGTTTAGCATAACTGGATTCAAAAACTGGCAAATACGTTTTAATGTGTTCAAAGATTCGTTTTGCATCTTCCTGTTTATACACATGGGAAGTATTATTTCTATCCTCTAACATCTTTAACCAGATGACCTCATCATCGATCAACTTGAATTGAAAAGACTGGCTTATAACCTCTCTGGGCGTGGTACTTGTAAGCTTTTCATAGGCTAATATTTTCTTTAACACCTTCCAATACAGTTCAATGACAAATTCAAAACGCTGTATTGCTGCATCTTGCATGTACTCATTTTTATCCAGTTCACTGTGATGGAGTAAATCACTCAAGCGTTCAATAGCTTGCCCTAAGAGGTTGAAATAATCTTTCCAAAAAACAGTATCCACGAGACCTCCCTTTTTTGAATAGAGCACTTTCTTAAATTGCAAAATATTTTTCTTCAATAAATCTTCCGCACCCAAACTATCGAAGCGAATGCAATCTATTTTCAATAGGGTATCTGCTTCTTCAATAATATGCAAGACTTTAGACCAGTCTTGATCAGAAGCCTTAGGGCAAAGAAGGGCCAAATCGATGTCGGAGCGTTCAGAATGATCTCCTCTAGCGCGCGAACCAAAAAGCCAAATCTCTTCCACAAACGCCAGTTTGGCTAAAGCATTCATAAATCGATAATCGGTCAATTCCATTGTTTTTTCCTATGCGTCTAAAAGGCGTCCCTTCTCAGGACTTAAAGCTCATCAAAAATTCTTACGCCCTCTCCCCCAACCCCTCTCCCAGAGTACTGGGCGAGGGGAGTTTTCACTTTCCCCGGACAGTACTGCAGAGTACTGGGCGAGAAGAGTTTTCACTTTCCCCGGACAGTACTGCAGAGTACTGGGCGAGGAGAGGTTTGGATTAGCTTGATATTTTAAGGGAACTTTTAGAGCGCTTTTAAAACTCTTCGTTTAATCCAAAGTATTAAGCCTACAATAACGATTAAGCCTAACACTGCGCCGAAAGGTCTGTAAGCTGCAGACACTAAACTTAAAACATTGGCATTGCCTTCGATCCCAAAAGGGATCGCCAAGATCACGGCCATGACCGAAGCTCCCGCCACCAAGCCACAGGATAGTAGCAAACCCGTTTGCTGTGCTTGATGTTCTTTTTCAAGGCGCAGCGCTTTGGGCTCTTTGGCTAAACGTTTATTTAAAACTTTTTTCACATACAGCGATAAGAAACCACCGATAATCAAAGGTGTGGTGGTACTGATCGGTAAATAAATCCCTAAACCCAAAGGCAGGATCGGAATTTTAATACCGCGCTTTTGAAAACTACGATTCAATATAATAGCCAATATACCCAAGCCCATGCCTAATCCCAACATCAGTGCATTAAATTGATGCGTGAATAAACCCGTTACCACCGCTGCCATTAAACCGGCTTGAGGGGCGAGCAAC
This sequence comes from Gammaproteobacteria bacterium, assembly GCA_009885495.1. Taxonomy (GTDB): domain Bacteria; phylum Pseudomonadota; class Gammaproteobacteria; order UBA1113; family UBA1113; genus VFKP01. The sequence continues at coordinate 5,767 of VFKP01000052.1, read as the reverse complement.
ATTTGTGAGGGATCCATGCCTTCGTGCGGTAATACTCCCCCAATGCCATAAGCATTAAAAAGTAAATCCAAGATCCAGGGAATACACAGCGCTGAAATGACCACACCGATGATCATCATGACTTGCTGTTTCCAGGGCGTGGCACCAATCATTTGCCCAGCTTTAAGATCTTGCATGATATCGCTGCTGATCGCTGCCGCCGAACTGATCACGGCGGTGATCACAATCGCTAAGGCCGCTGTGGCTAAAGTTTTGGTGCTCTGAGTGTCAAAATCTAAATGTGAGCCCAACCAAATCATGATGAGCAAAGACGATAGAATCAAAGACATTAAGGCCATACTGGAAATAGGGCTAGAAGAAGAACCAATCAAACCGGCGAAATAAGCACACACAGCTGAAAAGAAAAATCCGGCTAACACCGCATAAAATAAGCATAACAAAGTCATGGTCCGCGCCACAGTGCTGGATAAACCCAAAGCTTGATTCATGCCAAAATGGGCTAAAAGAAAATAGGTGGGGATCATTAAAAGAATTAAAATATAGAATACAATATGAATGGGAATATCACGTTCGATTCTAGGCACTGAAGTCAATCCGCCTTCATCCCAATGCCCCATAGATTTCATAGAGGCTCTCATTCCGCTAAAAATCGGTTTAATTAAGGTAGAGATCGCATACAAGCCGCCGACCATCATCGTGCCTACACCGATGTAACGAATATAGGTTTTCCATAATAACATTGCGACATCAGCGGGATGCGTGACCCCCAGTGGAAGTCCATACACTAAAGATAAAACCGGAACACCGACGACCCAGCCTAAGATAACCCCAGCTAAAATCGCAGCACCGACCTCAGCACCAATAATATAACCCGCACCCAATAGGGCTGGAGAAAAACCACAGGCGATACCAAAAGCCACATGCCCGCGAATAAACCAGATCTGCGCCATTTCACCAATCAGTTTAAACCCCGTTTGAAATAAAGCGATCAACCCACCCAAAGCCCCGCCGGCCAACAATTCTTTCAGCCCCAAACTATTTTCAGCATTGACCCGTAAAATATTGCCGATAGCGGTGCCTTCTGGAAAACGTAAGCTGGGTTCGGCCAAGAAAACTTTTCGCACTGGAATGGTGCACAGCACCCCCAAGACCCCGCCTAATAATCCTATAAACATCGTGGTCCAGTAATGAAAACCCATCCAATAGTGGATGATGATCAATGCCGGTAAGGCAAACACCATCCCTGAGGCTAAGGCTTCCCCGGCCGAGGCTGAAGTTTGTACCAAATTACTTTCTAAGGCATTCGAGCGTTTGAATAAGTGTAAGATGCCCATGGACAATACCGCGGCCGGAATAGAGGCCGAAATGGTCAGCCCAACCTTAAGGGCTAAAAAAGCATTCGCCGCGCCCAAAATCACGGTCAAAACCACGGACAGTAAAATGGCTTTAAGCGTCATCTCTGGCACATTGGCCGAAGAGGGAAAAAGAGGCTGATTACCCGCATTAAAGGCAGAAGAACTCATAGCGTATTCCCAAGCAAAATAATAAACTCGATTCGTTCGAGGCTAACAGATCTTATACCCTAGTGCAAGAGGGTATTTTAAATCTGCTCGGGTTTATTTTTACCGCTAATTTAAGATTGAGATGCATGGGGTTTCGAGTTATAATGCTGCATCTCATTATTGAATACCTAATTGGCAGTACCTATACCCATGAAACAAGCGATTTCCTCATTAATAGACCAGGCTTTAAACAAACTGCGAGAACAAGGCTATCTCCCTGCAGAGCTGAGCTATGAAATCCAAATCGAAGCCACCCGCGATAAGAAATTAGGCGATTTTGCATCTAATATCGCCTTGATGCTGGCCAAACCTCTGCAGCAAGCCCCGCGGGAGGTCGCTGCTCGTATCGTTGCGGCCTTAACCCCTGATCCGAAAATCACCCGTGTAGAAATCGCAGGCCCTGGGTTTATCAACTTTTTTATCCATAGCGAAAATTTCCTCAATGTCATCCCCAGGATCTTGCAAGAAAAACAAGCCTATGGCCATCAAATCCAAGAAAAACCCGAACGCGTGTATCTGGAATTTATTTCGGCAAACCCTACCGGGCCTTTACATGTAGGGCATGGCCGAGGCGCAGCTTATGGCGATGCTCTGGGCAATGTACTGCAAAGTCAAGGTTTTGAAGTGCATCGCGAATACTATGTCAATGATGCCGGCCGACAAATGAATATTCTCGCCTTAAGTGTTTGGCTGCGTTATTTAGAATTGCATCAGCAGGATTTTATTTTTCCGAAAAATGGGTATCGCGGCGCTTATGTAATCACGATTGCCGAACATTTACGCGAACATTATCAAGACAGTCTCTTAAAACCGATCATTTTATGGTGGCAGAACATTCATCCCGATGAGGGCGAACCGGAAGGCGATAAAGAAAAACATGTCGATGATTTAATACAAGCCATGAAAAATATTTTAGGCCCTAGCGCTTATGGCCAAGTGTTTGATCTCGCTTTAGATGAAGTCTTAAGCGATATTAAAGACGATCTTAAAGCCTTTGGCGTTTGCTTTGAGCATTATTTTTCAGAAAAAGAATTGGAAAAACAAGGCTTATTGCAAGCGGGGATTGAACGTTTAAAAGCTTTAGGCCACACTTATGAAAAAGACGGCAATCTTTGGTTTAAAGCCAGCGAATTTGGCGATGAGAAAGACCGCGTGATCGTTCGCAAAAATGGTGAATCCACTTATTTTGCTTCTGACATCGCTTATCATGCGCTTAAATATGAAAAAGCCGATCGCATCATTGACATTCTAGGAGCCGATCATCATGGTTATGTGGCTCGCTTATCGGGTATGTTAGAGGCTCTGGGATTAGACCCTTCACATTTATCCGTTCAGATTATTCAATTTGCCGTCTTGTACCGTGGCAAAGAGCGAGTACAAATGTCGACCCGCAGCGGTTCTTTTGTGACCTTACGTGAATTAAGAGAAGAAGTCGGTCGTGATGCGGCACGATTTTTCTATGTTTCTCGTCGCCACGAACAACATATGGATTTCGATTTGGAATTGGCCAAATCAAAATCCAATGAAAATCCGGTGTATTATATTCAATACGCTCATGCCCGGATCTGCAGCGTTTTTCGTCAACTGAAAGCACAAGGTCTGTCTTGGGATGAACATTCAGGATCAGAATATTTAGATCGCTTAAGCAGTGAAGATGAAAAAGACTTGTGTGAAACTTTGGGGCGTTATCCTGAAATATTGGCTCAGGCCGCGCGACAATACGAACCGCATACGCTCGCGCATTTTTTACGATTACTCGCCAATCAATTTCACACTTATTATAATTCACATCAGTTTTTAGTAGACGATCTTCCCTTACGTCAAGCACGCTTGAATTTGATTGCGGCAGTTCGCCACGTTTTACAACATGCACTCACGCTTTTAGGCGTCAGTCACCCCGAAGTCATGTGATCTTAAATTAAGGATAACTCAGTTTTATGGCCTACACTCCCAAAAAAAAATCATCTTCACGCGCTAGCGCCCCAGGCTCGCGAAAAAGAACAAGCACTCGAAAAAATGCCAGCAACACTCCAAAAGTTATTTTTTATGGGGCCCTTTTAGCCATAGGCGCTGCAGCCATTATTTTTTACACCCCCACTGGGTCGCGTTTAATGCATTCGCAATTTGCAGCATCAACGCAAACACCCATTGAAAACAAAAGTAAACCCAAATCTCATTTTGTCGAACCCGATTATCAATTTTACACCATGCTGCCTTCTGGCGATCAGAAAACATCCGCCACTCATGAAGCAAAACCGCAAAGCACTGTTGCTGCTGTGCAACAATCTCCAGCCGCAAAACAGGCCAATAGCAGCGTTGCAAGCCCTGTTGTGAGCGAGGCGAAGAAAGCCCCTGCGCCCATCGTGGCTCTCACGCCTACACCTAACAAACAATATGCTCTGCAATTAGCGGCCTTTCGACATTATGAAGATGCCGATGAGCTCAAAGCCAAATTGGTCTTACAAGGGTATACCACCAGCATTCACAGTGCCAGCGTGAACGGTAGTACTTGGTATCGTTTGTGGGTAGGCCCTTATGCCAGTGAAAAAGCGGCTAAAACCGCGCAAACCAATTTAGCGCAAAATCATTTGGCACCCAATGCAAGGATAGTGACTGAATGAAAACCTTACCCATTCGCTCCTGTTGGATCATCTTACGTTCTATTGGCACAACGATTTATTATTCTTCAAAAACAATTCTGTACGCCTATTGCTGTAAAAACCCACGCGAAAAACTCAATACCATTATCGGCGATTGGGCACGCTCTTTGTTAAAGATCATTCAGGTGGATTATAAAGTTATTTCTGCTGAACCTTTGTTATTTAAAGAAGACACGCCTTATATTTTTATGAGCAATCATTTGAGTCTATACGATATTCCCATTTTACTGGCCAGTTTGCCGGGCACCGTACGCATGGTCGCCAAAAAGCAATTATTTAGAGTGCCCATTTGGGGAACCGCCATGCAGAACAGTGGTTTTGTATCCATCGATCGCGAAAACCCCGCACAGGCTTTAAAAGATTTAGATTCTGCCGCTCAGAAAATGAAAACAGGGATCCGTCTTTGGATCGCCCCCGAAGGCACGCGTTCGCGCGATGGACATTTACAGACTTTTAAAAAAGGTGCTTTTAATTTGGCGATTCAAACGGGCGCCATCGTTATTCCCATCACACTTATCGGCAGCGATCACATCCTTCCCGCTAAAACATTCCGTTTTCAATTAAAACAGCCTGTATTTGTGCATTTGGGCACACCCATTGACGCTAGAGAATATACTTTACGCGATCGTATGGCTTTATTAAAACGCGTGCAAGAAGCCATTGCTGCACCTTTGGCGGCAGCGCAAAATTTTGAGAAATAGGCGATTGTCTAAGATCGAGTAATATTCGAAATGATGAAATTCACTTCGGTTTTATTTGATCGGGCTTTGACGATGCTGATGATAACGCGTAGAATACTTGGATATAGAAATACTCGCTCAGCGATTTCTTTTGCCGAATATCCCTCTATGCAATAATTAACAATTCTGGGTTGCTTGTCTGTTAATGATTGTCTCATATTATTTACAGTATAACCTTGCTGGCTATTAATAATCGCAAATCGCGTTTGTATTTCCGTGAGAAACAAATTGAGTTTATGATATAATGCATAAGAAATTTCTTGTTGTAACTAGGGCAGAATATCCGGACCCAAAATACGTGAGTGACATTACGTATATTTGGACCGATGAAGGCTGTTGTATTTGGCAGTGGTGATTGATTTATTCTCACGCAGAGTTGTAGGATGGTCGATGAATGACAACAGTGAGACCGAAGCTGGTTAACAAAGCTTTATTGATGGCTCTATGGTCACGCAAACCCAAACAAGGTTTATTGTGGCATACTGATCGCGGTAACCAATACGCCAGCGATAGTCATCGAAGCATCATAGCTGACCACAAAATCATTCAAAGCATGAGCCGAAAATGAAATTGCTGGGATAACGCGGTATCAGAAATTTTCTTCCATAGCTTAAAAACCGAGCGGGTACATCATGTTAAGTTTATGAGTCGGCAAGAGGCTAAAGCGGCAATATTTGAATACATCGAAGTGTTTTATAATCGCAAACGCTTACACTCAGCGAATGATTATATGGCGCCCGCTGTATTTGAAGAAAATAGCGTTAAATGTTAAAAGTAGTGTCCGGAAAAAGGTTGACACATCACT
>VFKP01000093.1 GCA_009885495.1 Gammaproteobacteria bacterium | reverse complement strand
TAGATGGTAGTTTATCTTTATTTCATGGTCCCAGGCAGTTGTGTCGGTATGATATTCGGGGGAATATAGATTTAAGTCAGGCATCAATGGATTATCAGTAGTTTTTTAGCGCTATCCACGCGAGCAAAAAGTCAAAAGATAGCTTTTGCAGAGTAAGTAAAACCGGACAGTTTATTTACTCTTAAACCGGACAAGTCTATTTGTTGCTAACAACCCCAGCTATAAGAAATCAATAGGTCAAAAAGTGCTGAAAACACCATTTCAAGCCTTATAAAACCGTCTTTTAATATTTCCTTAATTTTTATGGCGTTTAATTGTGTATAATAAAGACAAATAAACAGTATCCAAGAATACTGCGACCGGGCAAAAAAACAGCCCATTTTGAAAGAAAATAGAGGGGAAGGTAAAAATGGCAGCAAATACACATGCGTTAGAGGCTACTGTTAAAAAAGCAGCTCAAGAGTTACATAATCTTACCAACGACGAGCTAAAGCGTTATCCAGAAAGCAGTACTGAAATAAAACCTCAGATCTTGACCCTGTTAAATGCTTTTTTGATGTTGGCCACCGTGGGACCTGGAAGCTCTCCAGAAGCTGATGCTTCTACTGATTCCCCTAAAGCACAAAAAATAACCCCTAGCGATTGCATGGCAAAGTTTATTGAGCTTTTTGATAATAAACAAGATATTCTAACAAAAAATCAAAATCCTACTCCTCTAACTCTTTTTAGAGATTATGGAAATATTTTGAGAAAAGCAGCTTTTAATACGTCTGAGAATGAACTTCCAGAAAAAGGTAAATCTCATGGCGCCCTTTATGTGCGAAATGCCAATGAGATTATAGAAAAATATGATCTACGCACTGTGCTTAAGAATGCCAACGAAAATATCTCTACAAATTTACACTCTCGCAGACCCCAATAAATCAGGTTACCCCAGCAATCTCGGGATCGCTGGGATAGGCATTTGATTTAACAAACAGGTCCTTTTCCTTTAGGGTTTTGGGCGATTTTGTTAAACTCTGCTATGAAATTTACAATAGTCTTTCGTGTAGGCTCATCCCAATGTCTTCCATCATCATAATTCAAAGTTGCAGCCAAAGGATGAGGATTAATTTTAGCGGGTGAATGTGCAAAAGAAACATACTGCCCAGCATAAAGGGAACCTTGTTGCTTTAACAGTGATTTTTCATAAGCGTCAAATTTTTGCTCTGGGATCCTATGCAAATACGCCATCAGGCCTTCCAAATGAATTGCCTGGGCATAATCGGGTAAAAGCAAATCACCCACTAAAAAAGAATAATAAGCTTGCATCGTTTTAATGATCTCCAAAAGAGTCTCAGCTCCCAATAATTTTTGCTTAGCTTTTTTTGAAACTTCATCTGCTCTTACAGAAATTTGTAGCATTGCAGCCGCTTTTAATTTATCTAGATCTAATTTAGACGCAGAAATAAAATCCCCCTTCTCATCATAGAGTAATTTTTTCGCAGCATCATCTTCGCCCCAAATTTTTCTCATGATCATTACCTTCAAAGTTATTATGGTTACATCCAGGGTTTTAAACCCTCTCCCCCAACCCCTCTCCCAGAGTACTGGGCGAGGGGAGTTTCCACTTTCCCCGGACAGTACCGGGCGAGGGGGGCTATTTTTCAATCCTCAGCGCTGGCCAATAGACTGGCGTTACCGCCTGCGGCAGTGGTGTTGATCGAAATCACTTTCTCCGTACATAGGCGTGCCAGATAATAAGGGCCGCCTGCTTTAGGGCCTGTGCCCGATAAACCTTCACCTCCAAAGGGTTGTACGCCCACCACCGCACCAATCATATTGCGATTGACATACACATTGCCCGCATGGATTTTATCAGCTAAGGCTTCGACATTAGAATTAATACGGCTGTGTACACCAAAGGTTAAACCATAACCCGTGGCATTGATTTCATTCATCACCTGATCTAAATCGCTGCTCTTATAACGAATAATGTGTAAGAAGGGCCCGAACACTTCGCGGCTTAATTGCGATAAACTTTTAATTTCAAAGGCACAAGGCGCAAAATACGTGCCCGCTTGAGTGGATTCTGGCAAACTGATTTGATAGAGTTTTCGGCCTTCTTTTTCCATTTTCAAAAGATGATCATTGAGTAAACCTAAAGCTTCTTTATCGATCACAGGCCCTAGATCATTTTCAATAAGCCCCGGATCACCCACTTTTAAACAAGCCATGGCACCCAGCAATAATTCTATGATTTTATCCGCCACATCTTCTTGCAGATACAACACTCTTAAAGCAGAACAGCGTTGTCCGGCACTGCCAAAGGCAGAACTTAAAACATCACGCACCACTTGCTCTGGAAGAGCTGAAGCGTCAACGATCATCACATTCTGGCCACCGGTTTCAGCAATGAAAGGAACAATAGGGCCTTGGCGATCCGCCAATTGTCGATTGATTAAACGTGCGGTTTCGGTGGAACCGGTAAACAAAACTCCAGCAATTAAAGGACTGGCCACTAAAGCGGCACCTACAATTTCACCGCGTCCGGGCAATAATTGTAAAACTTCTTTGGGAATACCGGCGCTGTAGAATAAATCTGTAGCGGCGGCAGCAATTAAAGGCGTCTGTTCTGCCGGTTTAGCCAAGACACAATTGCCACTCATTAAAGCAGCGCTGACTTGTCCTAGAAAAATAGCCAAAGGAAAATTCCAAGGACTAATGCAAACCATAGTGCCTCGACCTAATAGGCGGTATTCATTGCGCTCGCCGGTAATCCCAGGCATCAAGCGTACATTCAATTGTGCCTCGCCTTCTCGGGCGTAATAACGGCAGAAATCAATGGCTTCTCGCACTTCTGAAATAGCATCGGGAATCGTTTTTCCCGCTTCTTTCACCAGCATCGCCATTAAACGTGGCTGATGTTTTTCTAAAAGATCAGCCATCTTATTTAAGATCAACGCTCTTGATTCAGGGCTGGTTTGACGCCAAGACTCTTCAGCCGCCTTGGCCACTTCTAAAGCTGTGGCAACATCGTCAGCATTGGCCTCTATCACGAAGCCCACCGTCTCAGTCATTTGATGTGGGTTGTAAAGAGTCGTCTGTGTATCACTTTTTATTTTAGCTTTAATCAGGGGTCCTGCCTGCCAAGGCAGGCTGGCACAAGCCTCTTGCATGGCTTTCATCAACGGTTTTAATTCATCACTGTTGGTCATATCAATCCCCTTAGAATTTGAACGTGAGTCAGCACTGCCTTTGAAAATATCGATGGGCAATGGAATATGTGGATTACGCTTGGGTTTATCTTTAGCGACAAGCACACTGGGCGCGGCAATAATCTCTTCGATAGGCTCGTTGGCATCGGCAATGCGATTGACAAAAG
>VFKP01000119.1 GCA_009885495.1 Gammaproteobacteria bacterium | reverse complement strand
TTTGTTGAGCAGACCGTTGTTCCGCGCAGAACTAACCCGCCGTGATGTTCATAAAATGTCCGGAAATTTCGACGGTTTACGCCTAGAACCCCTTCTATATTACTAAAATCAGATAGGATGTATTTAACTTTATCTAATGTTAATGTTTCAGGTGGTGTCCCGGCTAACTGACACAAATAGTGCACTTTCTTATTGAATTCTTTCTTCTGCAGTCTTTTCTTTATTCTCTCTAAATTTATCGTTGCAGGCTTCAAGACAGATGCAGATGAACTACTGCTCGATGATGCTGCGCTATCATTCCCTCTTTTGGGTGGTGGGTTCAAATAAGTTTTATACTCTGCGTTTCTTTGCAATATGTCTTGTAAATAGGGCTTCCATAAATTCTCAATGAATGGTTGGACTTTGTTTCTTCTGGCTGTAGCAACTTCATTAAGAGCGCCAAGCAGCGCCTCCATGACATCAGCATATTGGCTATCATTTTCTACCGCGCCAATAATATAATTATCTAGCTTTAATGTATGCTTCGCAATAGTCAAGAGTGGTCCATCATTGCGGATCAGCTCCATCTTTATGTCATGCATAACTCCTTCGGGAGCTGATTTTAGTTTAGTAAAAATAAGTCGTGTAATTGCCATATTTAATACCGCATCGCCCAAGAACTCATGGCGCTGGTAATTGCAACCTGCGGTCGGATTGGAACTGGGTAATGTAAATATAATATCGATCGTTTCGTCACTTGGCAAAGCGGTCGTCTCCATACCATTCGCCTTTAACAAAGCTCGAAACTCTTTATATTTTTTTGACACCGCGCATCTCCTTAGCATTTTATAAACAATAAACTCATGATATCCGCATTGTAACATTAGAGATGAGTAAATAAAAGACCAAGTCTCTTCCTGGGGCTTTGGGGTGAGTAGAATGAAAATGATGGCATATTTGAAATGCATCTGCTAATGATGTCATTCGCATTTTTTATCGTCTGCAATCTAAATCGTGATTGGTAAGTGCCCAACAATTGTTTATAAGGAATATCTGATGATGTGTCTAAATTCCTTGACCCACTATAGTGTTTAAATTAAAGTGAAATATTATGAGAAAAGAAGCATGGAAGAAAAATAAAAAAATTATGGGATCTTCTTACATTGGCTACGCCACTTATTTTTTTGGGTAAGTTTTTAGAGAAGGCTAGTGAGACCCCCTTATTGGTGATAATAAGAACTATTGCCTCTTATATATCTGTGCTATAATTCTCTGAAATTGGCTTTGCCAATCATGTGATTTTACCATGTTGGATTCAAAATTATGACCATTAGCAGATCTAAAGAGTATTTGATGAGTATCGTCAAAGAGCTTAGAAAACTTCCTGGTGAAACTGAGTGGGTTGAGTTTAAAGGAAATAATTCAAAACCAGAAGAAATTGGCGAGTATATATCAGCTCTAGCTAATTCAGCAGCATTAGCGGGTAAGGTCAATGCCTATATGATATGGGGTATAGATAATGACTCACATGAAATTATCGGTACTGACTTTCAGCCAGATGGCGTAAAAATTGGAAACGAGGAATTAGAAAATTGGTTAATAAGACTTTTATCGCCTAAGATTAATTTTTATTTTTATACATTAAATTTTAATGGGTCCTCGGTTGTATTCTTAGAAGTTGGCGCAGCTTTTAGACACCCTGTTCGATTTAAAAATGATGAGTTTATTCGGGTTGGATCATATAAGAAAAAACTAAACGATCACCCAGAAAAAGCACGCGACCTCTGGCGCGCTTTTGATAACACCCCTTTTGAAAAAGAAATTTCAGCAGAAAATGTTAGTGCTGAAGATGTATTACGCTTACTAAATTATCCCGCCTATTTCGATTTAATTAAAATGCCACTACCAGAAAATCGTGCAGGTATTCTTGAAGCCCTTAAATCTGAAGAGATGATTGTCGAGTCGAAATCTGGAAATTGGAATATCACTAATTTTGGCGCTGTTTTATTTGCAAAAAAGCTTTCCAATTTTTCTCATCTAAAACGAAAAGCTGTACGAGTCATCCAGTACAAAGGGACCTCTAAGCTTGAAACTATCCGTGAGGAGTCAAATGATCAAGGTTATGCTGTAGGATATGAAGATTTAATTAAAACCATTATGCAGCTGATACCCAGTAATGAAGTTATTGAACAAGCATTTCGAAAAAAAATATCTATGTTTCCAGAGCTGGCTATTCGAGAGCTTGTTGCGAATGCAATGATTCATCAAGATTTTCATATTAGGGGTACTTCCATAATGGTTGAGTTATTTGCTAACCGTATTGAGATCACGAACCCTGGCTTGCCACTGGTTAAAATAGACCGTTTTTTAGATAGCCCACCGAAATCACGTAATGAAGCAATCGCTTCTTTCATGCGGCGAGTGAATATTTGTGAGGAGCGTGGTTCAGGCATTGATAAGGTTGTTATTGAAACAGAGCATTATCAGTTGCCCGCCCCTATTTTTAGAACGACGGATGAGCATACTATAGCAATTCTTTGTGCGCATAAGGCGCTAAATAAGATGGATAAAAACGAACGAATACAAGCATGTTATTTGCATGCAGCCCTAAAATACGTTCAACGTGATTATTTAACTAATACGTCCATAAGACAACGATTTGGAATTGAAGATCAAAATATGGCGGTCGCTTCTCGGATTATTCGAGATACGCTTGATGCTGGGTTAATTCACCTATTTGATAAAGAGGCTGCCCCGAAATTGCGCAAGTATATCCCTTATTGGGTTTAGAAACCTTAATTTTTACTTGATGGGTACTTGATAGGAGAAGGGGAAATCACAGTAAAACCACAATAAACAATATAAATATCAATAAGTTACTATTTTAAATTTACTTGATGGGCACTTGATGACTTAACTTTTTAAGAGGCGTTAATGGACCGTAACCATGCTTGTTGGTCATTGGCAGATTTTGATATAGGGCGAAATCTGTTGTTGATTCTCCATCCGCATAGTTTAAGGGTGATTAATCCTATAACCACCAATAATAATTCCCAAAAACTATATTTTTCTATTCCCAAAAGCATTTCCTTTCCAGCTCTTTAGTTGATAACATTGCCTCCAAGATCAACGCCTTATTCCATTAATTATTTTAAAGGCAAGAAAATATCCTGAGGAGTTTATGACCATGGCAAAAGAAAAAACACCCTTATCGTTACGCTTAAAAGCACACCAGTTGGGTCAACTGCTCGGCGCTGGATATCAGCAATTAATCCATTCTATTCAACAGTTAACCAACGCGCAGCATGAAACGGCGTTGGTGGAAGATAAACACAGTGAAACCTTGGCGGGTTTATTTTTGCTGCTACGGCAATACCCACCGGAAATGAGATTGCAAAACACCCTCGCGCTTATTGTGGCGAACTGTTCTCCTGCCTATCGATTTTTCGGGGAAGCTGAGTCGCTTCACGCTTTACAAGCGGCACAAGCAGAGATTGAGGCAGGGATTGATGAAACGAAGCTAAGTCATTGGTTGATGCGCCAAACGGCGCTCGAGTACCTTGAAAATTTGCACGCGAGTTACGCGCAAGCCTTGGCCGATTTTAACCGGTTTTTGGACGAACCCGCGCTTCAAGTGGGTATTTGCATCATCTTGATCACTCAATTGCAGGATCAACAAGGTCATCTCTTAACCAAGAGTAAAACATATTGATCAAGATGGGTCAATGTG
>VFKP01000011.1 GCA_009885495.1 Gammaproteobacteria bacterium | reverse complement strand
TTATTTGAAATTGGCCGAAGGTTCCAGTCTCGACTCTACCCAATTACGCCATTTTTTAAGCGAGAAACTACCGCAGTATATGGTTCCTTCATTTTTTGTGATGTTGGATGAGTTTCCTTTAACGGTGAGCGGCAAGGTGGATAGGCGGGCCTTGCCGGCACCCAGTGAAGGCTTGAAAAAATCACAACGATTTCCTAGAGATGATATTGAAAGAAAATTAAGCATCATTTGGAGCGAAATTTTACATCATAGCAATTTTAATTTGGATGATGATTATTTCAGTGTGGGCGGGAATTCTATTTCTGCGGTAAGCGTTATCACTCAAATCAATCAGCATTTCGGATCGGCCTTTTCGGTAGCTTGGGTTTTTATGCACACCACAATTGAAACGCAAGCAGAAATTTTAAAAGCAAAAGCATTTTCCTGTCATTTTGAACCGATCCTTTTACTCAATAAAGGAAATAATAGAAAACCTATTTTCTTTGTGCACCCGGGAATGGGGGGGGCCGATTCTTATACGGCATTAGCGAAGCATTTTTGGGTGGAACAGACCGTTTATGGAGTAGATTCTTACAATCTATACAGTCATCAAGCGTTTATCAATTCTATTGACGATTTGGCGGGATATTATGTGGAACAGATTTTGAAAGTTCAAGCGCAGGGTCCTTATTATTTAGCGGGTTGGTCTTTAGGAGGGGTGCTGGCTTATGAAATGGGATTGCAACTGATGAGTAAAGGGCATGCTGTAAAGGCGCTATTTTTATTGGATCCTTACTTTTTTTCTGAAAAACAGTCGGCTGTATTGCTGAGAGCATTTGATGAGCTGATGAAGTTTCAGAATAAGTTGGCTGAAAAAGAAATGCAGGATGCTCCACAAGAATTTGTGGAACTGCTCAGAGCAGTTAATGGAGTTCAAAGCAAAGCCATGTACAACTATCGGCTGCAGCCTTACGCGGAAAAAGTGATATTGTTTAAAGCCCAACAAGCCGAGCCGATGCCCGGCTGTTCCCCAAAAATTTCAGCTCTATTAGAGGATTGCTTCTTAGATCCCTCTAATGGATTAGCCGCCTATGTTTCGCAGTTAACGGTGTATCCAATCCAGGAAGGGCATAGCCAACTTTTGGCTAAAGAAGAATATCTGCAGTTTATTGCGAAAATCATCAGCGAGCATATGAAATGAGGCCTTCTAAAACGGAACGATCTCAAAACTAATCTTGGCCAACACATAATCTATCCGCGCTAAGGCCTCTTTGGCATCTTTGCCTTCTACGATCAGATAACCCAAAGAATGATAAGTTCCTTGTTTTTTGATGAGTTTATCTCCCGGATGCACCAAAGAATGAAACTCTTTAAATCCAGGATTTTTTTCCAGATCATCGATGCCCTGCCAGCCCTTAAAGACGCCATTCTCCTGACAGGTAAAATCATGAGCTTCTAAATACGTTAAAGGATGTTCAGAGACATAGGTGTTAATCGGGATCTGCAAGGCAAGGGCAAAAAATAAATCGCTCATATCAACCCCCCAAACATCTTTATGCGAGCGCGAAAAATACCAACCTGCAGGGATCGGTTGGATCTCTAGGATATAAGCCCCTTTCTTTTGGGCGTCGTATTTGCCTTTGAGATGTACGATGCCATCGCTGATCTCGAGTGCATGCAGTGATAAGCTGGCTAGTTGTATGCAAGCCTGTTGTTCTTGTAAGCTTAATCGGGTACTGGGTAGGGCATGACGAGAGGGTAAAAGATGTGTGCCTGAATGTTTAGATTCATTGTCGCTGATAGCGCTGTATTTGATTTTACGAGCTTGGATCACGATGTCGACATAAAATTCTTGTCCTCCCACAAATTCCTCAATCATAAAATTATGTTTTAAGTTGTCTTCAAAATGTAGCCCAGAAAAGAAGTCACGGATCTCTTGAGCATTATCTGTTTTTTGCCAGAGTAGGGTTGCTGATTCAAAGATGGGTTTGATGAGCATAGGGAAAGGCGAAACGCCTGTGCTGTGCTCAATATGGTTGAGTTGGTGCAAGGCAATTTCTAAAGAATTTTCATTGCTGATATGGAAAAATAAAGGCGCAGCAATCTGAGCGGCTAACAAAGTGGTCCGGGTTTTGATCTCATTGGCCGTGGTGCGTGCATTGCTTAAGCTTAAATAAGGCAGTTTGAGATCATTGGCCAGTTCCGCGGTGAGTATAATTTTAGAATCGCAATAACTGCTGATCCCATCTATGGGCCCAAATGAGGCTATGGAATGGGCTAATTGCTCTAGGATCTGTTTCCGAGCTTCTCTAGGATTTGAAAAATCAGTCAGAATAAATTCCGAGGCTAAATTTTTTGCCCAAGAATTTTCATCATCCACCATAATTAATTCTATTCCAAACTTTAATGCAGCTTCTATGAAAAAACGGCGTAGAGGATGGCCCGCACCGATTAAAACCAATCGTTTTCCCCTAAAAGCCGATTGTCGAGCGCGCGTAAACATGGTGGAGATCCATACTTTAGAATGAGCCCCCTGTTGCCCTGGATAGATAGTATCAAATTGATATTGTCGACCGACACTGTGATCGTGAAAGGCAATAATTTTAGGTGTTAATAGGCCTTCAATGGATAGAAGAATCAAGTCTAAGCCAAAATAATCCACCTGCGCCTGTAAGGGGTCGCCGGCCAATAGAGGATATTTTTTTTGTTCGTTATCGATGGCGGATAAGACTTGCTTGGCCAATTCCTCAAGGCTGTTTTCCAAAGCCCAAACTTCATCTTCTGTCTTCAAGAGTCCATGTTGGGTTTTTAAAGCAACTATAATATTTTCAAAAGGAATTAAGGCTGCCTGCTTGCTCAAAGGATGCCCATAAGAATCCACTCTGGCAATTAGGCCCGTGCTCACACAAGAATCCCAAGGGGTTCTTGCGGCTAATAAATGAATGACCCATTCTTTTTTGGCAGAAGCTGCCGCTGAGAGGGTTTCTTCGAGCGTGAGAATATGCAGGGGTGTGATCTGTTCCAGAATACAGTATCGCCCGCTGTTATCATCCTGGCCATATTCTAGGTATAGGGGGGGAGAACACAAGTAT
>VFKP01000037.1 GCA_009885495.1 Gammaproteobacteria bacterium | reverse complement strand
TGAAGACATCGTCATCAGTGATTATGTTTGCCATGCCGCGATCCGCGCGCCAGTGGCGGTGTAGGATCGTGCCTACTTTTTAGAACTCATGAGAACTCCTTCGCCCAGTTTTCTGCAGTGCTGCCCGGAGAAAGCAGATAGCTCCCCTCGCCCAGTACTCTGGGAGAGGGGTTGGGGGAGAGGGGTTTAAAAAAACAAGGGAATTCCTAAAGAAAAGGTAACTATTCATGCCTATTTTACAGAAAAGCCCATATTTGGCGCATCTTACACGCCAAATCCATTCATAAAGATACATTCATTAACGCCCCTGTTAACTCCGCTTTTTTCGCTCAATTTTGCGTGTAACCTGCATCCAAATCTGTGCTTTGTCGTACCCGCCCTTAGAGAGGGAGTAGTTACGATAGGCAAGGCATTCATCGTTGGTTTTCAATGGCTGCTCCTTTAGGCCCTATGAGGATCCTCTGTATTCAGTGATCTTTTCACCAGGGTTACAAATGAGGATTTATCACTGGCCAACCTAAAATTTATTCTGCCGAGTTTATACGTTCTATACTGGGCGGAATAATAATTTTAATATTTTAGTGCACGCCCAAGTTGGAGGTTATCTTAAAAACAATTATAAATCAATAGGTTGTAATAAAATTATTAGCGTGCAACGCCTGAAAAACGTTTCTTTAGGCTTGACTATTCCGCCGAGTTTGCTATTATTATACTTGGCGGAATAATTTAAGAGGTGTTATTATGAGGATCATAGGAAGGTTAAAAGAACTTCAGATCTTAAACAGATTATATCAATCTTCCGAACCACAGTTCTTGGCTCTGTATGGAAGGCGGCGCATAGGGAAAACATTTCTGGTGAAACACTTCGCCGAGAATCAAACAGAGGCTATTTTTTTTAATGTAACGGGCGTTAAAGACGGGAGTCTAAAAGAGCAAACACAGCATTTTACACAACGTATTGGTGAAGTTTTTTATGGGGGTGCGCCTCTTGCACAAGTCAAAAATTGGGATAAATCATTTGCCCTGTTGACTGAAGCTATTAAGCAACAGGCAAGCAGCAGAAAAATTATTTTGTTTTTTGATGAATTACCTTGGATGGCAACGCAAAAATCAAATTTATTGCAAACTATTGATTATTATTGGAATCAATATTGGTCTAATGATCCCAGGATTATACTTATTATTTGCGGTTCTTCTGCGTCATGGATTATTAAGAAAATTATCAGAAGCACAGTTGGGTTACATAATCGTATTACTGAAGAGATGTTATTGCAACCATTTAATTTACATGATACTCAAAAATATCTAGAGAGTAGGAAAATAATACTAGACCGAAAACAGATTCTTTTGCTCTATATGGTTACCGGTGGTGTTCCTTATTATCTTTCAAAAATAAACTGGAATCTTTCTGCCATGCAGATTGTTGAAAAATTAGCGTTTAGCAAGAATGCTTTTTTTTTAAATGAATTTAAAGTTTTATTCTCTTCACTTTTTCATGGTCATGAAGTCCATGAAAAAATAGTCAAGGCTCTTGCGAAAAATCGGTATGGTCTTTCTAAAAACGATTTATTGAAATTGATAGGTTCACAAGGGGGCAATGGAGGAGCTAAATTACAAGAATTAGAAGATGCTGGTTTTATCTTAAGTTTTAAGCCTATCTACCATAGAAGAAAAGGGATCTATTATCGATTGATTGATGAATACGTTTTATTTTATTTAAAATGGATTGAGCCTATTGAAGAAACTTTGAGTCGACAAGCTTTGGATTTGGGGGATTGGCAAGCTATACGGACCACGCCAGAATGGTATAATTGGTTGGGTTATGCTTTTGAATCGGTCTGTTATAAACATTTGATTCTCATTAAACGGAAATTGGCTTTGCCGCCCATGAGCCTGGCTAATAGTTGGCGAACGTCTGCCAGTCAAACTCTGGGTGATCGTGGTGCTCAAATTGATTTATTATTTGATCGGCGAGATGATGTGATCAATATTTGTGAAATAAAATACACTGAAAAACCGTTTGTGATTACTCAAGACTACTTTGAAACTTTAAATCGTAAAATGGCTGTCTTCAAAGAAAAAACAGGAACTCAAAAGCAATTGTTTCTGAGTTTTATTTCTGCTAATGGATTAAAGGATAATGCGTATAGTCACAGTATTTCAGGCGTGGTAACTTTAGAGGACTTGTTCCAAGCGGAAGGCTAAATACTGAATAAAGCTCTGAAAGCGGCTTCTGGGTAAAATGACTATCTACAAGGAAATTTTAGACAGCCAGATGTTCTTATTCTAAACAATACAGTAAAAAAAAGTAAAGAAACCGTCAATAATCTTTGATTTTCTATTGATTCTCTAAACAGGGTATGCCAGAATCAAAAAACGCCATCTTTTTGGGTTAAAACAATCAATGTTTTAGTCCGCGAACAGGCTAAAACGCGTTTTATTTAATCTGTAATTTTTAAGGAGGCTCTATGCCATCACAGTCTATGATGAGGAATACGGCAACATTCGTGATTGCGTATATCTTGTTAATGATCCCGACTTATATTTTGCCCTATTTTGGTTCCAATTCTTTTGCGGTCAATGCCCTGCTGGCAGCGAGCACTCATTGGATCAATCCTTTGTTTATCGTGCATTTGCTCTTTTTACTGTCTCTAGTGGGCATCACTTGGTTGCGGGGCAGTGCTTTGGATAAAAAATGGGTGGTCATTTTTCCCGTTTTGGCATTGATTTTTGATTTGACCCCAGGTTTAAGCTTGATTATTCTAGTGCCTACGGTCATGCATCTCTTAGCCATTATTCTCGGCGTTATAAAATCAGCTGAGGTAGAGCCGGCAATGTAATCGATCTTTGGAGAAGATACAGCCTTATTTTTATGAGGCTGTGTTTCTTGAGATCGAGTCACACGTATCCCTACGCAAACTCTAGAACCTCAGTCAAAATTCAACTTACTCTGGGACTTGAAAGGGATACAGTAACACTATGTTATTTTTGATAGGTCAAGGCATCATCGTTGGTTTTCAATTGCCGCTCCCGTAGGCCCTATTGGTATCCTCTGTATTCAACGATCTTTTCACCAAGGGTATAAATGGGGATTTATCACTGGCATGGGTGCGGCAACCGCCGATGTTCTCTATGGCGCAATGGCGGGATTTGGTCTTACTTTCATTTCTACGGCTTTGCTTCAATATCAACATTGGATCCAATTTTTAGGAGGATTGTGTCTGCTGTATTTTGCCATCAAAATTTTAGGGTTCAAGCCGGTTGTTGAGAGTGGCCTACAAGGTCGGACACCCAATTTATGGTGGACTTATCTAGGATCATTTTTTCTCAATTTAACCAATCCCATGACCCTCTTACTTTTTCTCTCTATTTTTTCCGGACTAGGATTGCTCAATACGAACATCGGACATGAGCAGACAGGGTTACTCATGTTGGGGATTTTATTAGGCGCTTGCTTCTGGTGGTTAATACTGTGCACTGGCATTACTTTTTTATTGAGTGAGCGCATTAGGCAAAAGGCATTGATTTGGGTGCAACGCAGTGCGGGTTTCGCTCTTTTATTATTTGCCGGAGCTTTGTTGCTGGGATATTCTCTTTAACTGATGTCTCAACCTTTTTCTGGATAGTACTTTTAACATTTAATTCGTAAGCCTTTCAAATATCAGTGTAATTCAAAATTTCCTTCGCACGCTTTCCGGAAGGAATGGGGAGATAGGGTTACGATAATCTTCATCTTATTCTGATGATGAACCAGGAGAATTTCATCATAAGCACAAAATAAATAATGGACAATTCCATTATGGTATTTTTGATGTCATTGTCTCTTACTGAGGATTATCACAAGCACTTAAATAAGGCGGCCATTGCCGTGGGTGCAGATGGCTTATTGATAGAAATGCATCCTGAGCCGAGCTTGGCTTGGAGCGATGCCGACCAAGCTTTATCTCCTCTTGAATTGCACAATTTGATGATGGCCTTGGATCCTTTAGCTAAAAGTGTGGGCAGAAGTATAATCATTAATAATTAAATTTATTATGCCCATTAGATCTGATCTGGATTTGGAATTGGAGAACGTGCCTTGGCGGCACAGGCTTTGAGATCTGCGGATGGTTTTGTGGTAGGCTCTGCTTTTGTCGAAGCGATTGCAAAAGGTGCAAAACCCGCCGAATTACAGGCCTTAGCGATGAGCATTGACCCTAGGTGAATATGAAGAGGTAGAAAGATGATTTTGATATTAAACAAAGATACGATTACCGAGGCCGTTGAAGCTTTATTGGATCGTTTGCATTTCATGGGATTTGAAGCGCGTTTAGAGATCCAAGGCAATGATAAAGCGATTGTGATCTTAAATGGAGTGGATGACAGTGTGCATGAACAACTCTTTAAAAATTTAGCCTCAGTGGAAAAAGTGATCCCGTTTAAAGATAAATTTAAATTGGCGGGCAGAGATTTGCGAAAGAAGACTTCAGTGTTTGATATCCGAGGTCGTTTGATTGGCGGCGATGAATTCATCGTCATGGCCGGTCCTTGCTCGATTGAGTCCAGAGAACAAGTCTTCGCCATTGCAGAAAAAGTCAGTCAAGCGGGAGCCAGTATTTTACGAGGTGGAGCGTTTAAACCTCGAACCTCGCCGTATGAATTCCAAGGTTTGGGAGAACAAGGTTTGCGGTTTTTACGCGAGGCTGCTGATGCTTTTGATTTACTGTGTATTTCGGAAGTCATGAATACCGAAGACATTGCTTTGGTGGCAGAGCATGTTGATATTTTGCAATTGGGTGCTAGGAATATGCAAAATTATGGTTTATTAAGAGCCCTGGGCAAAGCGCAAAAGCCGGTCTTGCTCAAACGAGGATTATCCGCCACTTATAAAGAGTTTTTATTGGCGGCAGAATACATTATGAGTTCTGGAAATCCGCAAGTGATTTTATGTGAGCGCGGTATTCGTACTTTTGAAACGTATACGCGCAATACTTTGGATATTGCCGCAGTGCCTATTTTAAGGGAGTTAACGCATCTACCGATTATTGTGGATCCCAGTCATGCCGTGGGTTTAAGACAAGCCGTGCCGGCTTTGGCCAAAGCGGCTTTGGCCGTACAAGCCGATGGCTTGTTGATTGAAGTGCACACCGATCCCGATCGCTCCATTTCCGATGCCGCGCAAACCATCAGCACAGAAACTTTTGCCGAACTCATGCAGGCTTTATCGCGGATTGCTCTTGCGGTAGACCGGCGTATCAAGGCACCGCAGCTGGAGCCCTCTCATGAATTATGAGATCAATCCTTCACAACTTTCAGGCAGTCTAGTACTCCCTTCTTCAAAATCGCATAGCATGCGCGCCATTTTATTTGCCACGATGGCCGAGGGCATAAGTACTTTGCGAGCACTTTTGCCTTCACCGGATATTCAAGCGATGCTGGCGGCCTGCCAGGCCTTAGGTGCAGAGATCAGTATTGAGAAAGACCCAGTTAAAATCAGGGGCACCAAAGGGCAATTGAAAACGCCCCAGCAAGTGATCGATGCGGGTAATTCAGGGCAAGTCTTACGATTCATCGCCGCATTGTGCGCACTCTTACCGCAATACAGTATTTTAACGGGAGATGCCTCGCTTTGCAGCTTACGCCCCATGCAACCCTTGTTAGACGCTTTATCACAAGCAGGCGTGATGGCAGTGTCCAGTAAAAATGATGGACATGCGCCTATTATTATCCGCGGTCCTATCAAAGCTTGTGCTATGCGTTTAAACGGACAAGATTCACAACCCGTTTCCGCTTTATTGATGTTGGCGGCTTTCTTGGAAGGCGAAACAGAGATTATCGTCGACGATCCTGGAGAATTGCCTTGGATTGAATTGACTTTATCTTGGTTAGATCGTTTTGATGTCTCTTATGATAACGATCAATTTACACGATATAAAGTGCGCGGGCCTCTGCAGTATGCCGGCTTTGAATATACGGTACCCGGTGATTGGAGTTCGGCGGCCTTTCCCCTTGCCGCGGCGTTGATCACGCGCTCAGAACTGGTCTTAGACAATCTCGATCCCAATGATGTGCAGGGCGATAAAAGGATCCTTCAAGTATTAGAAGAGATGGGCGCGAAGTTTTTAATCGATGCTAAAAACAAACGTATTTGTGTTTTAAAAAGCAGTGAATTAAAAGGCGCCGAAATTGATGTTAATGCATTGATCGATGCCTTACCTATTTTGGCAACGCTGGCGTGTTTTGCACAAGGCCCAACGCGTTTGTATAATGCCGGCATTGCCAGGCATAAAGAATCGGATCGCTTGGCCGTGATCAGTCGCGAGCTTCGCAAAATGGGTGCGAAGATCGAAGAAGAGCCCACAGTATTGATCATTCATCCTCAGCCATTAAAAGGCGCGAGGGTTGACAGTGCTCATGATCATCGCATTGCGATGTCTTTGGCCGTGGCGGGTTTAGGCGCTGTCGGTAAAACGACGGTGATGAATACCCACTGTGTGGATAAAAGTTACCCCTATTTTGTAGAGCAGTTTAAATCTCTGGGAGCGGCGATTGAAAAGGTGAGCTGATGAATAGTCATTACTTTCGCCCTAAGGGAGGGTACGAGCACTTACGATGAATATTATTTTAATAGGCTTTAAATCGGCCGGCAAAACCAGCATTGGACAGGCTTTGGCAAAACGCTTAGATCTTAGTTTTATCGATACGGATGAGATGCTGAAACATCAGAATAAAGTCAATGATCTTAAAACGATGTATCAGGATTTGGGTGAATCAGAGTTTCGAGCCTTAGAACATGCAGTGATCAAATCTCTGAGCTCTGTTCAGAATGCGGTGATCGCAACGGGTGGAGGCAGTATTTTAAATGCCGATAATAGAGAATTGCTTAAATCAATGGGAGTGTGCATTTTTATCGATCCGCCTTTGGATTTGATAGAACAGCGTTTACAAGGGGTTGCTACGCCTGTATTTGATGGAACTTCCATCGCTGAAATGCATCAATTCAGACGACCCTTATATCAGGAGTTGAGTGATTTGATTTGTTCGGTGTTGGCAGGGCAGAGTGTTGATTGCGTGGTGGAGAGCATTCAAGAAGCTCTTTCTAAGCATTCATTTTGATACTGCTGAAAGCTTTCTTTACCCACTATTCTAGGGGAAGGGTTGGGAGAGAGGGTAGAGCCTCACAAGCCAAGAGCGGCTTACCCTCGCTCAAACACGCCGTGAATACACCCGTGTAGGCTCGGTTGCGGCATCCTTGCCGCAAACGGTTTGACCTGAGGGTAAGCCGCTCTTGGCTCTGGAGCAGAACCTGAGGCGTAAGAAAAAACTCCCCTCGCCCGGTAATCCGGGAGAGGGGTTGGGGGAGAGGGTGTTAAAATAAGAGGAAACAATAATGGCCAGTAATAGTTTAGGTAATATTTTTCGCATCAGCACTTGGGGTGAATCTCATGGCAAGGCGATTGGCGTCTTAATTGACGGTTGTCCCGCGGGCTTAGCCTTAAGCGATGCGGATATTCAAGCTGAATTAGATCTGCGAGCACCCGGCAATAATCCTTATACTTCACCGCGCGCGGAAAAAGATCAGGCACAAATTTATTCTGGAGTGTTTGAAGGGCAGACGACGGGCGCACCCATCAGTATTATTATTCCCAATGAAGATCAAGACAGCAGCAAATACGATGCCCTTAAAAATAAATTGCGTCCTGGACATGCTAATTTTACGTATTTAGAAAAATATGGCATTTTTGATCATCGAGGAGGTGGTCGTGCTTCAGCGCGTGAAACAGCCGCTCGTGTTGCAGCGGGGGCCGTAGCGAAAAAACTTTTAAAGACTCAGGGCGTCGATATTTTTGCGCATCTGTGTCAGGTGGGAAACGTCAAAATAAATTCTTCTGAAGATTTTGAGCTGATGGCCCGAAACACTGGGCAAAGTGCTTTACATATTGCCGATCCACTCGCTGAAACCGCCATGATCGCGGCTTTAGAAACAGCCAAACAAGCGGGAGATTCTTTGGGCGGGGTAGTTGAATTTATAGTTCGTCATCTGCCCAGCGGTTTGGGCGATCCGGTGTATGAAAAATTGGAAGCCAATTTAGCCAAGGCCATGTTGAGTTTACCCGCGAGTAAAGGCTTTGAAATAGGTTTGGGATTTACCGCCGCAGAATTATTAGGTTCTGAACACAATGATGTCTTTGAAAATGAAGAGGGCCGTATTCACACGGCGACCAATCATGCCGGCGGTACTTTAGGCGGGATCAGTACGGGTGAAGCTTTAATCGGCCGTGTAGCGTTTAAACCGACTTCCAGTATTCGCAAAGCGCAGAGCACGGTCGATGTGCAAGGTCAGGCGACGGTCTTAGAATTGCCTGAAGGATCACGCCACGATCCCTGTGTCGCCATTCGGGCTGTGCCTGTGGTGGTAGCGATGTGCGCTTTGGTGGTGGTAGATGCGATCTTGATGGCGCGATCGGCGCGCTGGGAGGATTGATGTGATTCAGGAAATAAAAGTTAATCTAGCGGAATCGTATTCTATTTATTTGGGTGCAGGCATTTTAAAAGAAGCCCTGTTTTTGCAAACTTGCCGAGCTTATGCCGGGAAGATCGTGATCTTAAGCGATTCTAATGTGAGTACGCTGTATGAAACCCTGCTAGAAACGTTATTGGCTGAATTTAAACCGCTGTGCTTAAGCTTTCCCGCTGGCGAAGCCTTTAAAACGCGAGAAACCAAGGCGATGTTGGAAGACAAAATGCAAGCGGCTGGCTGTAATCGTGATACTTGTCTCATAGCGCTAGGGGGCGGTGTGGTGTCTGATCTAGCTGGATTTATCGCGGCCACCTATTGTCGCGGTATTCCTGTGATTTATCTGCCGACTACTTTATTGGCGATGGTGGATGCCAGCGTCGGTGGTAAAACAGCGGTGAATACTGCAAGGTCTAAAAACAGTATCGGTGTATTCTATCAACCCAAAGCGGTGTTTATGGACATCGATTTTTTACAGACTTTATCTTATGGCGAAATCAAAAATGGCTTGTCTGAAATTTTAAAGCATGCCTTGATCCAAGACAAAGTCCAATTTCAGCGTTTAATCGAATTTCGCAAAAAGCATCCTGAAAAAAATTGGCTCTTGAGCGATTCAACTTGGTTATTGGAAACCATTGCTGCCAGTGTTCAAATTAAAAAAAATATTGTCGAGCAAGATGAAAAAGAATTGGGTTTGCGAAAAATTTTAAATTTTGGTCATACTATTGCGCATGTGATCGAACTATTAAGCGATTATCAAATTCCTCATGGGCAGGCTGTGGCGGTGGGTTTGTATTTGGAAAGCGAGCTATCGCAGCATTATGGCCATTTATCCGAAATTGAATTTAAAACCATTGAAGCCAGTTTGCAATTATTGGATTTGAATATACAAACAGCCTATCTATCCGATTTAGAGCCCGTGACAAGGGCTTTATCGGTGGACAAAAAAACACGCGATCGACAATGGCGTTTTGTACTCTTAGATAGAATTGGCGCGACGTGCAAGGAATATGTACGAGTTATTGATTTACCGCAGCTTAAAGAAAGTTTACAGGCCTATCAAGAAAAATTTGAATAGAGAGGAAAAAACTCGTCGTCATTGCGAGGAGCGTAGCGACGCGGTAATCCAGAAAAATAGTCCACAGTTCTGTGGTAAATTCACTGGATTGCCACGCTAACGCTCGCAATGACTGATGAGGCTTTCTGAACGATCAAGGATGATCGCCTAGCTGATGTGGAGCTGATATAGGATCAATAGCTGCAATTTTTTCTTCTATGACTCGCGGACCCTGACCTCTAAAAAAGCCTGTTTGAATTAAGGCGCCACTAGAGCGAAAAATATTTTTTAAGGCATTCAAAATTCGAGTCAGAATTTCCAGACCCTTAGGTTCTAAGTCTTCAGAAAGGGTTTCTTTATGACGATTGATATGTTCGTCATAGGCTCGCATTTTCTCTTGATGTGATCTTTTAGAATGTTGAAGGTTATATCCTGGGAGCTCTTCCAATTTTGAGATCCCTTGTTTGTTCTCTGGTGAAACTTGATATCGAGCTTTTCCTTCTAAAATAGCGATAGCCTGGGAAGCGATTTTAAATTGCTCCAGCTTTTTAGGGTTGCTTTCAGGGTTAAACTTGCCCAGATGGTCAATATATTTTTGCATGAGTGCGATGTGATATTCTTCTTTTTCACAGTTCAATCTTTCTTTCGTTTCTTCATTCCAGGAAGATCCTAATACTGCCTGCAAGAGACTTGCATTCTGAGTAAAATTATATCCGTTTACACCGTTTTGTTCTGATATTGGCAATGCGTCCATAGCAGCGCCAAAAATTTCCATAAATGAACTTAAGAAATACGCTATCTCTTCAATATCAAGATTAAAATTTTCCTGGAGTTTATGATAGCTGAGTTGATCTAAATGAGGCGCGCGTTTTATGGCTTGGATAAGCTGTGATAGCTCAGTTTTGGATAAAATGCTATCATTCTTAAAATTCAGAGATTCAACTTTTTTGGAAAATTTTTCTTTGCTTTGCTCAGTATTTTCTTGAGGAATTATTTCTTTGATTGTTGAGTTCGCTGACACATAATACAATTGATTGTTGAACAGCACATAAGCCGGTTTTGAAGTCGTTTTTTCTAAAACGCTGCTCTTTTTTGTTGGTGCGTTTTCAGTGTATCTGAAATAATGAATATCAATATCTGATTTCATCAAAGCTTCGCGTAAGCGGATATCGTGTTCTGCAACTAGATCATCTGCACCGTAGACGTTTCCTGTTTTTTTGAGAGTTTTTTCTGCTTTTTCATTGTATTTCGCGACTTCAGCGATCAAATTCTTGAATTCTTCTGGGCTAATCTTAGGTTTAAGCGTATTTTTGACTGGTTGTGACATTTTTTTACCCTCATAACATTTATTATTAAAAACAACTGACAAGCCCATTCTACCGAAAGATTATTAAGGAACTATTAAGGGTCCGGTCGTTTAATGAAATAAACTGGGGATATTATCGAGAAAGTATCGCTTTTTTCGTAACTCTCTCCCCCAACCCCTACCCGGAGTACCGGGCGAGGGGAGATTCAGGAGCTTTTCTCGGACAGTATTGCAGAGTACTGCCCCAGAGAGGGCCAAAAAACCTAATTAATGATCGAAGGGACCTGAGAACTGCTGATCTCGGTTTGCAGGCGATTTAATCGGCCTTTCTAAGAAGCACTTGCTGAAACAACTTCGTCTTTTAGCTCTTTCAATTTTTCGGCGCTCGCTTGAGTCATTTGTAATTGCTGTACTGCCATGAGCATAGTCAGATTATCTAAGGAACGGCGAGTTAAATATTGTTCATAACGCATCTCTGCCATCAGCATCAGCTGTTCTTTGGCCACTTGAGCGGGAGTGGCTGTGGAGATTTGTGATAGCCAGCCCTTAGGATCGTTCACATTTAAGCGGCGTGTCGCGAGAAATTCATCTAGACCTAAAGGACTCATGTCTTTTTGAGGTCCTCCCAATTGTGATCCTAAACCTTTTTTCACCAGACGCTCGTTGATGAAGCCATAAAGGATATTCATGCCGACAGATTGTTGTGCCACATAAACTCCAAACTGTTTTTGAAATTCATCCGTCGGCCCTAATCCGCGATGCAGGCTCGTTGCTGGTAACCCACTCACGGCATTGCCCAAACCCGATACGAATTGTAATAGAATTTGCGCATCTTTATCTTCTTGAGAATTAGGAGTGATGCTGTTAGAGCTGAGTAAAGAACCAATGTTAAATTGTGGGAGTTTTTTATTGATAACCTCGGGCTTATCTTCAGTCGTGGGAACTAAATCTTCATATTGAGTTTTTTGCTCATCATTTTTCAATAAGCTATAGGTAAATTTTCGAGTGACTAGCCAATTTAAGGACGTCATACCATGATTGGCTAATAGAGTCTGCCAATTGCCTTTCATACTGTCTTGAAACTTCATGGGAGTGCCCGTCACTAAATTGGCATTTAACCATTGGATTAAACTATTGGTGCTGTCCTGAG
Source organism: Gammaproteobacteria bacterium (assembly GCA_009885495.1). Taxonomy (GTDB): domain Bacteria; phylum Pseudomonadota; class Gammaproteobacteria; order UBA1113; family UBA1113; genus VFKP01. The sequence continues at coordinate 6,126 of VFKP01000037.1, read as the reverse complement.
TGCTGGCGGCATTTTTCCCTGTGGAATTTGAATTGGCTGCCGTGCCGGGTAATGCCCAAAGATTCACACAGGCGCTTAGCCCTAAAGCGATTAAGCTTAATTTTAAGGGTTTGAAGAATTGCATTTTCATGGTTGATTGACCTCAGATGATAAAAGTTTAAAAGCCGTAATTCCATTGGCTGCGTTGATCGCCGCCATTAGAAGGATTAGAAGGGGATAGACCCGTCGCCGGCGTTGTTTGTGTGATTGCTGGAGCGGGAGCAGGTGTCGCTACTGCTGTAGCTGGTGTAGTGGCTGGGGCGGCAGTGTTGGTTCTAGCGACAGGCGCTTGTTGCACAATAATGGTTTCTGAGCCTGTAGTATTGCGCATGGCCGCTGACAAGGCCTGTAATTTCTGACTTAAATTTTGTTGCTGTGCGCTGATATTATTTTGCGCTTGTACGGCTAAATTATCGGCAGCGGCATTGGCTTGCGCGATGCTGGACGTAATGGGATCTACCGGGGCCGCATCATCGGCAAAAGCCAGATTAAACGTTAGCCCTAAGCTGATACTCAAACCAGCGATGACAGCGGGCAGCCATTTTAGGTTATTTTTCATTGTTGTTTTGCCAAAAGTTTTAAAGTAGACATAAGATAGATTCTCCTCGCTCGGTATTCCAGCAAGGCGCTGTACACTCCCCTCGCCCAGTATTCTGGGAGAGGGGTTGGGGGAGAGGGCCATAAAAGACATATTCATTGCTCACTCCCCAAAGCTTTCATGACCATTTCAACACGCTCTGTGGCAAACACGCGACCCAATAAACGTAAGCGTTCAAACACAATATTACGACGCAAGAAAATTCCGGGCACATCATCGTTAGTCACGCTGCTTTCTTCGGCGCGCATTAAGATCTTGGAAGCGCCCCCCGGATGTGCAGTATCTAAAGTTTGTAATAAACGCAGCATTCTCGCCATTTTAATATAAGCACAGACATTGATAAACTCAGTTTCTTGTTCCAAATTATAATTGCCAATGGTTTCCAAGGCTTCCGCTAAAGTTTGCATGGCTGTTTCAAATTCGGGATCTTCATCAACCGTCCAATGTTCAACGCCTTCCATAAAGGCCACCACTCGATAGATCATGGGATCGGGATAATCTTTCCAAAATTGATGTACGCTTTCATGACTGAGATCGGGCATCGTTTGACTCCAAAAAGTGATGTTCAGAAATATAGTTCATAAGACCCTCTCCCCCAACCCCTCTTCCGGAATTCGCGAGGGGGCATGGTCATTGCGAGCGTAGCGTCCAATCTCAGAAAAACTTAGAATGAATCACTGGGTTGCAGCAAAGCTGCGCTCCTCGCAATGACGCAGGAGCATTTTGCCTTTTTTTCACTCAAGTTAACTTAAGGTTTTATGAAGCAGGCTAAAAATAGCTGCGACCAAAACCTAAAACCGCTAGGGTCTTTACTTTATTTCAGTTATGATAGGCTATCTATCAAAGGCTTACAATAGAGTAGAACCTTAAGGGTAAATGAAGATCGCAAAATAAATGAGCTTAAAAAGGTTTAAGTAGCACAATAATTACTCAAACTTTGATACAATGCAATCCTGAATGAATTTGGGCTAAAAACAGAGGCAAAGACCATGGGTGTGTTTCGCAAAGTAGGTAGCGGCTTAAGCTGGGCGTATAAGCCCGCGGTAGACGTGAAAGCGTGGATGGGCTGGGATATTATCAAATCCTCCAGCCGTTATGTCTATGGGCTCGGTAAAGAAGTGTTTGTTCCTGCCGAGGCTAAACATCAAGAAAGCTTTGAAGAAGCCATGGAGCGCCTGCATTTAAGCGAAACCGATATCCAAGATCGCCAAAAAGAATTTGCCCGTTTATTCCTGATTTACGCTTTAATGGGTTTAGCAATTTTCATTTACAGCATTGTCTTATTTTTTAAAATGGCCTTTATGGGCGGCATTTTAGCGATTGTGGTGTCAGCCTTGGCTTTTGGTATGGCCTTTCGCCAGCATTTTTGGTTATTTCAAATTAAACATCGAAAATTAGGCTGCAGTTTAAGCGAATGGTACCATTCCAAAATAGATGAACAAAGCTCAAATACTGAGGGACAATCATGAAACGAATATTAAGCTTTTTCAGTTTATGTCTGCTTGCGCCTAGCTTGTTTGCAGCCAATATTTTTGAGCCCTCGCAAAACGATCAATCTATTTACTTTTTGTCCGCCATTTTCGGGAATGTTGGGAACGTATTGAATATATCCGGTACGGCTCAAGAATCAACGTTGCTGAAATCCGCTTTTCTATATTTTAACAACACGGTTATTGTATTGGGTGTGATCCTTATCCTCTATTCTTTGATTGTATCGGTGGTCAATACTTCCAATGATGGCGAAGCGCTGGGGCGAAAATGGAACTCAGTATGGATCCCTTTGCGTTCCGCCATGGGTTTTGCCATGCTCTTACCCGTTTCGACCTCGCTGACTCCTATTGTGAATCCCTACAGCAATGTGGTGGTGGCTCCCATCGCGGTTAAAAGTTATGCTTTAATTCAGGTTTTCATTATGTGGGTGATCGTACAGGGTGTCGGTGCGGCGGATTATCTCTGGACTAACATGGTTTCTATGGTGTATTCAGGGCAAGCCACCCTAAGTTTTGACACTTCCAGTACCTCTGCAGAAATGGCGGCTAAAGTATTCGGATCTATGGTGTGTTCGATTTCTTTTACCGAAAATCAGAATATGAAAAATTATAAGACTCAAGAAAAGAATACTGATTACAAAAAGGTGGGTGGGGAAGGAAATTATGGCAACAACGTGCCTAATGTGACTACTAGTAAGACAGGCCCGAATGCGAGTACGCCTAATAGTTGGATTTGGGCTTTTGGATCCATTAAACCGACAGATTGGTCAAGAAATTCTATTTGTGGTTATTTAAGTTTGCCCATGGGAAATACAAGTGCAGGAGCTACACCCCAAGATAAAGCACTGGCCGATTATTACCAAAAGCAATATGCTTTGATCCAAAGTATGATAGGTCTTCCTGCTGATGATTCATTTATTATACAAAGTACACAAGGACATATGGGGGTCTATGGTGGGAATTGGTATGGGATTTATCCTGAAGATGGCATAAGCTATGATTCTAAGATAACAGCAGGCGGAAGTACAGGGTTACACAGCAATGCATTTTCAGTCACTTATAACGATGGCAGTACAGTCATTTTGCCTACGGTGGGATATTTAGCCGATTACTATATGGTGTTTCTCGATAGGGGAGCACAACCTACCGATCCCAATACGGACTTGGGATCTACTGGAACAGCACCCACCGATGATCCGGATGGGGATTGCGTACCTGACGATAACGGTAATGGTTGTTCAGGAGTCAGTACGGTGGACCAAGCTTCTGCCAGTGCCGACGCTGAAGTAAGAACTCAATTGACGGCTGTTGCCAATGCTTTTCAGAAGAAAAGCAGCGAAAATTATCAAGCTTATTCCGATGCACTCCTTACTTTACAAGATGATACCACTCCAGGCATGAGCGATGCTTCTCGAAAACAGAAACTGGTATTGGCCGCTCAATACAATGGCTGGGCCAGTGCCGGGGCTTTTTTCTTGGATATGGTTAAGGTCATTCAACCCAGCGGCTCAGGTGCAGGCGCGACGTTTTATGATTATGAGTATCCCAGCATCGCTTGCCAGAAAGGGATTGGGATCAGAGATGCTAATGCCAAAAGAAAATGTGGGGATGCGCGCACAGCAAGTGATTTGAAGGGTAAATCAAGAGATGGCACTTATGGGCATGGGCGTAATACTATGGGAGCTAGCATGGTGCTTGCTGAAAGTGTGGTCAGCGATGCCATGGCCAGTGCAGATGCTTACCAAGAGGGGACGGGTTCCACGGGGGGCACAGAAATGGGAACTGGCACAAACTGTACGCCTCTGTATGTCACAGATGACAATGGAAATAAACAGCTGATTCAAAATTGTGGTATTTACAATAGCACTGAGGGAAATACAGCCTTTGGTTTGAAAAACTATAAGCCACGGCACTTCCCTTACAGCATTGTTGATCCTGTGGCTTGGTATGATTATGTGCAAAGCATGATTATGTCTAATTTTTCAAAGGCATTAGAGCCTTTAGCGACTATGGAACAGGGTTCTACCATCCAAAATCCGCTGCTTTTACTGCGGCAATCGGGCTTGCGCCTTTTAACGACTTCGGCTCATTTGTATCATATTGGATTAATCTATATGTGGTCGACCGGCTTGGTTTCCTATGCTTTTAGTGGGATAACAGGGATTTTGGGTGCAGCAACCAGTGGATTTACCTGGGCCTCCAGTATGTATACTGCATTGCTTGCTATTATGATGAGCATGGGTGCTGTGATGGCGTATTATTTTCCCATGATCCCTTATTTGGTGTTTACTTTTGCAACCATTCAATGGTTAATTTTGACGATAGAGGCTATGGCAGCGGCACCCTTATTGTCCTTAGGGATTTTACATCCGGAAGGACAGCATGAAGTTTTTGGGCATAGTAGTATGGGGATTGCCCTGCTATCGAGTGTGTTTTTGCGACCTTCATTAATGATTATTGGCTATTTTGCAGCGACTGCGATGCTCTATGTGGTGGTCATGTTATTAAATGCGGGCTTTTTCTTCGCGAATGATGCCTTGATCAGCAGTGACAGTGGCACTGCTGGGATGTTTGGAACTTTGATGATGTGGGGAATTTATTTAAACGCCTTGATGATCGTGATCAATAAGGCATTTACCTTAATCTACCATATACCCGATCACATTATGCGTTGGATTGGGATCTCAGAAGAGCGTACTGAAGTTGAAAGCATGTTGGGTCAAGTCAAACAAGGCGTTGAGAAAGGCGCTGAAACGGGCAAGGGTGCTGCCGATGCTGAGGCAGACGCCAGACGTCAGAGCATGAATGCTTATGGCTCTGAGGGCAAAAAAGCGAAAGATGCTATTGCTAAAGCGGTCATGGGAGGGCCGCCTGTTTAGAGCTTAAGCTTTCCTTATGAGTCAAAGATTTATGGATAGAAAAGTGTTTAGGGATTGATTTTTGTGAGTTTAAATTGTATAATGTGTGTACTTAAACAAATAAGAGGTTCAAAAAATGGCAACAGCAAAAGAAGGTTATGATGCCGCAGGTGTCAGTAGCTTAATGAGTAATTCTGCGCTAATGGCTTCAGCAGGTGAAGATAAAAAGTCCGCGGATCAGGGGCCGGGAGCGGGTATGGAGCAAGGCATGCAAATGCTGGCAGAAAACCCAGAAATGTTAGCAATGGTTCTTTAGTCATTGAGACTCTGGTTTTTTGAAATTTCAGGCCTAAGGCTTGATACACTAAAATTTTTTTAGAATGAATAGAGGGGAATAGACAATGTCAGCCGAACAATCAAAATTAGATAAATTTCTTAAAGCAGCTGCAGGCACTGGTGCGGCAATGATCGACCCTAACAAGACGACAGAACAGGCTGCAGCCGATGAAGCTGCAAAAATAGAATCGACAGGGGGAAAAGTGGCTGCCAGTGTTCTGGGCTTAGGCCTACATGCGGCGGCAAAACCGGGTAATTCAGGCGGTGCTAAAGGTTTATTTGAACAGCAGGTGCAGACTGAAACATTAAAAGCAAAGGCTCCGCCGGCTAAACCTGATGAAAGCGCTATTGTTGAGCCGGTTCCAACGCCTAATCCTGGAGCAGAGCTTACAGCTCTAGGACAAAATGAAGGCCCTGCGGTGGACGCTGAACCCGCAGCATTAGCAGGCGTCGAAGCTCCTCGTCCGGGTGGACCATAATTAAGCTTTCTTGAATGATCTAAAACCGCCAAGTCTCAATCTGAGGCTTGGTGGTTTTTTTGTTTCTGAAAATTTTGTAACCTTCTTCCTCAACCCCTGACCCAGAGTATTGGGCGAGGGGAGTTCCTAGGCCTTCCCGGACGGTACTGTAGAAGTAGAAATCAACTCCTACAGTACCAGAAGAGATAGCCCTTTTATTTTCTCTCAGCCCTATTCGCATGAATAAAGAGCTGGCTTTTTTTCGTCTAATACGATATAGTTGCTTTAACTTTGAAAGATACAGTGGGTAGCTCTTTTAACACCCTCTCCCCCAACCCCTCTCCCGG
>VFKP01000121.1 GCA_009885495.1 Gammaproteobacteria bacterium | reverse complement strand
CTGGAAGCGCGCCATCTTTTTGAACCCTGCTGACAGTTTGTTTTCTCCTTAATAATAAGGCCCGCAATACCGTTTCTTTTTCAGCACTTAACTACGTGTTGAGAGATCATTTAAACCCATATGAATATGCTCGCATAGACTGTCTAAAATTTTATGCGGATCATTGGGGGTATTAAATCGTTGATGCAGTAAGTTGGTGAGTAGGGTTTCTATACTGCGTAAGAGCATTTCCGGGGTGCGAAGTGGCATGGGCAATTCATGAATACAGGTAAACAATGTCTCTGTCAAATTTTGGCCAAGATAATTCATGCCATTCGCAAAATCCTTGGGCCCAATGTCAGATACGGAATATCGAGCCCCACCATTTTTGGCGACGGCTTCAACCTCTGCATAAAGCATCGCGCCACTTCCAGGCAGTGTGACTTCTAGAATATCGGCTGTTGTGGTGATGACCCCGGTCAGAAAAGTCCTTGCGACCTATAAAATATCGTAGTTTTCAGATGGATGATGGTCGATTAAAGCTTTTAATTTTAAGAGTGATTCGGTTATTGTTGTTTTTAATTCTTCAGCAACATCAGTATTCATTTTGCTAGTGGTCATTTCATAGGCTCCATAGATTAATTTTCAATATAAACCGGCATGAGATTAAACAAATCATCCATACTATGCCCATTAACGGACAATAACGCGATGGCCTGATCTTGCTTTAATTGCCTAAACAGTGGCGCATCTAAGACCGATTCTCTGGCTTCAGTGATGCTCTGCGAAGTACCTTGTGAGCTGCTTTGGAAGCTTTCAGTCGTGCTCTGGCTGGTTGTTTTACGCTGTACGCGCGCTTGACCCGCGAGATCATTCATCATCGTAAGGGTAGCTCTATCCTCAGTTCTAAAGCAAAATTTCTGTCTAAAATTCTGGATCACCGCATGAGCCAAGTCGTGATCGCCAATAGCGGCATAAAAACTTGAGACTGATTGAGAAGAGATAATGCCAATAGTTTTACTGCTTCTGGACTTGTCCCAGAAATTTAAGTCTGAAAGGCCGTCTTTGCTGGCACTCACTAGATCCTGGTATTCGTCACACATGAAAAATACGGGCCTGTCTTGGTTCCAGTCTGGATTATGAACGCGGTTTTGCATCATGTTAAAAAATCGTAATTTTATGAAGGTATAAGCCACTTTAGCGCCTAAGCCCCAGCGGGCTAAGGGCATATCCACCAGAAAAATGACGCCATCCAAAAGTGAGGTTAAATCAAGGCTTTCTTCAGTCTGTTCGCAAAAGGCATCGATTAACTCTGGGTGATTAAAGGGTGCCAAGGCTTGAGCAACCGTTGCGGTGACCCCACTTTTAACCTTTTCATCAAAGGTTGCAAAGATATTGTCATGATAGCGAAGATAGCTTTTAAGTAAACGCTGTTCTTTAGATTCTAAGGAGGTTAATAACAAATCGATTTCTTCGTCTATCCCGGTTTTGAACTCATCATCAAAAAGGTAGCTGTATAGGTCTTGTAATGTATAATAGTCTGGCAAGAAGGAGAGAACGCCTAGAGTATTTCGGCATAGCTCTGTGGCTGTGTCCACCCAAAATCCATCCATGCGCGCGCCACCACTTAAAAGAAATGCTGATTTTAGGAAGGATGCGGCTATTTCTGGAGTGAGGCCCGCTAAAAGGTTTAAGTTACCATGACCTGGCCCAATAAAAACGACTTCACGCTCACAATGCGAGGCCAGTGAGATCGCCGCGTTTTTAACATCTCCTTTAACGTCAAATAATAAACCACCGCATTCTTGATCGAGTAATTGAGCGAGTAAGGGCTGCATCAATCGGGTTGTTTTTCCAGAACCTATGCCGCCTAGCACAAAAATGTTTTGACAAGCGTCTTCAGCCGAAAGAGTAATGTCTTGATTAGCAGCTAATCCCGTGCGATGCCATAGTTCAGATAGATGGCCTGTTGAGCGGCCAACCCATAGGCCAAACTCTGCATTTTCAGGAGAGATTATTCTTTTTGATTTTGCTCGCTTTGGGCCTGATTTAACTTCTTTGGGTAGAATGCGGGGTGCTATACAGGCCAGAGCAACACCCAAGGCAATGCTGATCACCACATAATGCCATAGAACAGTGATATAAGTGCTTTTTAGAGAGGGATGAATTTGAGATAAACTTAAGATAATGCCTAGGCCATGGTTGAATATGTAAACCAGTCCAAAAGAAATCAAAATGCAGGAGGCGATCCTTTGGGCGACTGAATGTTCTTTAACCATTGCGCGGGTCGGAAGCTGATTATGTTTGACCAGAACAAATAGCATTAAGAAAACAGGGTAGACATAATATAGGACGGCTGCCCATATTCCGGCAGATAAGCCATAGCTCACTGCAGCAAGAGCCGCACCTTCCTTATGAAGCCAGGCAAAGATTGCCCAGAGAATAAAAAAAGAAATGATAGAAACGATGATTGCAATTCCACCGCCGACCCAGCCGCCACCATCATTAGTGAATTCAACGATTGGGGCTTCTCCGTGAGTAGGGGGCAGGGCAGAGCCATTTAAACGTAAGTCACGTAAATTTTCGATAGCGGTGATCATGGGCTTTCCTTATCAAAACCGAATAGTATTTTACTCTTATTTTGAAATTTATTGGGGATTAGTTTTTTAGCCTTCTAAGACTTTTTTCAGTAGCTGGCACCCAAGAGTATAAGGTTGGAATAGATAGGCCTAGCTTATGATCTTGAATGGATCCGCGTGCATATCCGATTAACATTTAAGCAGCCAACTTCAATGTAACGTGAATTTTTGCACGTTCAAGCATAGTCACAAGTTTATCAATGGTAAATAACTCAATGTGTCCGCTCAAGATCTTGTTAATCCTAGGCTGGTCAACCCCCATGATTTCAGCCGCTTGTGCTTGAGTAAGATGATTGGATTTAACATATTTCTTTATTGCCAACATAAGCTGTGAACGTAGTTTTAAACTACTAGCCTCGGCTGAATCAAATCCAAGATCACTAAATACATTGTCTGTCATTTTTTGTCTCCGTATTTTTTTAAAACCTCTAGATAACGCGTTTTTGCAATGTCGATATCTCTTTTCGCTGTTTGCTGAGTTTTCTTTATGAATGCATGTAGAACATGTATAGCATCCTCAAATTTAGCCACATAGATAACTCGATATTCATTTTCCATATGAATGGTAATTTCTTTCACTCCGTGTCCAATGCCTTTCATAGGTTTCCAATCACTGGGATCTTCACCACGTTGAACATTAAACAGCTCATATCCGGCACGCCGTCTGGCGTTGCTAGGAAAGGCACACAAATCGTTTTGTGATGCGCCCTCCCATTTAATTTTTTTTATCTTCATAGAAGCAATTGACCCAGGATGCTATTCTATCAATTATGTCATATTTGACATTATCTGTCAAATATTGGTCGAAGTGTATATTTACCCCTTTTATGCATTCTAGCGGCATACGGTTTTTATGTGGTAGTGGTTATAAGAAGAGTAAAGAAAACCTTCGTTTTCTTTACTCTTTTGAAAAGGCGGCAGAGCAGGGCAAAAGGCCCCT
>VFKP01000036.1 GCA_009885495.1 Gammaproteobacteria bacterium | reverse complement strand
TTTCCTCGGACAGTACTGCGGAGTACCGGGCGAGGGGAGTATCCACTTTCCTCGGACAGTACTGCGGAGTAGCGGGGCAGGGGAGTCGGATTGCCGTCTGCCAGAATATTCGGAGAGGGGAGACTCTAGCAAGAGATCTTCCTTAGGCCTCCGGTTCTGTTCCAGAGCTAAGAGCAGCTTATCCTCAGGTCAAACCTTACACCGCAGGGATGCGGTGTAAGAGCCCCCAGGGATGGGTTCACGGGGTGTTTGACCGAGGATAAGCTGCTCTGGGCTCGTTCTGGCTCTGATCCTCTCTAACCTCTTTTCTCCTTATTTAAACGTCAACAGCTCAGCCCCTTCGTCGACCCGATCGCCGATGGCGTAAAAAATTTCGTTAATGACACCGGTTTGTGGCGCGTAGATTGAATGTTCCATTTTCATGGCTTCCATCACCATCAAACATTCATCTTTTTGAACCGTGTCGCCTGGTTTAACATTCACGGCGACGATGGCTCCGGGCATGGGGGCATTTAAATGGGTTTTTGCTGAAGTTTGATTGCTGGCAGCTAGAGTATGAGTTATTTTTAAAGCGTATTCTTGGTCCAAACCTAAAACCCAAATCTGTGACTTTTGAGCAAAGATTTTAAGCTTATCTATTTCAGAATTCAGATGAAGATAAAGTTCGGCTTTATCATTGTAAACACCACTGACTTGATATTCATCAGTCCCTATTCTCATTTGATAAGTTTTGTTGAGATTATAATAAATGGCGATAGGGTAGAGCTTGTCTTGAAATTCGAAATAAAACTTTTGCGTATAGGGCAATTGCAGTCTAAAACCTTGCAAACTCAGCCAAGGCGAATAGCGATCTTCAGTATTGGGTTGTTCTTTGCATTGAGTTAAAACGGTATACAAGGCTGCGGCACACAAGGCCTTGTTTAAGGAGATAGGCGGGCGAGGTTTTAAGGCCTCGCTGTGCTCAGCAATGAAATGGGTGCTGATTTTAGCGGCCTTATAATCGGGCAAGCTTAATAAGTCTTGTAAAAACTGTTTATTGGTCTTAACGCCGATCAGATCCCAATGGGATAAAGCACTTTGCATCCGAAATATCGCGGCTTCACGATTTTCAGCATGCACAATCAGTTTGGCAATCATGGGATCATAATAACTGCTGATGGTATCATTTTCACGTACACCGGTATCGATACGAACCTCTGCACTTGTTTTGGGCCAGCTTAAATAATCAATATGGCCTGTCGCGGGTAAAAATTCATGATTGGGATCTTCGGCATATAAACGCAGTTCAATGGCATGGCCTTGTAGTTTCAGATCGGCTTGTTGTAAAGGCAAAGGTAGACCTGCAGCGATTTGCAATTGCCAAGCCACTAAATCTAAACCGGTGATCATTTCAGTGACGGGATGTTCAACTTGCAGCCGAGTATTCATTTCCATGAAATAAAAGTTTTCGTCTTTATCGACTAAAAATTCCAAGGTGCCGGCACCATGATAATCAATGGCTTTGGCGGCAGTCACTGCGGCTTTGCCCATGGTTTGACGTAAACGCTCAGAAAGCTTAGAAGCGGGGGCTTCTTCAATCACTTTTTGATGCCGTCTTTGAATGGAGCAATCGCGCTCAAACAGATAAACCGCATTGCCTAAAGTATCGGCCATGATCTGAATTTCAATATGGCGCGGATCGACTAAATATTTTTCTAAAAGAACTATATCATTGCCAAATGCGGCTAAAGCTTCACGGCGCGCGCCGTTTAAAGCGTCCTTAAATTCTTTTGGGTTTTCAACTAAACGCATGCCTTTGCCACCGCCACCCATAATGGCTTTGATGAGTACTGGAAAGCCCATCTTTTGGGCTTCTTGTCCTAAGAAATCAGGCTCTTGATTATCGCCATGATAACCGGGGATCAAAGGGATTTTCGCTTCTCCCATAATTTTTTTAGCGGCACTTTTAGAGCCCATAGCCGTGATGGCTGCGGCACTGGGGCCAATAAACACAAGGCCTTGATCTTCACAGGCTTTGGCAAAAGAGGCATTTTCAGATAGAAAACCATAGACGGGATGGATCGCTTGGGCGCCTGCTTTTTTGGCAATCTGAATAATCCTCTCGCCCTTGAGATAACTGTCTTGACTAGGCGCTTCTCCCAATAAATAAGCTTCATCAGCCATTTGCACATGCAGGGCATTTTGATCGATTTTGGAATATACGGCCACGCAGCGGATCCCTAAAGCCTGTGCTGTTTTCATCACTCGGCAAGCGATTTCACCTCGATTGGCGATGAGTATTTTTTCAAACATGTTTTATTCCTTGGGTAAAGCCCAGTCGGGTTTTCGTCGTTCTAAGAAAGCCTTCAAGCCTATTTGTCCTTCCTTAGAAGTTCTTAAAGCGGCAATGTGTTCTAAAGTATAATTTAACAAACTTTCATCTAAGGGCTGATTTTCTCTGAGTAAGTCTTTCATTTGTTTCAAGGCCTCAGGGCCATTATTCAATAGAGCGTCTAGAAAAGTTTTTAATTTTTGATTTAATCCCTCTTCATCTTTAACCATTTCATGAATTAAACCTAAGCGCGTAGCGGTGCTGGCATCGAAGGCTTCAGTGGTGAGAAAATAACGTTGTGTTTGTCGTAGGCCCATAGCGCGAATGATATAAGGGCTGATCACAGAAGGGCAGAGGCCTAGTTTGGCTTCCGAGAAACAAAAACGTGCATGCTCTGTAGCGATGGCTAAATCACAGCAGGCAATTAAACCGACCCCACCGCCAAAGGCATGCCCTTGTACTAAGGCAATGCTGGGTTTATTCAAGGTATAACAAGTTTGCATCAGCAAAGATAAACGTTTTGCATCGGCCAAATTTTCAGCTTTAGTATAGCTGGCCATTTTCTGCATCCAACTCAGATCGGCTCCAGCGCAAAAGATGGGTCCCTGAGATCGAAGCACCAACACTCTGATTTTGGGATCTTGAGAGACTGTGGTCAAATGCGCAATCAATTCTTCAATAAAGGCTTCATTAAACGCATGATGCACTTCAGGGCGGTTTAAAGTCAGGGTAGCTATCGAGTTTGAAATTTCAAATAAAGTGTATGCTGTCATCATCTATATCCTAAAGACGCCAAACTGAGGATCTCCAATCGGCGCATTTAAGCTGGCCGATAAAGCCAAAGCTAAAACCTCTCGCGTGTCTTTGGGGTCAATGATGCCATCATCCCACAAGCGAGCCGAAGAATAATAAGGATGCCCCGTTTTTTCATATTGTTCCAGTATCGGGGTTTTTAATGCGCTTTCTTCGGCACTGGAGAATTCAATATTTTGAGCGGCCAATTGATCTTTTTTCACTTGCGCTAAAACACTGGCAGCCTGTTCGCCTCCCATCACAGAAATGCGTGCATTGGGCCAGATCCATAAAAAACGAGGATTAAAAGCACGACCACACATGCCATAATTGCCAGCACCAAAACTGCCGCCGATGATCACGGTGAATTTAGGCACTTGAGCACAACTGACTGCGGTCACCATTTTCGCACCTGCTTTAGCAATACCCTGAGTTTCATATTTTTTGCCGACCATGAAACCCGTAATATTTTGTAAGAATATCAAAGGAATTTTTCTTTGGCAGCACAGTTGAATAAAATGCGTGCCTTTATCTGCAGATTCAGAATATAAAACACCATTGTTGGCAATAATACCTACGGGATAACCATTCAAATGAGCAAAGCCACAGATTAAAGTGCTGCCATATAAACTTTTAAATTCATCCAAAATAGAATCATCGACAATACGGGCAATGACTTCGCGCACATCATAAGGTTTCTTTTTATCCGCTGGGATAATCCCATAGAGCTCTTTAGCATCGTAACGCGGAGCTTTGGGATCTTGAATTTTAAAAGGCAGATGTTTTATTTTAGGCGTATGTTGCAAAACTTGTCTTGCAATTTGCAAAGCATGTTGATCGCTATCTGCATAATGATCGGCAACGCCTGAGATTTTGCAATGCACATCCGCACCGCCCAATTCTTCAGCGCTGACAATTTCACCCGTGGCGGCTTTCACGAGGGGAGGGCCCGCTAAAAAAATGGTGGCCTGATTTTTAACCATGATGGATTCATCGGCCATAGCAGGCACATAAGCCCCACCGGCAGTGCAAGAACCCATGACCACGGCGATCTGTGGGATCCCCTCTGCAGACATGCGAGCTTGATTATAAAAAATGCGTCCAAAATGCAGTTGGTCTGGAAAAACTTCATCTTGCAAGGGTAAGAAGGCGCCTCCCGAATCCACCAAATAAATGCAGGGTAAATGATTTTGTGCTGCAATCTCTTGTGCGCGCAAATGTTTTTTCACGGTTAAGGGAAAATAAGTACCGCCTTTAACAGAGGGATCATTGGCGATGATCAAACATTCTTGTCCGGCAACTCGCCCGATGCCAGCGATGATCCCCGCTGCAGGAACCGTTTCCGGATAAACCTCATAAGCAGCCATGGCCGATAATTCTAGAAAAGGGCTGCCGGCATCTAATAAAGCATCGATGCGTTCTCTTGCCGGTAATTTACCTTTTGCTCGTAGTTTTTCAAACGCTTGAGGGCCACCGCCTAAACTGATGGTTTCAATTTTTTCTTTGAGATCAGACACTAAAAGCATCATCTGTGCTTCATTGCGTTTGAAATCCTCAGTACGAGGATTTAATTTTGAAACGATGATAGGCATGGGTTTTCCTTTTTAGATCAATTCTAAAGCCAAAGCAGTTGCCTCGCCACCGCCAATACACAGGCTGGCAATACCGCGTTTTAATTGTCGCTCTTTTAAAGCGTGTAACAAGGTGACGATAATACGCGCACCTGAAGCGCCAATGGGATGGCCCAAAACACAGGCACCGCCATTGACATTCACATTATCCAAACTTAAATTCAAGAGTTGTGCCGTGACCAAAGTGACGACGGCAAAGGCTTCGTTAATTTCGAATAGATCCACATCCTCTAAAGTCCAGCCTGCTTTTTTTAAAACTTTTTGAATGGCTGCTGCAGGCGCTGTGGTAAACCAGGCCGGTTCCTGAGCATGTGTGGCTTGAGCGATAATTCTAGCCAGAGGTTTTAAACCTAAGCGCTGTGCTTCATCTTCACGCATCAGCACTAAAGCCGCTGCGCCATCGGAAATAGAACTGGAATTGGCGGCCGTAACAGTTCCATTGCTGGCAAAAGCAGGTTTTAGATCGGGGATCTTTTCAATCTGTGCGGTCTTTGGTCCTTGATCTTCGCTGACCGTGATTTCCCCTTTTTTACTTTGATAAGAAATAGATTTGATTTCAGCTTTGAAATAACCTTTATCTGCCGCAGCTTTAGCACGCTCCACCGAAGCAATGGCAAAATCATCTTGAGTTTTTCGCGTAAAACCGTATTCTTGTGCTGTATTTTCAGCAAAAACGCCCATCAATTTTCCGGGAGAATAAGCGTCTTCTAAGCCATCGAAAAAAAGATGATCGATGACTTTTTGATGACCCAAGCGATAGCCACTGCGGGCTAAGGGCAGTAAATAAGGCGCTTGTGTCATGGATTCCATGCCACCGGCAATCCCGATCTGAATGCGATCGGCTAAAAGCGCATCTTGTATCAACATCAGCGCTTTCATGCCTGATCCACACATTTTATTGAGCGTGCTGGCGGGAGTACTTTGATCCAATCCCGCTTTTAAAGTGGCTTGGCGTGCCGGAGCTTGGCCTTGGCCTGCGCTTAACACGCAGCCCATGATCACTTCATCGATGGGATGATCTTTTAAACCAGCGGTTTCAATCGCTGCACGAATGGCAGCTGCACCCAAATCAGAAGCCGAAAGGCTGCTAAGCTCACCCTGAAAATTGCCCATGGGTGTGCGCTTTGCGCTGACGATGACAACGGGATTATTCATTTTTTAAATTCCTAAAATAATTTATGCCTTATCTGTGCTTTGTCGTACCCGCCCTTAGGGAGGGAGTAGTGACCCTATTCTTACTCATTTTCTTTAAACAATTCACGGCCAATCAACATGCGACGGATCTCTGAGGTGCCTGCACCAATTTCATAAAGCTTAGCATCTCTTAATAAGCGCCCTGCGGGAAATTCATTGATATAACCATTGCCTCCTAAACATTGGATGGCTTCTAAGGCCATTTGGGTGGCACGCTCAGAAGTGTATAAAATCAAACTGGCGGCGTCTTTACGCGTAATCGTTTTGCGATCGCAGGCATCAGCAGTGGCATAGAGAAAACTACGGCAAGCGCTTAAAGTGCTGTACATATCGGCCAATTTGGCTTGCATCAGTTGAAACTCGCCAATAGGTTTGTTAAATTGTTTTCTCACATGCACATAAGGGATGACCAAATCCATACAAGCTTGCATAATCCCTACAGGCCCAGCCGCTAAAATCACGCGCTCATAATCTAGACCGCGCATTAATACCTTGGTGCCGCCATTTAATTTTCCAAGAATATTCTCTTCGGGGACTTCGCAATCGTTAAACACCAATTCACAAGTGGGGGAGCCGCGCATGCCCAATTTATCCAATTTTTGCGCCACGCTAAAGCCTTTAAAATGCTTTTCAACGATGAAAGTGGTCACACCATTTTTGCCAGCCTGGGCATCGGTTTTGGCATAAGTGACAATGATATCGGCTTTATGCCCATTCGTGATCCACATTTTATGGCCGTTCAAGATATAGCGATCGCCTCGTTTTTCGGCTTTGAGTTGCATGCCTAAAACATCAGAACCTGCGCCAGCCTCGCTCATGGCTAAAGCGCCTAAATGTTCGCCTGAAATCAATTTAGGAAGATAGCGCTTTTTTTGTTCTGCACTGGCGTTTAAAGAGATTTGATTGACGCAAAGATTAGAATGCGCTCCATAACTTAAGCCCACCGAGGCGCTGGCGCGGCTTAGGGCTTCCATCACAATCACATGTGCAAAATACCCCATATGACTGCCGCCATAGGCGGTTTCTGCAGTCAGCCCCAACAAGCCTAAATCGCCCATTTCCTTCCAGAGGCTCGCCGGAACCTCGCCTTGATGATCGATTTGTTCAGCTTTAGGCGCAATTTTTTCTTGGGCAAATTGAGTCACCGTTTCTTGTATCATGCGCAGTTCTTCCGGCAGCGCTAAATTTAGGCCAGTCAGCATTGTACAGATCCTTTTTTTAAAATTTGGCTTAGAGTATACCTCAGGTCTTGGCAAGTATACAGTTTTACAAAGGATAAATTGTCGTATGCCTTTCAAATCTCAGACTAGAGTCTTAAGAGCTTCAGAAGCAGAGGGTCCAGTGTAGGGGCAATTCAAGAATTGCCCTTTTGAAGCTGTATTTTACAGCCGAGGTCAAAAGACGGTCTTAGAGAAGAAAGAGATCAGCGTATAATTTATACAGGGAATTTTTCTCAATTCTCTTAAGAAACACTAGCACTCCAGATAAAAATCGGGCAAAATAACCAGTGTATACTTTTTAACATCTATGGGGAACTTAAAATGAATTTAAAACTCACCGCAGTTTTGTTGGGCGCAGTGTTTGCAGGGACAGCTTTAGCCGATCCAGCGAGTCAAACCGTTCAAAGCAATTCTGCTCAAAATGTAAGCGTTTCAGCTCCAGCACCGGCTGCGACCAGCACAACAACCGCATCTAAGGCTAGCAACACAAAGGCCACTACAGCAAGTCCTGCGGTACCTGCAGCGTTAGCCACCGATAAAAGCAAGATCAGTTACACCTTAGGTGTCGATATGGGCCGTAATTTGAAGGCGCAAAACTTATCGATGGATCCTAGCTTGTTTGCCAAAGGGATCAGCGATGGTATGGCAGGCGGGCCCTTCTTATTAAGCGATGCGCAAATGAAACAAGCGATCGATACTTTCAAGAAAACCTTAATGGCTAAGCAAGAAGAAAATCGTAAACAAACTGAAGCTCAGCAAAAAGCCATGGGTGCGCAAAATGCTTCAGAAGGCAGTGCGTTTTTAGCTAAAAATAAAACAGCCGCCGGTGTGCAAAGCATGCCTGATGGCTTACAGTATAAAAGCTTAACCCAAGGTTCTGGTGCAACACCGACGCTCAATGACACCGTCACAGTCGATTATGAAGGGCGTTTGCTCAATGGTACGGTTTTTGACAGCTCTTATAAACAAGGGCAGCCTGTGACTTTTAAAGTGGGTGAAGTGATCAATGGATGGCAAGAAGCTTTGACGCATATGAAAACCGGTGATGTCTGGGAAGTGTATATTCCACCCGAATTAGCCTATGGCGATCGCGGTGTGGGAGGTCCTATTGGTCCTAATCAAACTCTGGTTTTCAAAATTCATTTGATTACGGTTAAACCTGCAGCAGCAGCGGCAGCCCAATCACAATCTGCTTTACCTGCAACTCAGAAAAAATCTTAAGTGACTTAAGCCCTCTCCCCCAACCCCTCTCCCGGAGTACCGGGCGAGGGGAGCCGGGACTTTCTTGCTAGTAGATAAAACGAGAGGGGTTGGAGGAGAGGGTTTTAACTTTCTGGAGATGATTGCTTTGAAATTAAACGCTCAATCCCCTCTAAAACAACCTGGATTTTCGTCACGCATTTATTCAGTCACTTTACTCGGCATTTGTTCTGGTTTACCTTTCGCCCTTTCAGGCAGCACTTTGCAGGCCTGGTTTACAGAATCGGGTTTAAGCTTGGCCTTATTAGGCTTTATGAGTATTATCGGTTGGCCCTATACTTTTAAATGGCTCTGGGCTCCTGCTTTAGACCGCTTAACTATTTTACCTTTGGGACGGCGCAAGGGCTGGATCTTTGCCATGCAAATGGCTTTGATTCTAGTTTTATTCGCCATGTCGTATCTAGATCCTGCACAGCATCCTGGTTTTTTAATTGGCTTTGGCATTCTGTTGGCTTTTTTCTCAGCCACTCAAGATGTGGGGATCGATGCTTATAATACGGAAAGTCTTTTACCGCTAGAACGGGCTTTGGGTTCTGGATTTAATGTCACCGGTTATCGCTTGGGCATGTTATTTTCAGGTGCTCTGGCCTTGATACTGGCCGATCATTTGGGCTGGGCTTTTGCTTATCGCTGTATGGGGATCTTGCTATTAGGGCTGAGTATTTTTGGATTGTTTATTGCAGAGCCCAAAGTATTAAAAACCCCCAGCAGTATGAAAGATGCCTTTATAGGCCCCCTGAAAGATTTTTGGCAACGCCCAAATGCGCTGTGGTTGATCAGTTTAATTATTCTCTATAAGTTGGGCGAGGCCTATGCCTTGTCATTAACAACACCCTTTTTATTACGGGGTTTGCATTTTAGCTTAACGGATCTCGCCATTGCCAATAAAGTCGTGGGTTTAATCGCTGCAATTACGGGAGGGATCTTTGGTGGCTGGTGGATGCTGCGTTTAGGGTTATACCGTGCGCTATTTTTATTTGGTATTTTTGCAGCGCTTAGTAATTTATTATTTATTCTATTGGCGGTGGTGGGGAAAAATTATCCACTCATGTTAACGGTCATTTTTACGGAAACCTTTTTTGGCAGCATGTCGGCCACTGCTTTTGTGGCTTTTCTCATGAGTTTATGTAATACCCAATACACGGCTATGCAATATTCAGCCTTATCCTCGATTGCTTCCTTGGGTCGAGTGGTATTGGGTTCCAGTTCTGGGCTTTTAGTGGCGCATTTAGGCTGGATTAATTTCTATGGGATCAGCGCAGCGATCTGTATTCCCGGTTTATATTTTATTTGGAAGAGCCAATATTTACCCTGTTTTGAAAACAAACCCAAAATTTTAAGCGGTAATGAGGTGTTTTAAATGAATGGATTGACCTTGATTTGCCCGGGCTTAGAACCTAAAAATCGCGGCTTTAAAGATTATTTAAAACCTTTAAGTCTCATCGATGAATTCTATATTCGCAGCCGTAAAAAAATGTGTAGCTGGATGCCCCATCATATTTTAGCGCATCTCCTGGGTCTGCCTACCACAGAATACGCTTTGCCTTTAGCTTATTTATACGGTTTATATGATGGAATTGAAGGAGGCGATCATCATCTATTATTGGCAAGCCCCGTGTATTTAACCTTGGATCATAATGCGGTTTATCTTTTAGAAGATCATCCCATTGTTTTATCGCAAGAAGACTGTCAAACGCTTGCTCAAGATTTTAACCAGCTCTTTTCCGGCGATGGTTTAGAACTTTTAGCCTTAACCCCAGAACGCTGGTATTTAAAAACAAAATTTCCACCGGATCTCATTTCAACGCCTCTACCGGAAATGAGCAATAGAAACATCAGCCATCATTTACCGGAGGGAGAAAATAAACATTATTGGTCGCGTTTATTTTCTGAGGTACAAATGTTTCTACACACGCATCCCGTGAATCAAGAGCGCTTGATTCGCGGTGAAAAACCGGTTAATGCGCTATGGTTTTGGGGGGACGGTTCTGCCAGCAGTTTACCTGAAAAATTTTCGTGTTCCGCGATTATCAGCGAAGATCCTTTATTTAAAGGTTTGGCTTTACACTACGGTATTCCAGTATCAACTCCCCATGATTTAAAATTGAATGAAGATAAGGCTTATCTTTTTTATATCAATCGCATTGATTTTGAAAGCACATTTTTAACAATCTGGCAGACACTTAAAAAATCGTATCATTTTCGATTTGAACTTTATGATGGTTACCGACATTGTGTTCAAACTCCCTGGCATCGTCTATTGTTTTGGAAGCGGCGCTACAAAAATGTTCAGAGGAAAATAAATAGTTATGGATGATCCTGTTTTGTACTCTCTGGCAGAAGAACTGGGACAGTTTTTATTAAAGCGTCATTGGCTGATCACGACGGCGGAGTCTTGCACCGGCGGTTATATGGCTCAGACCATTACCTCGGTCCCTGATAGCTCAAAATGGTTTGAACGCAGTTTTGTGACTTACAGCAATCAAGCTAAAATAGATATGTTGAATGTTTCGAAAATCACTCTGCAAGATCAGGGTGCGGTCAGTGAAGCGGTGGTGTCTGAGATGGCTCTGGGCGCTTTAAAACACAGCAAGGCCGATCTCTGTATCGCCGTGAGTGGTGTTGCGGGCCCAGGAGGTGGAACTGTCGATAAACCGGTAGGTATGGTGTGTTTTGGTTTCGGCATTCGAAACCAAACACCGAAAACTTTAACCGAATATTTTACGGGCGATAGGGCAGAGATCCGTCGTAAGGCCGTAATTTTTGCTTTGTCAAAAGTGCTGGAGATGTGATAGAGTGCTATATATTCATTATACTTCAAGATGCGAGATTGAATATCATCAAATGATCTCATCACTGAAAATTTTAATAGATCATTAAGAAAGCTTCGTACGTCATTGCGAGCGTAGCGAAGCAATCTAGTGAGCCGTTCTCTGGATTGCTTCGCTACGCTCGCAATGACGGATCTCGCATTTTCAGCTGCGAGGATATAGTCTCATAGGCTTTGAAATGTAATGGATGTATTTATCGTCGCTAAGGAAGCCCCATGAAATTATTTCAAAATAAAAACCGACCCATCATCGCACATCGCGGTGCGAATCAAATCGCGCCCGAGAATACTTTAGCGGCTTTTGAATTGGCTTACCAAATGGGGGCTGAATGGGTGGAATGTGATGTGGTCTTAACACAAGATGAGATCCCGGTGATCTTACACGATCGAAATCTTCTGCGAACCACAGGCCGAAAAGCGAATATTGATGGTCTTCAGTTTGAAGATTTAAAACACTATGATGCTGGGTTTCAGTTTTATCCCAATTACCAGGGCACAAACATTCCAACACTGAAAGCTTTGTTGGATCTGGCTTTAAAACAGGGCAAAGGCATTAATTTGGAAATTAAACCCGCCAAACGAGAATACGCCGAAAGAACGGCTGAAATAGTCAGGCAAATGCTTAGAGTGTATGAGAAAAAAATACCCTTGCTGATTTCCAGTTTTGAATTTAAGGCGGTCAAATGGTACGCTCACTATGCGTCAGAGCTGCCTTTGGGGTTTTTAATGTCTCGTTGGGATCCTTTATGGGAAATTAAAATTTCAGAATTTAAAGTATTCAGCATTCATTGTAATGAAAAAATTTTAAATGAAAAAAGAGTGCAAGCTTTAAAATTAAAATCTCAATATGTGTTGGCGTACACCGTGAATGATTTAGAAAGAGCGAAAGAACTTCAAAGCTTTGGGGTGGATGGTTTTTTTTCAGATAATCCTCATTTGTATCAGGAGAAGCCTTCATGACTGTTTCTGAAAATAGATATGATATTCTGATCATCGGTGCAGGTATCAATGGCATAAGTATTGCCAGAGAGGCTGCCAATCGAGGTTTAAAGGTATTGCTGATGGATCAAAATGATTTGGCTTCAGGCACCTCGTCCAAAAGTACGCAACTCATTCACGGGGGATTGCGTTATTTACAGCAATATCAATTTTCCATGGTTCGAAAATCTTTAAAAGAACGTGATTTTCTATTAGAAACAGAGCCACAGTGTGTGAAACCCTTGTCTCTTATCATGCCTTACCATTATCATCATCGGCCATATTGGATTAATCGCTTAGGCCTATGGATCTACGATATTTTAAGCTGGGGCTCTCGCTTGCCGCGTTCGGCTGGAATTGATTTAAAACAAGAGCCTTATCATTCTTTTTTGAAAAAAGAAATTCATTCAGGTTTAATCTACAGCGATGCTTGGACTCATGATGCCCGTTTGGTCTTAACGCTGGCTCTAGAAGCCAAAGAAGAGGGAGCGATCATTTTAAACTATACCCGCCTTCTTTCTGTAGCAGAAACGCCGTCTTATTGGAGTGTACAGGTCGAAAATAAATGTTCAAAACAGATCTCAGAGTATCGCGCTGCAGTTATGATCAATGCTTCGGGTCCTTGGGTAGGGAAAACCCAAGAACACTATTGGCCTGAATTTAAAGAGCCTCCTTTGACCTGGGTGAAAGGCAGCCATTTGGTTTTAAACATAAATTTGCCCAATGATAAAGCCTATCTGTTTGAATGTGAGGATAAACGCGTTATTTTTTTAACACCCTACGAAGAAGGCTATAGTTTGTTGGGGACAACCGAGTTGGCTTATACCGGTGATCTTGACAATTTGAAAATAGAAGAAAGCGAAATCGAATATTTATTGACAGCAGCGAATGTCTATTTGGAAAAACCGCTCACTCGAGCTGATATTGTTCACAGTTTTTCCGGGGTTCGCCCTTTGCTCAGAGATCCCAAACATTCTATGCATGCCTTATCTCGAGATTATCATTTAGACTGGCAATGGGGAGCCAAGGGTAGAGGAGTGCTCAGTGTTCTGGGCGGAAAGTTAACCACTCATCATCGCTTAGCCTTGGACGCTTTACAACAATTAGCACCGCATTTTCAAAATTTATCCAATGCTTTAGAGATCCCTAATGAAATAGAGGTCGATCAAAAGAGGAAAGGAAAAAAGATAGCCTCTGCTCTTGAAGATAAATTTAGAAAACAATTTTATTTTCTACCAGAATTTGTCATCAGACGCTATTTAAAAACTTATGGAGTTGCTCATTTGAGCTGGTTAAATTCCGCTTCTTGTTTTGAAGATCTGGGTCAGCATTTTGGCGCAGGCTTATATCAATTAGAAGTTGATTATTTAATTGAAAATGAATGGGCCAAAACCGTTGAGGATATTTTATGGCGACGCACGCGTTTAGGCCTGTATCAAGCATCGATCGATCTCAACAGTTTAGACACTTATTTGACTAAAGCCATTGAAGGCTCTAATACGCTGGGTTCTGCTAACCGAGCTGAATAACGGATTATTTTTTGTTTAAGCGCCTGATTATCTTTTAAGGCTAAATACTGAGGAGTTTCCATCAACTCTTGATATTGCTCTTTGAGTGCTTTTGCGGTATTCGGATGATCTTCAGATACTGTTTTTTTATCGAGGTAGAGACCATATAGGATATGAAGATAAAGCTCCTGGGCTTTAAATTTTAGGCGGGGATTGCCGCTGTTGCTAAAAGTTTTCAGTTCGTTTAAAATCTGCGCCAAGTTGTGGGCGCCAGAGTTTGGATTCTGGAAATAGGTAAAATATTTTCTTTTTAATGAATTTAAGTCATCTGTGTATAGTCCAGGATGCATGCCCATAAAAAAGCCCTTTTAAATCATGATGTTAAGAGCATGATACCGTATAGATAATAATAATTCAAATGGTGAAGTAATGTTTTCGAAAATAGCGCAAGGCCTTAGTGATGAAAAGGCCGGTGTTTTGGTGAATATGGGTGAAATGAGCGTTATCTTCTGCGAAGAGGAAGATTTAGGCACTGAAGAAGTTTTAATGAGCTCTCGAGGTTTAGGGCCTTGTATAGGAATCTTCGCCAGCGGAGTAGCCGTTATTGAAAAAGAAAGTGCTTATTTTTTGGCTTTATACCATTGGAGTGGCCAGGAAAAAGGCGAAGACCCAGCTCAGATTGGAAATAATTGTTTAGAATATTTTTATGGGGAACTTTGTGAACAGTTGGGTGATGATGTTCATTTTATTTTAGAATCCTGTGCGCTGATTGGCGGACAAAAAGCGTCTTCTCAATGCTCAGGTACTGAAAAAGAGATCAGTGCAGTGCGCGCTTTTTTGAGAAATCCTCTAAAAATAGCTTCGATTTTTAAAGGGAAGCTTATCAGTGAAAATTTTAAATTTTCAGAATGTGTTTTTTCAACTGAGGGTGATGAGGTCTTAGATGTTTTTCTGAGTTTAGATGCGGATGGACAGATGCAAGTCCAATATCAGCAATACAGCGATTCAGGGGATGATGAGCTTAGTGATTCGCAGAACTCTGGGTCGAGTCCTTATTACTCTTTTGGCCATTGAGCTCAGAACTTGAAAAATCAACGTAAATGCGTTCTAATAGCCCCAATATTCAAAAAGAGATGCCCTTATGTTGCCCACTTCCAAAGTTGAAAAAAAATTGCTGCATTATGCTGGAAAAGCCATCAGCGATTACAATATGATCCAAAAGGGCGATCGGGTGATGGTTTGTCTGTCTGGCGGCAAGGATTCTTTCACCTTGCTTTGTGTTTTGGAACAATTGCGCCGAAATTCTAATGGGCGATTTGAATTATTTTCATTTACGCTTGATCAAGCCCAGCCCGGCTGGGACGATAGGGGCTTGCGAGCCTGGATGGCCGAGCGCCGTATTCCCTATGAGGTTTTGCGTCGCGATACTTATTCTATCGTCAAAGAAAAAATTCCAGAGGGCAAGACTTATTGTTCCTTATGTTCACGTTTGCGCCGGGGAATTATCTATCGTTATGCCAAAGATCATGGGTTTAATAAAGTTGCTTTGGGGCATCATCGCGATGATTTAATCAATACCTTATTGATGTCGGTTCTATACAGCGGTGAGATCCGCTCTATGCCTCCTAAATTATTAACCGATGATAAACGCCATGTGCTTATTCGCCCTTTGGCGTACTGCCAGGAAAAAGACATTATTACTTACGCTACAGAGCAGAATTTTCCGATTATTCCTTGCACTTTATGCGGTTCCCAAGAAACGCTGACTCGTAAGAAGATGGCGCAACTGATGCAAACTTTGGCTGCCGAAAATCCTAAGGTGCCGAGCAATACTTTACATGCCCTGGCCAATATACGTCCCAGCCAACTGATGGATAAAAAACTCTGGGATTTTAAAAATCTAGAAAAACAGATGTTGACAGGGGATGAAGCAGAAGAGCTGGTGCAGACAGAAGAGCTGAGGGATCCTTTTTAGCCCTCTCCTCCAACCCCTCTCCCAGATTACCGGGCGAGGGGAGTCGAATGGATCGCTAAGCCCAATCAACCGTTAAATTAATTCCGGCAAAGAGCCAATTGGCAGAAGTTTCTACATCGCTATTGGGTAGATGAGTCTCAGGTGAAGGTGTCCAGATCCCATCTCCCAGATACATGGCCAATTTCACATTGTCATTAATCTTATAATCCCCGCCAATCACTGGCGTGGTTACAGCACTGACGGGCAGAGTGGTGTAATTTTTGTCGGGATCATCTTGAGGATTGGTGTCATAAGAAATCGCAAAAAAGCCGCCCCATTTATCACTGAATTGATAATGGTTATACCAATTGAAATGCCAGGTGTCATTGTAATACAGCGGTGTTTTAATAGGGCTTGTCGGTGAAGCCGCGCTATGATACAAATCAATGCTTTCTTCTTTGCCCCATTGTGAATAAGCCACTTCGCCTACGGTCATCCATTTTTGGCTCATAAAGCGTATCAATCTGGCATCATAGGTGCTGGGTGTCCAAATGAAATCATTAGTGTGTACATCATCGCTGACATTACCTTGATAAGAGCTGTTTCCTTCAACTTCTGTGCTGATTTTAGAAATATAAGTGAAATCAACATAGGTTTGTGGATTGAGTTTATACATGGCACCCAATTGATAACCATATCCCCAGCCATTCATATCCTGATTTTCAAAAGGCCCTAATCCGGATGAGAAGGAAGGTTGAAAATTCAGATCAAAATTGTAAATATGAGTGGCAACAAAACCTGCACCCAAGGTCAAATTATCGGTCAAGGCATAACTGATTTTAGGGACTAAGCTAACTGATCTTACCCCGATATCATAACCTGAGGCAGAGGCGAAACTGTCTTGAGAAAAGGTGTAAAAACCTGCAACCGGCTCACTAACATCTAAACCAGCCACTAATTTTGGGGAGAAACGATGAGCATAACGTAATTGAGGAAAAGCAAGATCGACTGGGTGATCACCATTAGACGATCCTGTCTGAGTGACGCCATAAGCGTCGGTATTACTGCCATCTTGAGTTAAATGCGGGGCAATCAGAGCACCACCAATCTGAAGTTCATTGCCTTGAATGAATTGTAGGGCTGCTGGATCATCCGTTTGGAAGCCAAAATATTGAATGACCTGCGCTGAAGCTATGGAGTAACCCAGACTGCTTAAGATTAAACCACAGGTTGCCGTTCGTTTTAAGAGCTTATGCATCACATTTTTCCTTTATGAAGTGATAATCGTGCCTCAGAGCCGCCACGAATTATCTTTTCCATCCATGGTGAACTTTTGTTGATGAGATCTTAATGTTCTCTGAAGAGGCTGTAAAGATTATCAGCATATTAGAAAATTATCTAAAAAGCAAGGGGTTAGAAAGTGCTGGCTTTAAAAAAGTCAATTTTTTTGAAAAACCCCCAAGCCATCGCTGATATAACGATAATTCGGGACATCTAATTGAAAATCCCCGACTTTAGCATAGAGCTGAGAAGAACTGCCGCCATCTAAATTTAAAGCGGAAATACAGCCTAAGCCCCCTGATTTTTCGCTGCGACGTAGAATTTTAGCCAAGTCTTCGGTGCTTAAAGCTGCGTTTTCAGTGCTGATCAAAAGAATTTCGCCTTTTGCAGTGTAGCCGATGGCAGTACGATTGGCCTGGTCTTCTTTTAATTTGGGGATGGCTTTATCGATCAATAAGCGAGGCCCGGCTTGTATGGCAAACTCAATATTGTCTTGATTCTGAAAGTCTTTAAGGCTGCTCAGATGGGGGATATTATTTTGAATGTAAAAAATGCCCCACCAAGAAATGTTCTTAAGAGGGCTCAATGTCTTGCCTTGACTGATCCTAAGTCCTAAGGATTGGCCAGAGGGCGTAAAAAACCCACCATTGCTGGTGATCAGGCTTTGCGCCTGTTCACCCATGATCTTAGCGCTGCCATTTTCTCCCGACATTAAAATTTTCAGCTGGTAATCTTTCAGTTCAATTTTAAAAGCATGTAATTGCCCTGTGGGTAAGCTTATACGTGTGTAACTTAAGCCGGGAGCCAAGGTTCGCCATTCGGTCGGTTTTAATGAAACTGTTCGTGCATAAGCCCAAACTATACCCGTTAAGAGGATTACTAAAATTAGCAAGAGCCAAGAGCGGCGTTTGGCATTTAAAAATTTCGAAGAAATGCTTTGACTCATTTTGAATCCTCTCCAGCAATCCAAATTAAGCTGGCCATGCGACCTGTTTGAGCATTTTGCCTGGCTGAATAAAAGCGCTGTGGATCAGTGTAAGTGCAATCACCAGCCGCATAAATCTGAGTCACGCCCAAAGCCTTCAATTGTAAACGAGCGATCTGATAGAGATCGGCATGCCAGCGTTGCTCGCTGTCTTGAAAAAAAGCGCTGGCAAGGCTGGGATCGTTATCTAAGAAAAGTTCTCTGACTTCAGGGCCAATGGTATAAGCTTGTTTGCCAATAGCAGGGCCTAACCAGGCCATTAAATTGTCAGGCGCTAAGCCTAATTTTTGAAGGCCTTCGCCAATAATATTCTGCTGTAAGCCACGCCAACCGGCATGTAAGGCCGCAACCCCTAGGCCTTTGGGTTCAGCAATCAATAGGGGTAAACAATCTGCGGTTAGAATGGCGCAGATTTTATTTTTTTCATGAGTATAGATGCCATCCGCTTGTTCCTGATCGCAGGCCTCATTTCTAGAAACCACCCGTTGTCCATGAACTTGTGACAGCCAAATAGGTTTTTCAGGCAACTGGGCATCCTTTCTTAAGAATTCTCGGTTCTTTTCAATGAGTAGGGGATCATCGCCGACATGCTGGGCCAAATTAAACCCAAGATAAGGACCTAAACTATAACCACCGGGGCGCAGAGTAGTAAAGGCGCGGATGTGCTTAGGAACAGGCCAATTGGCTTTGATATAAGGCATAAAGCACTCCGCTGTGAAAAAATCTTGCACCCTATCATAGCGAAGAGCTCAGTTTAAGTCAAAAAAGCTTGCCATTACGTCCATTTTTCGGCATTATATTGAAGATGCGCCCGTAGCTCAGTTGGATAGAGTACCTGGCTTCGAACCAGGGTGTCGGGAGTTCGAGTCTCTCCGGGCGCGCCATTTTAAAAAAGCTTCTTCTGATGCACTTTCCTCAACCCCTGACCCGGAGTATCGGGCGAGGGGATTTTTACAAGTTTTAATGCTTAAAAATCTTCGTTATCTTCTCGAACTATCTTGCTTTCAGCGGGCATGAAGGTATGGCAGCCTAAAATCAAGACGGCACTGCCGGCTAGCATGAGTAGCAAAGAAGGCTGTACGAGCTGCCCATAGGCGAATAGAAATAGCCCTACGGCATAAAGTGCCAGGCCTAATGCGCAGCGAACCCAATCTTGTCTGCTGTTTGTTTTTCCTGCGGGCAGACTGGCATCATTTAAAGCGTTCTGTCTATCTGAGTTAACATCCCTGCTGTAAACAGCCAGATGATGAGGGTTTGCATTTTGTTTGTGTCCAAAGAGCACTGCGGGGGTTTTAAAATGTAGATTCATGGTATCACTTCCTTTTTGTTAACATCACTGTCAAAGACAAGGCCCCAATTTCTTGAGACATTCTCCTACTGCTTGTTAAGACTTGTGGCTATCAAGTGCTTTAACAAACACCCACCTCAAGGGACTCCGACATCCCCGTTCTAGAGGTAAGGTTAAGTGTAGTATAAATTTTAAATTTGTCCAGTCGGAAGGGATAAGCCCTTGTATGCTCTGGATAAGTCAGTTACAATCGTCGAGGAGAACATGTTTCAAAACCCTCTGGAGAAAGATAGGGCAATGCGTAAAAAACTGCTGATAGCCAATTGGAAAATGTGTGGCACATCGATTACGCTGGCTGCGCTATTCAAGGGTTTGCGCCTTGATTTGCGCTTGTTTTCTGCCTTGGATTTAGTCTTATGCCCACCGGCCGTTTTCTTGGCCTTGGCAAAGGAAGATTGCGCGGCTCTGGGTATTGGCTTAGGGATTCAAAATGTGAGTGAACATTCAGAAGGTGCATTTACGGGTGAAATTTCAGGGACAATGGCCGCTGAATTGGGTTGTCATTATGCTCTGATAGGCCATTCGGAACGTCGTAGTCTTTATGGGGAAACGGATCAAATCGTAGCTCAGAAATGGGCTAGAGCCCAAGAAGCCGGTTTAAAACCGGTGCTGTGCGTGGGGGAAACAGAGCAAGACTATCGCCAGGGACTAACCTTGGACGTGATACACAGACAATTGCAAGCCGTTTTGTCTCAGGTCTCTGCCGCTGAATTTGCTGAGAGTATTTTGGCCTATGAGCCTGTTTGGGCCATTGGTACGGGATTAACCCCCAGTAGCGATGAAATTGAAAAAACTTTGGCTTATTTGCGCCAAATCTTATTTTCCTATGATAGAATGCTGGGCGAAAACCTGCGAATTTTATATGGAGGCAGTATCAAACCTCAAAATGCAGCAGAATTGTTGAATTTACCGAATGTAGATGGGGGCTTGGTCGGAGGGGCGTCCTTGAGTTATGATACATTCGCAGCGATTTACCGATCATTAAATTTGGAGGGGTGATGGAACTTATATTATTGGTTGTTCATGTGGTAGCCTGTTTCTCGATTTTGGCCTTAGTCTTGTTACAGCAAGGTAAAGGTTCTGATATGGGCGCCGCTTTTGGCTCAGGTGCTTCAAATACAGTATTTGGCAGCCCGGGCTCAGCCAGTTTTCTTTTAAAACTGACGGGATTCGTGGCTTTTGTTTTTTTTGCAACCAGCATTATTCTAGGACATGAAGGTGCAGCGCAGAGTCAAAAACAACAAAACGCTGATATCTTGCCGCTGCCGATTTCTAATACCTCGGCATTGCCAATGGACAGCAGTTCAAAAGGAAAAACAGATCAAACGGGTTTTGCTTTGCCTCAAGCACCGAATGATAACAACGGTTCTCAATAATCATTCAGCCGAAGTGGTGGAATTGGTAGACACGCTGTCTTGAGGGGGCAGTGGCGTAAAGCTGTGCCGGTTCGAGTCCGGCCTTCGGCACCAAATTTAAAGTTAACTGCATCCTTTTCAGGGTCAGCCAAAACTCCCCTCGCCCAGTACTCTGGGAGAGGGGTTGGGGGAGAGGGTTACGAAATTCTTTATGAGTTCTAAACTCTCACATTTGATTAGGGGTTTTTCTGGGAAATGATCTGAGCAGTTACAACCGCAGTATAAGGAAAATATGATATGTTGACTCAGTATGCACCTATCCTTGTCTTTTTGGGCTTGGCCGTTATTTTGGCTTTGGTCCCTATTCTGGGCGGATTTATTCTCGGCCCCCATAAACCCGACGCAGTCAAAAATGCACCTTATGAATGTGGTTTTCCAGCCTTTGAAGATGCACGGATGCCCTTTGATATTCGATATTATTTAGTGGCTATTCTATTCATTCTGTTTGATTTAGAAACCGGATTTTTATTTCCTTGGGCTGTAGTCTTACGTCAGATCGGCTGGTTTGGATTTTTAAGCATGATGGTTTTTTTAAGCTTATTGGTTATTGGCTTTATTTTTGAATGGAAAAAAGGGGCATTAGAATGGGAGTAGACCACGCCGCTGAAATTTTTCAGCCGGAAGCGATGCAGCAGCAAGGCTTTGTCACCACCTCATTAGAAAAATTAGTCGGTTGGGCACGCAGTGGTTCGATGTGGCCTGTGACCTTTGGCTTGGCTTGTTGCGCAGTTGAAATGATGCATTCTGCTGCAGCCCGTTATGATGTGGATCGCTTTGGAGTGATGTTTAGACCTAGCCCGCGTCAATCTGATGTGATGATTGTTGCCGGGACGCTCTGTAACAAGATGGCCCCGGCTTTAAGACGGGTTTACGATCAAATGGCAGAACCGCGTTGGGTGATCTCTATGGGCTCTTGCGCCAATGGCGGCGGCTATTATCATTATTCTTATTCTGTGGTCAGAGGCTGTGATCGCATTGTTCCCGTGGATATTTATGTTCCCGGCTGTCCTCCAACGGCTGAAGCTTTGGTCTATGGTATCATTCAGTTGCAAAACAAAATTAAAACAACTCGTCGGATTTTTTGTGATCCGCAGGATGAGCTCATTAAAGGATAAATCATCAGCATGAAAAATTTGACAACCCTTAAAGAAAAAATAATCCAGGATTTTTGTGCTAAAGGTTATGAGTTTACTTGTGTTGATCATGATTTAGCTGTTTTACCGGAAACAGCAGCAGCTAAGACCCTGTATTTACAATTTGCCAAGGAAGAATTGACTTTAGTCTTAAAAGCTTCAGAGTTGATCGCCATCTCCAAAGCGCTACGCGATACCGAAGGTTTGCAGTTTGAACAATTGCTCGATGTCTGTGGCCTTGATTATTTACAGTATGGCAGCACAGAATGGCTGACCGATGAAGCCAGCGGGTCGGGTTTTGAAAGAGCCTTGAACCCAGAAGGTTTAGTGAATGCTGTTTTTGAAGGACC
Source organism: Gammaproteobacteria bacterium (assembly GCA_009885495.1). Classification (GTDB taxonomy): domain Bacteria; phylum Pseudomonadota; class Gammaproteobacteria; order UBA1113; family UBA1113; genus VFKP01. The sequence goes on along the minus strand of VFKP01000036.1, from coordinate 19,288 downwards.
TCGTTTTGCCGTGGTCTACCATTTATTGTCTGTGAGTTTGAATCAACGATTACGCTTAAAGGTGTTTCTGCCTGCAGAAGATTTGCGTCTTCCCTCTGTGATGCCGGTATGGCATTCTGCCGATTGGTTTGAGCGAGAAGCGTTTGACCTATTTGGATTTTTATTTGAAGGACATCCTGATCTGCGCCGTATTCTGACGGATTATGGATTTATTGGTCATCCTTTTCGTAAAGATTTTCCGGTTTCAGGTTATCTGGAAATGCGGTATGATAAAGCCAGCGAGCGCGTTATTTATCAACCCGTGAGTATTGCTCCCCGCGTATTGGTTCCCAAAGTGATCCGCGAAGACAGTCGTTATCAGCCAATGGAGGAAGCTCATGTCTGAGATGCACCATTACACTTTAAATTTTGGTCCACAACATCCCGCAGCACATGGTGTCTTGCGTTTAGTGCTGGAAACTGAAGGCGAGGTGATCCGCAGAGCCGATCCTCATATAGGTTTATTGCATCGGGCCACTGAAAAATTAGCAGAAACCAAACCTTATAATCAAAGTATCGGCTATATGGATCGCCTAGATTATGTGTCGATGATGTGTAATGAGCATGGCTATGTCTTAGCGATTGAAAAATTATTAGGGGTGACACCTCCTATTCGCGCACAATATATTCGAGTGATGTTTGATGAAGTGACGCGCTTATTGAATCATTTATTGTGGTTGGGCGCGCATGCCTTAGATATCGGTGCTATGGCTGTATTTTTATATACATTCCGTGAACGTGAAGATCTTTTAGATTGCTATGAGGCCGTTTCCGGAGCCAGAATGCATGCCACCTATTATCGGCCGGGTGGTGTTTATCGCGATCTGCCTTCTAAAATGCCACAATATGCCGCTTCGGCATGGCGCAAAGAAGCCGATGTGCGGGAAATGAATGCACCAAGGCAGGGCAGTTTATTGGATTTTCTAAAAGCCTTTTGCGATCGCTTTCCACAACGTGTCGATGAATATGAAACTTTGCTCACTGATAATCGTATTTGGAAACAAAGAACGGTCGATGTGGGCGTGGTGACTGCCGAGCGAGCATTGCAATTAGGATTTACCGGTCCCATGTTGCGAGGTTCTGGAATTGCCTGGGATCTTCGTAAAAAACAACCTTATGAAGTGTATGCCGATCTAAAATTTGATATTCCCATTGGCAAAAATGGGGATTGCTATGATCGGTATTTGGTGCGTGTAGAAGAAATGCGTCAATCCAATCGTATTATTTTGCAATGCATCGATTGGTTGTCTAAAAATCCAGGGCCCGTGATATTAAACGATGCGAAAGTCGCTCCTCCTGATCGGCAAACTATGAAATCCAGTATGGAAGCTTTGATCCACCACTTTAAATTATTCACTGAAGGGTATACTATTCCTGCCGGCGAAGCGTATGCTGCGGTAGAACATCCTAAGGGTGAATTTGGTGTTTATTTAGTGTCGGATGGTGCTAATAAACCGTATCGATTAAAGATCCGTGCGCCAGGCTTCAGTCATTTGGCTTCCTTGGATGAAATGAGTCGCGGTCATATGATTGCCGATGTGGTCTCTATTTTATCCAGTCAAGATATTGTATTTGGGGAGATTGATCGCTAATGGACAATACAATCAGCGAAATTACAGGTAACGAAAATCAGATCGATCAAAACGGTTTTCAATTCAGTCGCGAAGATAGAATAGCCCTTGATAAATGGTGTGCGCAATATCCTTCTGAACAAAGACGTTCTGCGGTGATCCCGGCCTTACATATTGCTCAAGCCGCCAATGGCGGTTGGTTATCAGAATCGGCGATGGCGGTAGTGGCTGAATATTTAGGTTTGCCGGTCATTCAAGTCTTTGAAGTGGCTACTTTCTACAGCATGTTTGAATTGAAACCTGTGGGCCGCCATAAACTCTGTGTCTGCACCAATGTCTCTTGTTTATTAAATGGTAGCGATGAGATTGTGGCGCATCTTAAAAAACGCCTCAATCTCGATCTGGGGCAAACCAGCGAAGATATGAAATTTACTTTAAAGGAAGTCGAATGTTTGGGTGCCTGTGTCAATGCCCCAGTTTTACAATTGGGGACTTGTTTTCACGAACATTTAACCCCTAAAAAAATAGATGATTTATTAGCAGGATTGGAGTAAAGAGATGATAGCTGTCGATCAAGTCTGCTTTAGAGCCAATGCTTTGCCAGAGCCCTGGACCCTTGCAACCTATGAGAGCCTAGGGGGTTATCAGATCTGGAAAAAAATTCTTAAAGAAAATACAGCGCCTGAACTGATTGTAGAACAAATCAAAGCTTCTTTTTTACGAGGCCGGGGGGGGGCGGGTTTTCCCACCGGTTTAAAATGGAGCTTTATTTCACGCAGTATGCCGGGGCAAAAATATGTGGTCTGTAATTCTGATGAAGGGGAACCTGGAACCTGTAAAGATCGAGATATTCTACGTTACAATCCTCATCAACTGATCGAAGGCATGGCGATTGCCGGTTATGTCATGGGTGCGACAGTGGGGTATAATTATATTCGGGGTGAATTTAATGAACCCATTGATCGTTTTGTTGAAGCCTTGGAAGAAGCTTATGCTGCGGGCTTTTTGGGTAAGGATATTCTTAAATCAAAAGTTGATTTTGATTTATATCATCATATCGGCGCAGGGGCTTATATTTGTGGTGAAGAAACCGCACTTTTAGAATCATTGGAAGGTAAACGCGGTAATCCCCGATTTAAACCGCCTTTTCCGGCCAGTTATGGTCTATACGGTTGTCCTACCACAATTAATAATACCGAAACCTTTGCTTCAGTTCCGGTGATTTTAGAAAAAGGGGCCCAATGGTTCTTAGAGCAGGGCAAACCTAAAAATGGAGGCACTAAAATTTTCTGTGTCTCCGGACATGTCAATCGACCGGGCAATTTCGAAGTGCCTCTGGGTTTACCCTTTAAAGATCTTTTAGAAATGGCCGGTGGTGTTCGTAATGGCCATGCTTTAAAAGCCGTGATCCCTGGCGGTTCTTCGGCACCGATTTTACCCGCTGCTGTCATGATGAAATTAGATATGGATTTTGACAGCTTGGCACAAGCGGGGTCGATGTTGGGCTCAGGGGCTGTGATCATTATGGATGAAACCGCCTGCATGGTGAAAGTTTTAGCGCGGATTGCGCATTTCTATTTTGAAGAATCCTGTGGTCAATGTACGCCTTGCCGTGAGGGTACGGGCTGGATGTCGCGTATTTTACATCGGATTTTACATGGACAAGGTCGCATGGAACATTTAAATTTATTGGACAATGTTGCGGAAAATATTATGGGGCGTACCATCTGCGCTTTGGGTGATGCTGCAGCCATGCCCGTGCGCAGTTTCATTCAACATTTTCGCCCTGAATTCGAACATCATATTACAACAGGCCAATGTGATTTAGGCGGAGCCCATCATGATTGAAATTGACGGCAAAAAAGTACAAGCTGAACCTGGGAGTATGATCATCGAGGCGGCCGATAAAGTCGGCGTTAAAATCCCACGGTTTTGTTATCATAAAAAATTATCCATCGCGGCCAATTGTCGCATGTGTTTGGTTGATGTGGCCAACTCGCGAAAGCCTTTACCGGCCTGCGCTACACCCATCACTGAAGGTATGGTCGTGCATACACAAACACAAGCCGCTCTTCAAGCACAAAAAGCAGTGATGGAATTTTTACTGATTAACCATCCTTTGGATTGTCCCATCTGCGATCAAGGCGGTGAATGTGAATTACAAGATCTGGCCATGGGTTATGGCAAAGATATTTCACGTTTTAGCGAAGGCAAACGGGTGGTCAAAGATAAGAATTTAGGATCTTTAATTTCCACGGATATGACTCGCTGTATTCTATGCACTCGCTGTGTGCGTTTCGGCGAAGAAGTGGCCGGCATGGTGGAAATGGGGGTTACCGGACGTGGCGAGACCAGCGAAGTGGGCACTTATATTGAAGAGCATCTGATCTCAGAAGTCTCAGGTAATATCATTGATTTATGCCCTGTGGGCGCACTGACTTCAAAACCTTTTCGATTTAAAGCCCGGGCTTGGGAACTCACTCAGCATCCCAGCATTTCAGCTCATGATGCTTTGGGCGCGCATATTTATTTGCACACACGGCGCGACGAAGTCATGCGGGTGGTCCCTAGAGAAAATGAAGCCTTAAATGAAACCTGGGCCAGCGATCGCGATCGCTTCAGTTATGCCGGTTTAGCCAGTGAAGATCGTTTACTTGAACCCATGATCAAAAAAAATGGCCATTGGCAAACTTGTGATTGGGCCGAAGCTTTGGCTTTCGCACATGAAGCGCTGCATAAGATCCAACATGAAAAAGGTGCAGAACAAATTGCCGCTTTGGTTTCGCCTCAGGTCAGCATTGAAGAGCACTACCTTTTTCAAAAATACATTCGCGCTTTGGGCAGTGATAAGATCGATCATCGTTTGCGTTATGTCGACCCCTTAATGGGGAGAGATTTAAATTTGAGCGATCCCCTAGCGGCGAAAATCGCTGAAGTTGAATCGATGGATGCTGTTTTTATTCTGGGTTGTGATCCTCAACGTGAGATGCCTTTATTAGGATTACGTTTACGCAAAGCGGCTTTGCAAGGAGCCGCTATTGTCAGCTTAAACCCTATTGATTTTAACTTTACCTTTGAACAACAGCAGACCTGCATTGTTGAAGCCCAGGAAATGTTGCACGCCTTAGTCTGGATGATGAAACATTCTTTAAAATCAGGCGAAGAGAATATCTGGCCTTTATTGAAAGAGTCGGCGGATGTGCCTGCATTGGTGCAAGCAAAAATGTCCATGATCGCTGCTGTATTGCAAAAAGAAGGTCAAAAACTCATGATTATGGGTGCTTTGGCAAGCCAAGCGCCACAAGCTCATTTAATCCAAGAATGTTTACATTGGCTCTGTGAACGTTGGGGCGCTAAACTGATGATTTTAAGCCCTGGCGCTAATAGCACAGGGGCTTGCATTGCGGGGAGTCTGCCTAAGGATAAAAACATTTCAAGTCTAGATTTTTGGAAAGCAAAATTATCCGCTTATGTTCTTTTGGGTGTAGAACCTGAATTTGATTGCACTCATCCGCATTGGGCTTTAGAAGCTTTGCACCAGGCTGAATCTGTCATCGTATTATCGGCGTTTAAGACTCCAAAAATGCTGGAATATGCCGATGTGCTCTTACCAATCGCTGCATTTTCTGAATATGCCGGTAGTTTTGTGAATTTTGAAGGTTCTTGGCAAACCTTTAAAGCCGCAGTCAATCCCAAAGGCCAGGCTCGACCGGCCTGGAAAGTATTGCGTGTTTTAGGAAACTTGGGGCATTATCCTGGATTTGAATATGAAAACTGGGAACAAGTGTCTTTAGAAATTAAAGAACAGGCTAAAGATCAGAACTCATCAAAAGTTTCATCTGCTTTGAATGATCGCTTAGCGGATCTGCAAACAGGTTTGAAAGTATTGCCTTATTGGCCTATGTATCGTGCCGATCCTTTGGTGCGACGTTCAGCACCTTTGCAAGCTTGCGCTTTGACAGAAGAGGCTTGCGTGCTTTTAAATCCCAAGACTGCACAAACGCATGGCTTGAAGGCGGGAGACACTATTTTTTGTGAGCAAGAGGGCAGTAGAACGCAATTGATTCTCAATCTTGATCCGCGCGTTCCAGAAAAAACCCTATATTGGCCCATGGGATTTGAAGAGACGCAAGGCTTAGCCTCGGCGATTTCCCCGGTTCAGATTGCTGGCCATAAAGGATAAAGGAGCATTTAAGATGATCAATGTATTGATAGATTTACTGTGGATTGTTCTTAAGATTTTATTGATTGCCATACCGCTTTTGGGTGCTGTGGCCTATATGACTTTAGCCGAGCGTAAAATTTTGGCTTATGCGCATGTGCGTATAGGGCCTAACCGTGTGGGTTTGTTTGGTTTGCTACAACCTTTGGCGGATGGCGTTAAACTGTTTTTCAAAGAAATTATTATTCCCAGCAAAGCCAATCCGATTATTTTTTTATTGGCGCCCTTGGTTTCTTTCGCCACGGCGGCGGCTGCCTGGGCGGTGATCCCTTTTAACAAAGGTTGGATCTTAGCCAATGTGAATGCCAGCATTTTATATGTCTTGGCCTTAACCTCTTTAGGCGTTTATGGCATTCTGATGGCCGGCTGGGCTTCAAATTCAAAATATGCCCTTTTAGGCGCGATGCGTTCGGCGGCCCAAGTGGTGTCTTATGAAATTGCCATGGGGTTTGCGCTGGTGGGTGTTTTGATGGCCGCAGACAGCACTAATTTACAAGACATTGTTCTGCATCAACAAGGTGGGTTTTGGCATTGGTATTGGTTGCCTTTATTGCCTTTATTTGTAGTCTATTGGATCTCGGGTGTGGCTGAAACCAATCGCCTGCCTTTTGATATGGCGGAAGGTGAAGCAGAAATTGTCGCTGGATTTCATGTGGAATATTCGGGGATGAGTTTTGCCATTTTCTTTTTAGCTGAATACGCCAATATGATCTTAATCAGTGCTTTGGCCAGCTTATTATTTTTTGGCGGTTGGTTATCTCCTTTTGAAGGTATTCCTCTGTTAGGCACATTGTTTTCCTGGGTGCCGGGAATATTTTGGTTCTTTGCTAAAATGGCTGGGTTTTTATTTCTATATGTCTGGCTGCGAGCCACTTTCCCACGTTATCGTTACGATCAAATCATGCATTTGGGTTGGAAGGTTTTGATCCCGGTCACGATTGTCTGGATAGTGGTTTTAGGATTATTAATTGAATGTAAAGTCGGTCCCTGGTTTTCTTAGGGATTAGAGGCGCTAAGAGAATTATCTCTTCGAAGTAAGAAGAGAAAGGTCGTAACTTATCGTCATTGCGAGGAGTGTAACGACGTGGCAATCCAGAGAATTATTATTTTTCCTGGATTGCTTGGCTAGGCTCGCAATGACGATAAAGCTAGGCAGTACTCTGAAAGATGAGGAGTTTTCCTCTCGCCCAGTACTCTGCAGTACTGTCTGGAGAAAGTGGAAACTCCCCTCGCCCGGTACTCCGGGAGAGGGGTTGGGGGAGAGGGCTAATAAGTGTTTAATGAGGATAAAGATGCGCTCGTTTAAAGAACTCGTAAAAAGTTTCATGCTTTGGGAATTATTGATGGGCTTAAAAGTCACGGGTAAATACGTGCTTTCTAAAAAAATCACCATTCAATATCCCGAAGAACAAACGCCGATCTCGCCGCGTTTTCGTGGCTTACACGCTTTAAGACGTTATGCCAATGGTGAAGAGCGCTGCATTGCTTGCAAACTCTGCGAAGCCGTTTGCCCTGCTTTGGCGATCACCATTGAGGCAGAACCCCGGGAAGACGGTTCCAGACGCACCACGCGTTATGATATTGATTTATTCAAATGTATTTACTGTGGCTTTTGTGAAGAATCTTGTCCAGTAGATTCTATTGTCGAAACCCATTGGAGTCAGTATCATTTTGAAAACCGGGGTGAAAATATTATGACCAAACCCATGCTCTTGGCCATTGGCGATCGCTATGAAAAAGAAATTGCCAAAGCGCGCAGCGATGATGCAGCTTACCGATAGGAATAAAGACGATGAGTGTTGAAAAATTAGTGTTTTATGTGTTTTCTGCGATTTTAATAGGCAGTGCCAGCATGGTGATTTTTTCACGCCAATCGGTGCGCGCGGCATTATTTTTAATCGTCGCTTTTTGCTCCAGCGCCGTGCTGTGGATGTTGTTAGAAGCTGAATTTTTATCATTGCTTTTAATTTTCGTGTATGTGGGTGCAGTGATGACTTTGTTCATGTTTGTGGTGATGATGTTGAATTTGGATCAAGAAACCGTGCAAGAAAAATTTGTGCGTTATTTACCGATTGCGCTCATCTTAGTCGTCTTGATGGTGGCGATTTTAATCTTTAGTGTCAAATCAACACATTTAGGTGATTTGGGACAAGCCATGAGCAGCCATCATTCGGCCGATTATAGCAATACCAAAGCCCTGGGAATGTTGTTGTACACGCATTATTTCTACGCCTTTGAATTGGCCGCAGTGATTTTGTTGATAGCGATTGTAGCGGCCATTGGTCTGACGCATCGCGAGAAAGAAAACAATAAACGACAACGTATTAGCGAACAATTGAAAGCGAATAAAAAAGATCGCTTGACCATTATTGATATGGAGGCAGAAGAATAAAAATGATATCTTTAACCGATTATCTGATTGTAGGGGCTATCTTATTTGGCCTCAGCTTGGCCGGTTTGGTCATCAATCGCAAGAACCTGATCATTGTCTTGATGAGTATTGAATTGATGCTCTTGGCGGTGAATATGAATTTCATTGCTTTTTCCAGTTTTTTACAAGACAGTGCTGGACAAGTGTTTGTTTTCTTTATCTTGACTGTGGCGGCGGCTGAAACCGCCATTGGCTTAGCCATTTTGATTGTGTTGTATCGCTTGAAACAATCGATCCATATCTCCGAATTGAATACGTTAAAAGGGTAGGGCATTCATGGAACAACTTAAATTCCTCACATTGCTGATTATCATGGCGCCTTTATTGGGGGCCATGGGAGCGGGTCTTTTTTGCCGTCATATTTCTAAGACATTTGCCCATGGCTTAACCATCGGTTTGATGGGAGTTTCCTTTGCCATCTCTGTTATTGTGGCCTATTTAGTGATTCATACCGGCGCCAGTTATAATGGGGTGCTTTATGTATGGGCGCAAAGTGGGAATCTGACTTTAAATGTCGGCTTTATGATTGACCATCTGACAGCGTTAATGATGCTGACCGTGACCTTTGTCTCTTTATTGGTGCATATCTATAGCGTGGGCTATATGACAGAAGATGGCGGTTATCAGCGCTTTTTTGCTTATATTTCTCTGTTTACGTTCTCCATGCTGATGTTGGTTTCTGCTAATAATTTTCTGCAATTGTTTTTTGGTTGGGAAGGTGTAGGGGTGGTCTCTTATCTATTGATTGGCTTTTGGTTCGATCGTGAATCTGCCAATCAGGGTAGCCTTAAAGCCTTTTTAGTGAATCGAGTGGGCGATTTTGGTTTTGTGGTGGGTATTGCGGGTGTCTTAAGTTATTTTGGCAGTTTAGATTATGCCCCTGTTTTTGCAGGAGTGCCGGCAGTGATCAGCGCGCATGCTGTTTTACCGGGCACACATTGGTCGGTCTTATCTTGCATTTGCCTATTTCTTTTTATCGGAGCGATGGCCAAATCGGCACAAATGCCCTTGCATGTATGGTTACCCGAATCCATGGAAGGCCCTACACCCATTTCGGCCTTGATCCATGCGGCCACCATGGTGACCGCGGGTGTGTTTATGGTGGCGCGTCTATCACCTTTGTATCAGGGCGCACCCGCTATACAGACGTTTATTTTAGTGATCGGTGCGACCGGTGCCTTATTTACGGGTTTAATCGCCATTGTGCAAAATGATATTAAACGTGTTGTCGCCTATTCTACTTTATCTCAACTGGGCTATATGATGGCCGCGGCTGGCGCTTCAGCTTATGCGGCCAGTATTTTTCACTTGATGACTCATGCGGCATTTAAAGCTTTATTATTCTTGGGCGCAGGCTCAGTGATTATTGCGATGCATCATGATCAAGATCTGCGAAATATGGGCGGCTTAAAGAAATATATGCCGATCACGTATATCACCTTTTTGATCGGTACTTTGTCTTTATCGGGCATACCGCCTTTTTCCGGATTCTTTTCTAAAGATGCGATTATTGAAGCGGTCAAGTTCAGCACTATTCCCGGCGCTTCTTATGCTTATATCTGCGTTTTGCTCGGCTGTTTTGTCACGGGGCTTTATAGTTTTCGTGCTTTGTTCATGGCCTTTCACGGCGAAGAGCGCATGAGTCATGAGCTTAAACATCATCTACAAGAATCTCCTTGGGTGGTCTGGTTGCCTTTGGTACTTCTAGCCATCCCTTCACTGATCCAAGGTTATTTTATGATTGAACCCATGTTATTTTCAGCACAGGGTTATTTAGGCTCCAGCATTAACGTATTGCCCCAAAACAATGTTTTAGGATTAATGGCTGAAGAATTTAAAGGCCCTTGGCATATGATTTTAGGATCATTCACCAGCCTACCTTGTTATTTTGCTCTATTGGGCGCTTTTACCGCTTGGTTTGCGTATATTAAACAGCCCGATTTTCCAGGACGTTGCGCACAACGCTTTAGTGTAATGTACAGCATCTTAATCAATAAATATGGTTTTGATATGTTTAATGATTGGTTTTTCGTTCGCGGCGGACAGCGCACCGCAGCGATTATGTATCTGGGCGATTCTCAAATCATCGATAATTTCTTTGTTAATGGCGCAGGCCGCCTGATCACTTGGATGTCTTCAACTTCAAGGCGCATGCAAACCGGCTATCTTTACCATTATGCCTTTATCATGATCTTGGGCTTAATTGTTTTATTGGGTTGGTTGATGTTTTAGGGATTTTCTAAACATTCAAAAACTAGAGCTCCTCGCTCAGAATACTGGGAGAGTGCAGAGGGTTTTTAGGCTCCCCTCGCCCAGTACTCTGGGAGAGGGGTTGGGGGAGAGGGTTTTAAAATGAAAACACAAACAGGAATAGGAAAAGAATGACACAGATCCCATTATTAAGCTTAATCATCTGGGTACCGATCATCGGCGGTATTATTTGTATGTTTGCCGGCGACGATCGCAAGGCCACTCGCGCGCGTTGTATTGCCTTATTCACCGCTTTCCTCAATCTCATGCTTTGTATTCCCTTGTACACGCATTTTGACAATTCAACTTCAGCCATGCAATTTGTAGAAAATGTCGATTGGATCGCAAAATTTGGCATTCATTATCAATTGGGGGTTGATGGCATTTCAGTGTTGATGGTGATCTTATCCACCATCACCACTTTTCTGGTGGTGATCGCTTCTTGGAAACCCATCCAGAAAAATGTCGCCCAATATATGGCGGCGTTTTTGATCATGCAGGGTATGATGGTGGGCGTATTTGAATCCTTAGACGCCATTTTATTCTATGTGTTTTGGGAAGGAATGCTTATTCCGATGTATTTGTGTATCGGCATGTGGGGTGGGCCTAGGCGAACTTATGCTTCGATTAAGTTTTTCCTCTATACTTTTTTGGGTTCGGCCCTAATGTTGATCGCCTTATTGTATTTACGCACCAAGAGCAATGATTTTAACATCTTAAGTTTTTACAGCATCAAATTGACCATGCATGAACAAGTCTATATTTTCATTGCCTTCTTATTCGCTTTTGCCGTGAAGATCCCCATGTGGCCAGTGCACACTTGGCTGCCCGATGCGCACACCGAAGCGCCGGCTGGGGGTTCTGTGGTCTTAGCGGCTTTAATGTTGAAGATGGGGATTTACGGTATTTTACGATTCAGCATGCCCATAACTCCAGATGCCAGCCAGCATTTGGCAGGCCTCATGATCGTTTTATCTTTGATTGCCATCGTCTATATTGCCATTGTCGCCATTGGTCAATCGGATATGAAACGCTTGATTGCTTATTCTTCAGTGGCGCATATGGGTTTTACCACCTTGGCTTGTTTTGTGGTCTATAAAATTGTCGCCAGAACCGGTGATCTTCAGGATGCGTATTTAACTTTAGAAGGCGGTATGGTGCAAATGCTGTCCCATGCATTCAGTACCGGCGCCATGTTCTTGGGGGTCGGCGTTTTATATGAGCGCCTGCATTCTCGCGAGATCGGCGATTATGGCGGTGTTGCCCATAAGATGCCTTTATTTGCAGCCTTTTTTATGTTGTTTGCTTTGGCCAATGTAGGGTTACCGGGTACCTCGGGTTTTGTCGGCGAATTTTTAATTATCTTAGGTAGCTTTAAAGCCAGTTATGTGATCACTTTATTTGCCGCCACCACCTTAGTGCTGTCTGCCGTGTACACTTTATGGTTGTATAAACGTGTGTTTTTTGGTGTGGTGACGCGTAAAGAAGTAGAGTCTATGAAAGATCTAGAATTGCCTGAATACTTGGTCTTAGGAATTTTAGCTTTTTTAGTCTTATTCATTGGTTTATACCCGAATGCCTTGCTTAAAACTTTCCACACCTCTATTGGGCATTTACTTGAACTTTCCACCACCAGCAAATTATAAGGATAAGGGAATATGACACCTTTTACGATCCCTGACTTTTTACCCGCCGCCAGCGAAATGTTTACCCTGGGCATGATCTGTGTGGTCTTGCTCGCGTATGTATTTTTCGATAAAAACAATCGTGGCATCACGTATTTTTTAGCGCAGCTCACTTTAATGGGCGCAGCTGTGATCTGCATTTTGCTCTATGATCATGCCAATGAAATCACTTTTAATGGCAGTTTTATCATCGACCAAGGATCGTTGTTGCTTAAAATATTTATTTTAATTTCTACGGTATTTGTATTGATGTACAGCCGGGTGTACATCAAAGAGCGTAATATTCCGCATGGGGAATTTTACTTATTGGTATTATTCAGCGTATTTGGCATGCAAGTTTTGGTTTCAGCCTATAGTTTTTTAACTTTATATTTAGGCTTGGAATTATTGTCTTTGCCCTTATATGCGATGATTGCTTTGCGCAGTGACCAGGCTTCTTGCCAAGAAGCGGCAATGAAATATTTTATCATGGGTGCGATTGCCTCGGGGTTATTGCTGTATGGTTTATCGATGATCTATGGCGCCTGCCAAAGCTTAGATCTGCAAACGGTCGCAGCGATGATGAATTTATCCTTGCAAAGCCAATCTTTGATGCTGGTTTTGGGTTTGGTTTTGGTTTCAGCCGGCGCCTTATTTAAACTGGGCGTGGCTCCTTTTCATCTTTGGGTGCCCGATGTCTATGAGGGTTCGCCCAATGCCATGGCCTTGTTTATCGCCACGGCTCCTAAATTAGCGGGCTTTGCCTTATTGCTGCGATTATTAGCCGGTGCTATGCCCGCCTTATTTTCGCATTGGCAATCGCTGTTGATCGCTGTAGCAGTCTTATCGATGGCCGTGGGAAACATTATCGCCATCGTGCAAGATAATATTAAACGGATGCTGGCTTATTCTTCGATTGCCAATATGGGCTATATGCTGTTAGGTCTGATTGCCGGCACTTCCAGAGGTTATGGCTCGGCTTTATTTTACATTATCATCTATGTGATCATGTCTTTAGGCGCCTTTGGTGTGATCACGATGCTCAGCCAAAAAGGCTTTGAAGTTGAAAAAATCGATGATTTTAAGGGTTTGAATGCCCGTAATCCTTGGCTGGCTTTAATGATGTTACTCATCATGTTTTCCATGGCAGGCGTTCCGCCCAGCGCAGGCTTTTTTGCCAAAGTAGGTGTGCTAGAATCCTTGGTCAAAGTGCATATGGTCTGGCTACCGGCTCTGGCTTTGGTGTTTGCCATCATCGGCGCCTATTATTATTTGCGTGTGGTCAAAGTCATGTATTTTGACGAACCCATGGAAAAAGCGCCCATTTTTGTCAGCTCCTTCGATACGCAATTGGCTATTAGCGTGAATGGTTTAGCGGTATTTTTCTTAGGATTATTTCCAACGGGCTTGATTGAATTATGCCAAAAGGCTTTTTTGGCTTGAATTGAACTCTCGCGCATTCGCCCAGTATTCTGGTTCTTCGTCATTGCGAGGAGCGTAGCGACGTGGCAATCTAGGAATAGGATTAAGCGCCTTACGAGCCAGATCCTTAGGCGCAGGATCTGAAAACTCCTCTCGCCCGGTACTCTTCTTATCTGGTTATTTTATAAGAAGAATTATAGATTTTCTCAGATCCTGTTTGTTTAAAATTGGAGAAGTAGCTCAAAATCCACTATATTTAATAGTGAAATGAAAAAACAAGAAGGGGTTCTATCATGAGAAGTTTTAAAATGAAATATTTAGCAGGGTTTGTAGGCTTAATTGCTTTTGGGTATCCGGCGCTTTCTATGGCAACCTCAGGTGTGAGAGGTATTCTTTACGAGCAAAAATTGATAATGAGCCCTGATGCCACGAATAATCTATGTGCGAGAGTGGTTTCTGCAAAATGTGGCCCAGAAGATGCTTCTGGAGTAAGCAAAGCCGTTCTTACTTTTGAAGGTGATTCCACAGCCTATAGAACAGCTTATCTTTGTTCATCCGCTGATCTGGGGAAATCAATCCCTACTGTAATTACTACACTTTCTTTCAACGTGGATTCCAAATACACTTATCCTTCGGATGCTATGTCTTTGAAATATGTTTATAAATACCCTATTCAAAACACTCAGATGCAAGTGCCTTCGGTAGGGCGTTATGTGGCTAAAGCTCCTGCTAAATGCACCTATCTTGTAGGGGTTGAGAATAGTTTGAATCCTAATCAAGTGACCTACCGCTACAGTAGTAAAAGCAAGACCTTTTTAAGCCCCACAGGAGGTACGGCTTATTTTGGAGGATTTAGTGGAGGAACTTGGAGTAAAGTGGATGATATGACTAACTATCATTATGAATGTAAAATTGGATCTTATGGTTGTAATGTTTTTTACCCTTATAACCCCGCTGATCCTTATGTTCCTTAAAGCCAAGAGTTTTTTTTGAATTGCTTCGTGTCCAAGGTCTTAAAAGAGGCCTTGGCCTTTTCTATGCCTTGGTTTATGGCCTAAAAACCTCTAAAAATCAATAATTTTGCATAAAAATCAGGAAATTGTGCAAAATTTTAATAAATCCTTAATATGTGTATGCTAAAATGGGGGTATTCAGACTGAATTATTCAGATGATTAGGCCTAGATAGGCCATATTAATTGAAACTACCAAAAGGTGGAGAGAGAAAATGAGTTCAAAGAGTGAAAAAGTTAAGAATTTTACATTGGAAAGTGCTGATGCGGCTTTAATCCTGCCTAGCGAGAAGACAAATGCTCAATTTTCTAGTAGTAATATGTATCTTTCAGATTACACAAAAGACGGGAATGAAGAGCGAGGGCGCACAAAGACTCGCGCGGATGTATTTCGAACTTTTAGGATTATTACGATCAATAACGTCCCCTTATTGACGATGATTATTGCCGCGGTTCAAAAACTGCAGCTTACAGATAAAGAAGGAAATCGTATTACTTGTTCTGAAAATTATGAAATAGAAAATATGGAAGATTCTGAAGTAAAGCATATTAAAGCATTAATAGGAGACTATCCAGATATCTTAGAACACTGTTTTGCCAATATAATGCCAGCATTAGATCCAAAATTACAAAATCAGCTGTATTGTAATTTTCATCAATATGCCTTTACTCAAAGGTTCAGTGAACTGTTTGGGCATTCGCATTTTATTACGAATAACCTTATTTTTTCCCAATCTGACAACGTTTCAAGAAATATTGAGACCGCTGAAGATGGCCGTTCTTTTACAATTACAGAAAAGGTTAGCGTCTCTACCTTAAAGTTGCCGGAATTGACGAACCAAGAAATTTACTCTATTGATCCGAGTGAAGGTATAAGGAGAGATTCTCCCTTTCATAATAGAGAAGTGAGTTTAACAGCTTCTTTAGAGAAGAATGGTGAGATACACGCTTATTTTTCAAACATTTCTTCTACAGTTATTCCTGGATACGCCGAATTATTTAAAGAAAGTCTGGGAAAAGAACAGTTTACTAAAAATCATAAACCCGTTAGCTTTATCGAGAGTGAAATAACTCAAAAAAGTATCTCCAAAGCAGAGATCTCGTCAGATATTCCTTATGGCGATGCGATAAAAGGCTATTTTTTAGAGGGTGATTTTGCGAAAGCTTATGATAGAACGGAAAAAGAATATATGGATGCAAAGGATCCGAAGAAAAAAAAGGTCTATGAAAATATGCTATTTTATTTATCAAAATTGAAAGTTGTTGCCGTTCCACTGGGAAGTAAAGAATGTTATCTTGCAGCAGCTGCTCGGTATGAGCTATTGCGTAAATTTAAGAGTCAAGTGAAAGAACATCTTCCCAGCGCAGAGGCTTGGTATACTGCTGCAGAAGCCTATTATGCTGAAACCTTAAAGAAAGAGTTCTCTCATGAGACATTTCTTGCTGCGCGCTCAATGTATGAAGCAAGCTTTACAGTCTATAAGCATACCGTTAAGGCTAAGGATGATGATCCTATCTTAGAGGCCGCTCAGAAAGATTTAAAAATTCTGGATGCAGCCTACGCTCGCGGCGTCGATACGGCTGTACTGGCTGAAACCTTCAAAATGGCAGCTACAGAATTGAAGCATTATACGAGGAGCTTTATCTCAGGAGACCAGGAAAACTCAGCAGAGGAAAATCCGTTGGTTGGAGCAGGAGCAGTAGAGGTGCCGATGGGCTCATATCAGCCTTTATATGCACCGGCAGTAGTCAAGACTCAGCAAAAAGCCTTGATCGATGCTATAAACTCCCAATGGACGCCTAAAGAAATTGCTTCGGCCGTATTATTGGGTGTGGGTGTGACTTTAGCCGTTGCCGGTATTGTTGCCGTTCTTGTCTTAACTGCTGGTGCGGCTATCCCTGTGATCGGCGGTATTGCCGCTGTCGCGGCTGCGGTTCTAGCACCGGTGGCTATTCCTGTGGTTGCTGGATTGGCTGGCGCTGCTTTAATGAGTATTGCGGCGAGCTTGGGATTTAAATCTGCGGATAATAACGATCAAGATAAAGGAGATGTCTGCGGAGTATTGAGCAAACAAGCTTATATGCTGAGCGAGAATGCTGAAATAATACACTCTGAGAGAGTAAAAGTAGAGAATCGAGCGAGTTGTTCTGCTGAAGCAAAATCGGATGCTGAAAGTTTGTTTCAAGTCCCAGTAACGGGTGCGGAAAGACCTTCTATAGAAGGTGCTCGTACTCCTCCTCATTCTCCAATTCGTGAATTGTCTCAGTTTGGCTTGTGGAGAGATCTAAATCCTTCTGAAGCTGAAGAGCAAAAAGAAACGGATCCACTGCTTGCATCAGCTATCCGCGTGCCAAATTCTCATTTCGCAGAAACTTCCGCCTCTATTTCTGTTGGAGGACCGAGGAGAAAAATCTCGTAATAATCTTTTAAAATTTTAAGAGCAATAAAACAACCCTGTTTCGGGTTGTTTTATTTTTTCAGATCAATAGTAATGACATTATTCGATTATCCAGATCTTAAAAACTCTAAAAGGATTAAATTTCTTGCTTAGAGCCCTTGCTTTTTCTCTGTGTACGAGGTAGAATGTCCCAACTTAACTCTCGTTTTAGAGCAGATAAAGAGCAGGGGGGCTGATGGCTATTCACACAGTAATCCATAAAAAAAATATATATTCCTTTGTGGTTAGCATAGGCGTGGATCTTATCTTAGCTTCAAAGCTGAATGAGATAAGCCTCTTGGAAGAGACAAAAGATTTTCACACGCACAAAATTAAAGAATATTCTGAACAAAGAATGCTCCGTGAGCTAGAATTCCAAAAAATAGCAGATTTCCTTCACTCTTCCCGTAAAAGAGAGCGACAGTATTTGCTTTCTCTGGATAATCATAAAAGTTCAAAGGCCGAAAAAGAAGGAAACTTGGGGCGAGAGTTACTGAACTTAGAAACTTCTCATCAGCTCGCTTTAGATGCTTTAAAAAAACTTGAAGATTTAAAGGATCAGAAAGGAAAAGCAAGCTTCTGGAAAAAACTCGGGTTTTTTCCTTCAGATAAAAAAATAGACCAGGATATAGAACAGAAAAAAACAGACCGCCAGAATCTTCAAAATCAAATAGCCGAAAAAGCAAGCGCTTTGCAAGAAATTAAAAAAGAATATAAAGATTTGGTAACAAGAATCGAAAAAAATTTAGACAGTTGTAGGCAAAAAATCCTTAAGGCTGAAGAACTTTTAGTAACCGTGCAAGGCTATTTAGATAATATCAAGGCAAAGCATCAACACAGTACAAAAAGATTGGACGCTTTAAATTCGGAATTAGTTCAAATTAGAAGTGTAACTGCTGCTCTTGGAGAAGAACAGGAAAGTCTAGCTGCTAAAATGAGCTCTCTAAGAAGACCTAAAATCGTTATTTCTTCTGGAATAGCTAATTCATCTTATTCTCGGCCAGCCGCTTAATACTTCAATCTTCTTTACCTAAATAATTCACCAAACCCATAACAGTGATTTTTTCAGTTAAAGGGTAAGCTACCGTCCCAGGATAAATCAGATAGAGATGATCGAGTTCTAAGGTTTGCATTGATTGAGTTATTCTTGGCGCATCGGCATATTTAAATTCAAAGCCAATTTTTTGTCCTTGCACTCATAATAAGAGATCCAGTTCAGCCGCCGAATGGATTTTCCAATCAACCCTACTTTCTAGAGCCATTCCTAAGATTCGATTGATCACTTCCCGGATCAGAAGGGGTATTGGAGGAACTCCCAGGATTAGACGGTGTATTGAAAGCATAACGCGTAGCTGCCAGGCTCAAGCGTGGATTCACTGGTGCGGAATGTGCGGGAGTATGGGTAGAACTCCCTGAACTGGAAGGACTATTAGGACAATGACGCGCCCCCAGTTTAGCGCGTTCCACCGGTGCAGATTGTACAAAAGATGCTAGCTCAGGAGATCTGGCTTCTAAATCACGTATTGTTTTTGCTAATTCTCCGAGTTCACGGATGCGCTTTTGAATCGCTTCGTCATTTTTAATAATAGCAGCTGCCTTTTCAGTGGGACTTTTTTTAAAAACCCCTATCAAGCTTCCACTTTTTCTGGTTTGTCTTGATAATTCCTCAAGCTTTTCTACAATTTTTAAATAATACTCTTCGCTTTTAGTTTCTTGATCTGGAAGAGTAGATAATACTTTCCCAATCGCCGCGTACTTTTCATCTTTGATGAATGAAGAAAAAATTACGAGCTTCTTTTTAAGCTCGCTTACAGCTTTTCCGCGAGATTGATGCCTTATTTCCTCTTCTGCCCATACTTGGTTTCCCGCTTGCGTTATTATTTGCTTAACAAGCTCTTCCCCTCGATAGTCCGATTGGATATATTGATAAATATGTTAAACGTCAACTATCTTTGCCGGTCGGCGACAATTAAGATTGCCGGTTTTGTTATAAGCTAAATTATGTCATGGCTAAGCCTCTCTGGTTAATTTTTAGTCATATCTTAGGTTTTCGGTAACTATTATCTTGGATATTGATGATCGTTGCGTGATGAACCAAGCGATCTATCGCCGCAACAGCCATGTTATTGTCGGGGAAGATCTTGTCCCATTCACTAAAAGAGTGATTCGCCGTAATAATAAGACTGCTGCTTTCATATCTATCCGCAATTAATTCAAACAATACGCTAGTCTCAGCATCA
>VFKP01000027.1 GCA_009885495.1 Gammaproteobacteria bacterium | reverse complement strand
TAGCTTGAAAGGCAGCGATAGAGTTATTAATTTTTTCTGTCATTGTTGCTCGAAAGGCTTATTTAGATACGAATTGATTTTTTTTAGCCATTTAGATGCGGTTGCCCTGTAAAATAGATACTATCCTTTAGATCTCTAAAGGATAGTGTTATCCTCTATATAAAAGGCTTCTATTTTAACACCCTCTCCCCCGACCCCTCTCCCGGAGTACCGGGCGAGGGGAGTTTCAACTTCCCTCGGACAGTACTGCAGAATACCGAGGGTGAGCTATTCTTGGCTCGTTTTGGCTCCGATCCTTTCCTCCAACCCCTGGGGAAAGATAGCTTTTTGATCTTAGCTTGAAGTTTGAAATGAGTGCAAAAAACATGCATCTTTCCCTTGTGTTCTCCATATTCTTCCTGTAGAATGACGCACTTTCCTTGGTTTCAAGGCCCTAGCCTGTGAAAACTTTGAAATAAAACTTGAAAGCCAAATCGCTTGGTTTTCAATAACCTTGCCCTCAATCGATGATTGTGGGCTGTTTGGCCTTCTTAAGGCTCAATGCAACCAAAAGGGGAACTCTTGAATGAGACATTATGAAATTGTTTTTCTCGTTAATCCTAATCAAAGCGAGCAAGTGCCGGGGATGATCGAGCGTTATCGCGGGCTGATTGAACGCGATGGCGGAAAAATACATCGTTTAGAAGATTGGGGACGACGTCAGTTGGCCTATCAAATCAAAAAAGTGCATAAAGCGCATTATGTGTTGATGAACATCGAATGCAGCGAAGCGGTTCTAGAAGAATTGGCACACACCTTCCGTTATAATGATGCGATTTTACGTCATTTGGTGATCCGTAAGGATGAAGCCATCCTAGATGCTTCCATTATGATGTCTGCGCCTGAGCCCATGCAGCATGAAAGAGAATACGACAGAGGAGATCGATAATGAACAAACCGCAAAGAGCTGATCCTGCAGACGTTGATTACAAAGATCTGCATATTTTACGTCGTTATATCACTGAAACGGGTAAGATTGTACCCAGTCGAATCACCGGTACCAGTGCCAAACGGCAGCGTAAAATCGCTATGGCGATTAAAACCGCACGTTTCTTGGCGCTTATGCCATACACCGATCAACACGAATAACAGGGGTCAGCGATGGAAGTCATTTTACTTGAAAAAATGCATAAATTAGGAAAACTGGGCGATAAAGTCAAAGTGCGCCGTGGTTATGGGCGTAATTTTTTACTGCCTTATGGCAAGGCTGTGCTGGCAACGAATAAAGCTTTGGCTGATTTTGAAGCTCGGCGTGCCGAGTTTGAAAAAGCCGCCGCAGAAGGTTTGGTGGTCGCTGAAAATAGAGCCAAAGCTTTGGCTGTTCTTTTGGTCACCATTACGGCTCGAGCCGCAGATGAAGGCAAATTGTATGGCTCTTTGGCCGAACGCGAATTGGCCCATGCCATTAGCGAAGCGGGCGTTGCCGTGAAAAAACAAGAAGTCTATTTACCTGAAGGGGCTATTCGTGCCGTGGGCGAATATTCCGTGGCTTTGAAATTGCATGCCGATGTTGATGCTCAAGTCCGCGTTGTCGTGGTCGAGCAGAAATAGTTTTTTTCTTTTCAATATTCCTCTGTTAAAAGCGATAAATCGAGTTTGACAGAGGAATGTCTTAGGTTCTCCCTCTGAATCCTTTGTTAGACGAGATAGATCTTATTTCAAATACACAGCAGGAGAAGATAAAATTAAAAAATGTGCATCCCGGTGAAATTTTGAATGAGGAATTCTTAAGTCCTTTGGGGATCAGTCAAAATAAATTGGCTAAAGATATGAGGGTTTCGCCTCGCCGTATCAATGAAATAGTTCATGCTTTAAGAAGCATCACCACAGATACTGATCTGCGATTGTCTCGTGCCTTAGGGACTTCGGAAGGGTTTTGGCTAGGCTTACAGTCAGATTATGATCTGGAAGCGAAGAAAACACAAATTAAAGCGCAGCTTAAGCTTATTGGAAACTTAGTACGGCCAAGCGATCTCGATGTAGACGGCGATCTTGTTCACTGTTAACAAAAAACTAAGCATTTCAGAATTCCTCCGTTGGAGCTAAGTTCTTCTAACGGAGAGCAGCCTTTCTGATATTATATTTGAATCGTAGGCCTTCCCAGTTTCAGTCTTAAAGTCACATAAAACATTTTGACACCCTCTCCCCCAACCCCTCCCCCAGAATACTGGGGGAGGGGAGTATAGGACGCACTCTCCTCAATTTCTCTCCCGGAGTATCGGGCGAGGGGAGTTTCGACTTTCCCTAAAATTTGGAGGGTATATTCTTCAGATCATTTCCTCTTTCCACGCTCACATCATCTGCGTTGCAAATCCTAAAATAGGAACGGTGACCAGCAACATCAGCAATTGTAAAACGATTAACACGGGGATGGGGCTTAAATCAAAGCCTCCAATCGGCGGAATAAAGCGGCGCGCAAGATTTAATAAGGGCGCAGTCAGCGTGTACAATAGATCGTTTAAAGGATTGGGCCTAGGATTGATCCAAGTTAAGATCGCTTGCACAACAATGGCCATACTGTATAAATGCAGTGTGAATTGCAATAATTCGGCCATACTGTATAGAAACACCGCTAAGGGATCCAATAAACCTGCGCCTTTAATCCAGCCATAAACAAACATTTTGAGCATTTCTGAAACCAGGCACAACACTAATAAAGCGAGATCGGCTCGGCCATAAGTCGGTAAAAATTTCTGCATAGGCTTTAAAATCGGGCGAGTGAGTTGGATCAATAATTGTGTCAGCGGATTACGGGCGTTAGCGCCCGTTAATTGTAAACAAATGCGCAGCAAAAGCAGGGCGATCCATAATGTAAACAGAGTTTGGGACAGAAAAGCTAAAGCGGTTTGTAAGAAGCTGGGCATGGTTATTCCTTATCATAAGTGGCAGAGAGCAGCTGAGCTTGATCATAAGCGCTCTGCAAGGCTTTTAAAAATAAATCTTTCAGTTGCCCTTGATTTAAAATAGACAGGGCTTTTTCAGTGGTGCCCCCTGGAGAAGTGACTTGTTCTCGTAATTCCGAAATGGGATGTGCGGTTTCCAAAGCAATACGACTGGCGCCTAAAACTGTTTGAATGGTGAAAGTCTTGGCCAGCTGTGGATCAAGCCCCAAGGCTATGCCCGCTTCTTGCATGGCTTCCATGACTAGAAAAATATAAGCAGGCCCGCTGCCGGAAAGCGCGGTCACACTGTCTAACAATTTTTCCTGTTCAAACCATTGCACAATACCCACCGAACGAAATAAGGATTCAGACCAATTGCGTAAAGAGGCATCGACTTTGGCATTGGCGTATAAGCCTGTAGCGCCACAGCCAATCAAGGCCGGAGTATTGGGCATGCTGCGCACCATGGGCAAGGGACCTTGTCCTAAAAATCGTTCAATGCTGGACAGTTTAACCCCGGCAGCCACCGAAATGATCAAAGGTTTATGGGCAATCGCTGCTTTCAAGGCTTGGCAAACCGTAGCAATGCCATTGGGTTTCACGGCCAAGACAATAATTTCAGCTTTGGCCACGGCCAGAGCTAAATCAGCTTGATGTTCTAAGCCTAAATTTTCAGCTAAAGCCTGGGCTTTGTCGACTGAAATATCGTGCACGGTGATACAATGGCCAGGGTATTCGGCCGCAGTTAAACCGCGCATTAAGGCGCTGGCCATATGGCCGGCACCGATAAACGTAATCATTTTATGTTGCATTAAACTCGTTCTCCAAAAATAGCGGTGCCGATGCGCAGAATAGTGGCGCCTTCAGCAATGGCGGCTTCTAAATCCTGCGACATCCCCATGGATAAAGTGTCCACAGGAAAGCCTGAGCGCTGTAAGTTTAGCAAAAGCTGGGCCAATTGGCGAAAGGGTTTGCGTTGTTCTTCGAAATTCTGGCGAGGCGCTGGAATGGCCATGAGTCCTCGTAAACGCAGGCGAGGCAAGCTCATGATCAAAGTGGCCAATGCCGTGAGCTGTTGGGCATCGATGCCCGATTTACTAGGTTCTTGATCGATATTGATCTGTATACACACATTCAAAGCCGGTAAGCCTGGGCTACGGGCATCATTTAAATTTTTCGCGATCAGGCCTGAACTTAGCGTATGAACCCAGGAAAAATTTTGAGCAATTAAAGCGGTTTTATTACCTTGTAAATGTCCTATAAAATGCCATTCCAAATCGGGCAGGGCTAGAGCCTGTATTTTAGCGATGCCTTCCTGAGCATAATTCTCAGCCAAAGCCCAAGTTCCCGTTTCCAGTAATTCTTTTATTTTATCGGTCGATTGGTTTTTTGTGACAGCCAATACTTGAAGGGCGCCCTGTTCAGGGGCGAAATTTTTGCGTGCATTTTCAATGCGTTGGTGTACAAGTTGCAAGTTTGTGGCTATGCTGTTCATAGGCAGTCTTTAAAAATCATGGATAAGGAGTCCTTCTAATGAACGTGACGGAACTATTGGCCTTTAGTGTTAAGAATAATTCATCGGATCTACATCTTTCTGCCGGGTTACCGCCGATGATCCGTGTCGATGGTGAGCTAAGGCGCATTAATTTGCCCGATTTGAGCGGCAAAGAAGTCTCTACTTTACTCTATGATATCATGAGTGATCAACAGCGCAAACGTTTTGAAGAAGATCTAGAAACCGATTTTTCCTTTGAGATCCCGGGTCTGGCTCGTTTTCGGGTGAATGTCTTTAATCAAGATCGCGGACCTGCGGGGGTTTTTCGCACCATTCCCACCACTATTTTACCGATGGAAGTCTTGGGCTTGCCGCCCGTGGTTTCTAGTTTAGCAGAGCGTCACCATGGTTTGAATCTGGTGACGGGCCCTACCGGTTCTGGCAAAAGTACGACCTTGGCTTCGGTAATCGATTATATCAACAGTAACCGATATGAGCATATTTTAACGATTGAAGATCCCATCGAATTTGTGCACACCAGTAAAAAAGCTTTGATCAATCAACGAGAGGTGAGTCGAGACACTAAAGGGTTTAACGAAGCCTTGCGTTCAGCCTTACGAGAAGATCCAGACATTATCTTAGTGGGTGAGTTGCGAGATTTGGAAACCATTCGCTTGGCCATGACCGCGGCAGAAACAGGGCATTTGGTTTTCGCAACCTTACACACCAGCTCAGCCGCCAAAACCATTAACCGTATCATCGATGTGTTTCCCGCCGGTGAAAAATCCATGGTGAGAACCATGCTATCGGAATCTTTAAATTCCGTGATAGCCCAAAGCTTGTTAAAAAAAGAAGGCGGTGGACGAGTAGCGGCTTTAGAAATTATGGTGTGTAATGCCGCTATCAAAAATCTGATCCGAGAAGATAAAGTGTCACAGATGTATTCAGCCTTGCAAACTGGCCGTAACGATGGCATGTTTACCCTAGATCAACATTTAGAAGAATTGCTGAATAAAAAATACATTTCCAGAGCCAATGCTCAGGCCTACGCTGTGGATAAAGGGAAATTTGCTTAAAAACCCGTTATGGGGTAGAATGCGGCTTATTTCTTTGATTTAGGGGCCTTCAAGTATGGTGAGATTTTTCCCCGCTGTCAGCGTCCAGGGTGATTTTATCCTTCCCGAAGGCTATGAACTTAACTCGGGCGATGAAGCTATTTTGGGTGCTTATTGCTTAGTGGCAGGTTCTGCCGATAGGGCAAAAACAATATCGAGTCTTGAAGAATTGCATTCATCTGTCAATCTGTTTTGCGATGCTTGGTTGCTAGGAATAGCCGCACTTGAAGAGAATAAAACACAAGCCTATCACGCGCTGCGCTGTCGGCAGTACGCTTGGTTTTTAGAGGTGTACATTCATAATTTTACCCGAGATGGGATCCGTCCCCAGCTTTTAGTGGATATTTTGGAACAGTTTTGTGGGCAATATCCAGAGATTTTAGGCTCGCCTAGTGATTACAAACAGTTCGGTACTTTGCAGTTTCTGATCCCGCTGCTCCATCATCACAATAAGATTGCCAGTGAAGAAAAAAAGATTGAGATCTGTTTTATTAAAATCAGCGAGCCTGAAAGCGTACCTTCAGTCCAGAGTTCAGCTGTTTTTTCAGTATAAAGAGGGTAAGAGGGCTATTTATTTCTTGGATTGAGGAGTTATCTTGACCTCAGATTCTTTTGGGTCGTTACTATGTGTAATGATCACTTTACTTTTAAAGAGTTGCTCCTCGTTCTTAAAGAATCCCCCGACCTTACCCAATAAACCTTTTGCGCTTTCTGTGTTATTTGAAGAAGACGATCCTGCTTGTGGACCGCTAGGTGCTGTTTTTTGATTTCGGATTCTTTCTTGTTCTGTTTCTTGCGCACCGAACTTTTTCAATGTTTCATAGGTCTGTATATGCCCTATTTGCCGAGCAAAGTCTAATGGAGTAGTCCCCGCTATAAGTGTTAAGCCGGAACCAGAACCTAAACCTTGATTTAAGAGTCCTTGCTTAATTGCAGGATCTCCTATTGCGGTTACAAACTCTTTTACAGCTGTTCCTATATCCTTCCCATCGGGATCCGCTTGTCGTAAATGAATATCGCTCACAAAAGCTTCGCGTAATCCGGGTTTAAGCGCTGTCACTTTTTTCTGCTGCTCTTCAGTTAATATTGTCTTCGCCATACTATCACCTCATTTAATTCGAATTTCTAGTCTGATTATAATACAGCCTATGCTTTTTATTATTAAATAAAACTTAAAACGCACAATTAATATGTGAAATCCCTTCTGAAACAACCCAATTTTAGACCCTAGAAGGTTCAGCTATAATAATGGCGGTGATAATAACCGCCATTATTATAATTCAAATGGCTGTACAGCCTTTAGGAAGAGATCCCAATGAAATTTTATTTTAGACAGGCGATATTGCAAGAATTACAGATCTTGAGCCGGCAAGCGATGCAATGATCGAGTAGGGTTGTTTTATTGAGAGGTGCCAGATTGGAAAAACTTCTTTAGCAATCGAATGTGATCGGGGTGATAGGATTTGAACCTACGGCCCCTGCCTCCCGAAGGCAGTGCTCTACCAGGCTGAGCTACACCCCGGTAGCTAAGTTATCCATTATGCCTTTTTTAATTGCTGCGCGAAAGTGTGAAATTGGCTAAGGCTAAGAGGGCATCCTTATAAGGGGAAGTCGGCAAATTTTGCAAGGCTCTTATAGCTGCTTGTACTTCTTCTTCAGCGCGTCGATGCGTGTATTCAATCGCTTGATTGCGAATTAAAGCCTGTTGAATATCATTTAAGTAGGTGCTGCCCCCATTTTCAATGGCGGCGCGGATCAAAGCTTGCTCTTCAGGATTACCGACGCGCAAGGTGTAGATCAGCGGTAGGGTAGGTTTGCCCTCGGCTAAATCATCACCGACGTTTTTACCCAAGGTATCGGCATCGCCCTGATAATCCAAGGCATCGTCTACCAATTGAAAGGCTAAACCCAAATGATGGCCAAAGGCGATCATTTCATTTTCCATTTTAAGATCTTGCTCGCTGATCACGGCCGCCAATTGCGTGGCTGCGGAAAATAATTTGGCTGTTTTGGCGCTGATGACTTCAAAATAACGGTTTTCATCGGTGGCGGTATCATGACAGTTCAGTAATTGCAGCACTTCGCCCTTGGCGATGGTATTGGAGGCCGTGGCTAAAATCGACATGACCTTAAGACTGTTAACTTCAGCCATCAATTGAAAGGCGCGAGAGAATAAGAAATCACCGACCAAAACGCTGGCCTCATTGCCCCAAATGCTGTTGGCGGTGCTTTGCCCACGCCTTAATGCAGAATCATCGACGACATCATCGTGCAATAGGGTTGCGGTGTGGATGAATTCGATGATGGCGGCTAATAAGATCTGCGCATCACCGCGATAATTTAACGCCTTGGCGGTGAGCAATAAGACCATAGGCCGTATACGCTTGCCGCCACTGGCGACGATATGCTGGCTTAGGCTATCGATTAAGGGAATGTCGGCGGCCAAACGAGAAAGGATCAAGGCATTGACTCTTTCCATATCTTCTTTAACCCAGCTGCGAATTGCGTCTAATGACATAGAATAACCTTAAGAAATTATGTATTCAGAGAAAAAGTACACTTTTCAAATTTTAGCAGAGAAAGCCTGGATACTCCTCGCTCAGTACTCCTTCGAGAGAGGGGGTCTGGATACTCCCCTCACCCAGTATTCTGGGAGAGGGGTTGGGCGAGAGGGTTTAGACTCACCAAAATTGAAAAAAATACCATTAACCAGACTATATCACAGCAAGCCGCTTTCGCGGTAGGGGAGGTTTGCCATTTCAATCTAAACTTGCTAGGATCGCTTCTCTCAATATAGGCACGTAGCTCAGCGGTAGAGCACCACCTTCACACGGTGGGGGTCGGTGGTTCGACACCACTCGTGCCTACCAAATTTATGATTATCTAATAAGTTCCATAATTGGCGCGTCCTGGAGCTCGCGAACCGTTTTCTAAATCGGACTCATCGCCAAGCGCTTGCTCTGTCTCTGCATCTGTGCCAGAAGCGCCATGCTGGAGTTCGCTTGACTCTCCATCTGATTCTATATCTTTTGTTGTCGAAGCTAATGATTTTGATTTCCACCATACGATAAAAATAGTGAAGATCACGGATGCACTTATAAGCGCTAAATCGGCTTGTAAAATAAGATCACTATTTCCCTCGCTGAAGGGATCATTTTCCGCATTGCTAAAAAAATTCATAGGTTACCTCTGCTAATGTTATGGTTATACCCTCATACTCATGAAGATGCAAAGTTTGCTCACCCGATGTAATGCGCTGTCGTTGATCCTCAAGGCTATGCTGCTGTTGGAGTCCCTAGTAAGGGGAGCCTTTCCTCAGGAGTGTTAAATTGTTCCTTAAACGCTCCACAGAGAAGTGCTAAAAAGATAATGACAATAGCTCCTACACCTATAAGCGGTATAATCCAGAAACTAGCAGCCGATAGGCCCTCGCTGGAGAGATCAGAGTCTAGATCTAGCTGTGTAGAAAAAAAGGTGGAAGGCATGGTTAATCTCTTGTATTGTTATAATGAAATCATTTACATTCGCTTTTCATTCTATGAAGTATAAAATGAAGAGTGGAGAATTCTAGTACAAAAAACCGAGTGATGCAAGCCTTATTTTTTAAAATGTTAGGAACAAGTAAACTGTCCGCTGTTGGAGTAAATGAATTGTCCGGTTTACAGTACTGCTTTTGGGGTTCCAAAAGGGGTATTTATGAAGCGAACCGAATGGTT
>VFKP01000122.1 GCA_009885495.1 Gammaproteobacteria bacterium | reverse complement strand
TCCGATCCGTTAAACGCCTCACACGTGATGGATAGGATGTAAACGTAAAAATTTCCATGATAATGGCCAACCCTTCTTGTGTAACCGTTGATGAAGGCGGACCCTTACTGAGAAAAGTACAAATCGGCTGGCTTAGTCCATTGAGGGTTGTCCCAATATGTACCCAACCCTCATGCACTTCTAGAATTCTAAGATCGCGATCGCTGAATAAGGCATCCTTACGTAATTTTAAGACTTCAGCACCCGCAGCCGCATCAGCAACAATACCATCATCGACTTTAAGGGTGATGGGTTCATTGGGATCGTTAAAATAATGACGTAACCTTTTGCCTAAGATATCCATGGCTTGCTGGCTATCGTAGCGTTTTTCATCTTTTTCACCCGCCCAACTGCCACCCAAGCGTTTCAAAGTGCCCGAAAGATTGTCTGCCAGATCTTTTAAAGAAGGCCCATTGGCGTAAAAAACATCGCTGACACTGCCATAAAGTGCTTTGCTCAATTCACTGAATTTGCGTTGCCCTCGATGGGCCAGCATATCAATGGCGACTTGATATTCTCGACACATGCGTTCTAAGATCATCCCCACAGGATTAAACTGTCCCAGTTTTTTATGGATGTTTTGTTCCAACAGGCTTAATTCATTTTTTAAGGCCCTAGGATCAAAATTAAGTGGGATCTGCAGATAATAGTCTTTATCCACTGCGGGCGCTCTTTTGCCTTTATGGGCTAAAAAATCTTGTTTTATCTTTTCATCCCATTTGATCCCGTTTAAGATGCGGATCGGTTTTTGCAGATCAACTAGCCGGTCGGATAAATTTTTTAATATCAGTTGCTGTGCATTGGGTTTTATTTTCATCTATATTTTTTCTCAGAGTTTGTCTGTCTATAACTATAACCCTGGATTGTATAGAGCACAAGAAGAAGAATGTGCAAGGCCATATTTTAGAGCAGAGCAGTTTAATCGGCCTGATGAGTGCAAGTCAATAAAGTTCCGCCACTCATAGGATAAGGCACGCCCGTAGTTCCTGGGAAACTAAAGTCTTGTTTTTGAAGATGGCGTATAGCCAGATAAGCGAATATCTGCGCCTCTAACGCTGCAGAATTCCAATGCACTTCGCTGGCTTTTCTAAATTGGGTTCCTGGTAAATAAGCGCTTAAGCGTGTGCTTAGCTCAGTGCAAATGGCAGGATTCTCCCAACCGCCGCCAGCGCCAATCCATAACTGAGGTAGAGGACACTCTAATTGCTGTAAACTTCGGATGATTGAATCTGCGGTAAAAGCTTCTAAAGTACGGCAGGCATCGGGCAAAGATAAAGTTTCTAATTCAGCGATCAGTTTTAGATCGCCCACGTCTAAAGATTTAGGTCCCGTTTTTGCAAAATAATTTTCATCTGCAATCATGAGCGCTTTTGCATATAAAGCTTTGAGTACGCCCTCATGCACTTGACCCTGTAAACCATATTGTCCATCTTGATCGCAATGTTCTTTGCCCCCTGTTTTCTTGCGGACATAGGCGTCGATAAGCGCATTGCCTGGGCCAGTATCTAAGGCTAGCAGTGTTGTCGGATCGCTTTGTGAAATCAAGGTAGCATTGGCTATCCCGCCACAATTCAAGACTACACAAGGCGTTAGTTTATCGCGCTCGGCTAATGCCCAATGATAAATAGGCGCAAAAGGGGCGCCCTGTCCTCCTGCGGCAATGTCTTGTTGACGAAACTGATAGACCACCGAAATATTCAGGGCTTCTGCTAAAGTTTTTCCATCGCCCACAATCACCGAGAGGCCTTTTTGCGGCTGATGATAGAGCGTTTGTCCATGGTAACCCAAGACTTTAATGTCTTTTGGGGCAAAACCTGTTTGCTTGAGCAATGCTTGGCTGGCTTTAAGGTGCAAAGCCGTTGAATGCTGAATAATCCGCTTTAAATTTAAGGGTAAATACTGAGCCAGTTCATGTTTAAATTCTGCCTGCAGCGCAGATTCAATCTGTAATTTATTTTGTAAGTAGGCGTCTAGGTGTATCTCAAATTGAGCCGCTGCAAGGTTTAAATCGCCGCTGTGTTGGCGTACAGCGTATTCAGCCGCCCTTAATAAAATTTTGAAGCGCCATTCATAAGGGAGATGAAGATGCCCCTGTTCTTTGACATGAGTCTGTCCATCGGTTTGAATTAAGGCCGCATCAATGCCATCCATAGAGGTTCCGCTCATCAAGCCAATGCTTAAATACATAATTTATGATCCTGAAACAAATAGCCTTCTTCCCCAACCACAGAATACTGAGCAAACTCAGATCCGATGATTCTAAACATCGCTTTGAAAGAGATACTGAAATAATAATGTGTCTAAGCTTAGCAATTCTCTCTGGATCCGTCAAATCGTTTTTAGACTAGACTTGAAGGTATATACTGGCTTTAAATCAGAGAATACTCATTGCAGGCTCACTATGTATAAAAATCTTCTTAAAACGACCGAACGCAAATGGATCACATCCTTATTGATACGCCTAGAACAAGACTCGGCAGAACTACTGAGTTTAGAACATCTCAAAGCGATTCAAAACATTATTAAACAATTTGATGGCCGAATTTTAAGCTCAGAGCCCTATCAGATTGAGGCTTTGTTTGGTGCTCCCATCTCCTACGAAGATCATGCGCTTCGCGCTTGCCTGGCAGCCCAGGGTATTCGAGAATATCTGAACGACGCTAAGGTGAATTTCAAATTGGGAATGGGGTTAGATACTTTTCAAGCCCTGATCGGAATAACGGAGAACCAAAAGCTTGAGTACCAATTGCTAGAGGGTGCTGTTAATTTAACGCCCGACTTCATTCAGGCCACTTCCCCCGTACAGATCCAAATCAGTCCAAACACCGCAGAAGAGGTTAGAGACTGTGTTCAACTGATGTTATCAGGCGAGATCTTAATTCATTCACTCCGTCTAAAAATCTATGTGCTCATTAATGTTGACACCGATAAAGTGCAAAGAAAATTAGAAACTCAATATTATCGAGATTCAATTTTTGTGGGCCGTGAACAAGAGATAACTGTGTTTTCAAAAATGTTGGCCCAAAGCATTGCCGGGCAAGGGTCTGTTTTAGCCATTCGAGCAGAAGCCGGTTTAGGCAAAACGCGATTGCTCTATGAATGTAGTAAAATCGCCTTGGAGCAAAACAATCTAATTTATTCAGTCTGCGCTAATGCCCATCAAAGAAATATTCCCTTTTTTACTTTAGGTCTTTTAGTGCAAGCATTGCTGTCTATGCATTCCAGTGTTCACAGTTCATTTCAGCTGAATACTGCTTTAAATCATTTTGATTTTTCGATTTTCAGCGAAGAATATGCCCGTTACGCATTGCTTAATCTTTTGGGGTCACAACCGCTTAGCCCAGAATGGGGTCAGTTAGCGCTTGCCATACAAAAGAGAATTCTATTTCAAAGCCTATTTGAATTGTTGTCTCATCGCAGCCAAGAACAAAATCTCATTCTGATACTTGAAGATCTGCAGTGGTGTGATAGAGAAAGCCTCGAATTTATCGATTTTTTCGTTCCAAGGATCTCTAAAAAAACTATTTTGTTGCTGTTAAACTACCGGCCCGAATTTAAACGTTCCCCGATCTTGGAAGAAAACAGTCAGGAAATTAGTTTACTTCCTTTGTCAGAAGAGAGCAGTCAAGCTTTACTGCTTCATCTTTTGCCTGGCGATCAGCGTTTAAATGAATTGAGACGCACGGTATCAGAGGCCAGCGGCGGAAATCCATTTTTCATGGAGGAATATGTTAAAACAGTTGTTGAGCAACATCAAATAGAGTCAGATGCTTCAGGCTATCATTTAAAAAAAGAATTCCAACTTGAAGTTTTGCCTAAGAGCATTTACAATGTCATTTCCGCACGCGTTGATCAATTACCTGTTCAAGATAAACGTTTACTTCAGCAAGCCTCTATTTTGGGATTTGTTTTTCAAAGCACTTTATTGCGTTATTTAAGTGATTTGGAAGATGATCTTTTTAAGTCCAGTATTTTACATTTGGTTCAAGAAGGATTTTGGGTGGAAGTGGCTTTGGTTC
This sequence comes from Gammaproteobacteria bacterium, assembly GCA_009885495.1. Lineage (GTDB taxonomy): Bacteria > Pseudomonadota > Gammaproteobacteria > UBA1113 > UBA1113 > VFKP01. The sequence goes on along the minus strand of VFKP01000122.1, from coordinate 5,358 downwards.
CAGAACCTCAATATCAATTTAAACATGCCTATTTGCAAGAAGTGGTTTATGAGAGTATTTTAAATAAAAGCAAAAAACAGTATCATGAACATTTAATTAAAGTATTAGAGCAGTTAGATGACGCTCATTTGATAGCCTATTATGGTGTTTTAGCTCGGCATGCCTATAAAGCTGAATTATGGAGAAAAGCTTTATACTATTATAATGCCTTAATACCCAATTTAGTTAGCCTTGAGTTCCCCCTAACACGTTATTTGGAACTTGGGAGTTACATTCAAAATGCTTATCAAAGATTAGATCGCCCTGACCAAAAAGCGTATTTTATTCAATATGGCCGTAGCACCTTGTTAGAAATCCATGCTTTATTCCTTTTAGGTCGATCTGAAGAGGCCTTGCAGTTGACAGAGACATTGATTCAAAGAGCCGATGATATTGGAAATTCTTTTAACGGTATTGTGGCGCGCTGTTGGAAAATCATTCTGTTATTTAATGCACAACGATCGACGGAATCTTATCAGCAAGCTGAAATCATCAAAGGTAAAATAAATCAGGTTCTTTCCCAATTACCTCCTGAGAAAGCGCGTGAATTTAAAGCCGCCACTGACATGTTTTTAATGCATCCCGCCTCGGCCTTAGGATATTATACTGAATTTGACACCCTGGTTGAAGAAGCCCTAGAGCTGTTAAAAGATAAACCCTATACCTATGCCCCCGATTATTTGGGCAATTCTATTGCCTCAGTATTGTACCTGCATCTGTATTCTTGTCATTGTTTAAGAGCGCGGTTTGACAAACTTAAAGCTCATCTTGATTTTTTAGAATCACTGAGTTTTGAATTGCCTGTTTCGGAACCTCTGGGATTAACTCAAGTTTCTATTCTCATCTATCATTACACCTTAGGTCATTTCAAAAAAGCCAAGCGCTACGCCGAAGCTTGTATAAGAACCAGCGATTTAGTAGGGCAGTCTTTTATCTTTTTGATGGCTGAAAGTTACGCTGCGGCGCTGGCTTATCAACAAGGCGATTATACTCAAGCGTTGAATCAAAGTTTGAAAGTGGTCTCAGAGTTTAAAAAACTTCATTATCTTTTTGCACCTCAACAAGCGTTGCTGAGCATTGAAATTTTAGCACGTTGTGGCAATATTCGGGAAGCCTATGCTGGATTAGAGGATGTTCTAAAACTCGCACAAGACGATCATCAAGAACCGCTTTTAGCACAAGCTTATCGAATCAAAGCCGTTATTGAGATGCTGAGAATCAAAGACCCAAAACCCGCTCCTCAGATCTTAGCATTATTGGATCAGGCTAAAGCTTTAACGGATAAAATAGCTTGTCATTCTTTGCATCCGTGGATTGAAATCAATAGGGCGGAGTATTATCTAGCCTTGGGCGATCAGTTAAATATGAACATCCATTTTCAACAAGCCTTAATTTATTTTGAAAAATATGATCTTAAAGGCTGGTTAGGTTATTATCGTCAAAATCATTTACGCGGATCTTTAGTACGTCTTCCAGTACAAACTACTTTTTTGGTGGCCGATATCCAAAATTCCACACAGCTTATTCGAGATAAAGATCTTGAAGAAGGCGGAGAATGGCTGGAGCAAGCCATAAGCATTATGAGCGTTGCGGTCGAACAAAATCAGGGGCAGGTGATGCAAACAGCAGGCGATGGCATTTTCGCTTTTTTTCAAGCTGAGGGGCAAGCCTTAAATGCCGCAAAAGCGGCCTTGAGTCTTCAAGAAGCGTTCAAAAATTCGGGTTTGCCTTTGCAAGCTCGAGTAGGGATAGAAAGTAGCTTGTTTTCACGTAGGCCTGAAGATTTATTTTTTGACCCGGAGCTTTATATTGCAGAATTTCTTGAAACACAGACAGCGCCTAATCAAGTTCAAATCTCGGAACGAGTGCGTGAAGCTTGTGGCGATAAAATAGAAACAGGCCCCGAAAAACTCAGTTTATCTTCCCTGAGCCGTTTGGCCGTTTCAAGTTACCCTTTAATTAAAATCTTAGAAACAAACATAACGGAAGAACAGGAACTACAGGGCTTAGCCCCTCTTACGCTTAAGGTTTCTGGGGAACGCAAGCAAATTACGAGCCTATTCATTAAATTTTTGATGAATGTAAAAATGTCACAAGAAGAATTTCAAGGAAAAATACACACAATTTCCCCATTGGTTTCTAAAATAGTCAAGCAATTTAATGGAACGATAATCAGAGAAAGTGGCGATCTGGTGTTTGCTGTTTTTGGAGCTCCCGTAGCTTATGTTGATCATCCCTTAAGAGCCGGCATTGCGGCCTATTTGATACGGAAAAATTTTTCGGATGGCGCCCATGAGATCAGTTTGAAATTAGGGTTACACAGTGGTGAAGCGGTGGTGGATGAAATGGGAACAAGCCTGCATCGGCGTTATGATGCTTTAGGTGTATCGGTTAATTTAGCGGCTCGCATGATGCAAACAGCTCCGAAGAATCAAATTCAAATGACAGCCCACACAGCTTTGTTGGTAGGCGATTATATTGAGACCCAACCTTTAGGGTTTAAGACGATCAAGGGGTTTGATGAACCTATTGCTTGCGTTGAACTGACAAGGGTTTGGCAAGAAAAACTCAGGCGAGAATTTGCCAGTCAGCTGTATAAAGACAACTATTTTGTCGGCCGCGATAAAGAGATGCATTTGTTTTTAGACCTTTGGGAGCAGGTGCATGAGGGTGCGATGAAGGCGCTGGCGATTAAAGCTGAAGCAGGATTAGGCAAAACTCGACTCTTATATGAATGTTCTTTGAAAGTCCTGGAAGAAGAGGGGCGGATTTATTCCGCTTCTTCTTCAGCCTATGAAAAATCAGAAAATTTTTCCACCCTAAAAAGTTTTTTAAAAAACAGTTTGGACTTGGAAAGCCCTCATTTAAATGAGACACAAAAAACTCATCTGATAGCGGAACTCAAAGGGCGAGGCTTGAGTCAAACTTTAGGGCCCCTCTCCATTTTGGCGGCATTGGGCTTGGAGGTGCAAGAATTGTCTTGGAAAGGATTAGCGCCGGTTTTCCAGAAAAAAGTGTTATACCAGAGTCTGCTTGAGCTTATCATGGCAGAAACTAAAAAGACACCTTTATTACTCATTTTTGAAGATCTACATTGGTGTGATGCAGATAGTTTAGATTTTATAGGGTTCTTGATCAACTCTAAAGACTTAAAAAACATCCTCATCGTTTTAGATTATCGCCCTGAATTTAATCTTGCTAAAAAAATGAGTCTTGATCTGCGAGAAATTCAGCTGCAGGAGCTATCAGGAAGAAGCAGTTTGGCTTTAATTCAACATTTATTACCCGGGGGCGAGGATTTAAAACCATTGCATAAAATGATTTTAGAGGTGGTGGATGGTAACCCCTTATTTATTGAAGAATATGTTAAAAATCTTATTGCCAAGAAAAGTGTGTTTTGGACAGGGATAGCCTATCAACTGAGGCTAGGATTAAAAATACAGGGCTTACCCCATACTATTCAAGGCATTATCAGTGCGCAAGTCGATCAATTGTCTGTGGAAGATAAGGCCTTATTACAACAAGCCTCTATTCTGGGGAGGGTGTTTTCAATTACCTTGCTAACTTATCTTTCCCAATTGCCTGAAGATCAATTTAAATTTCATCTGCAATCTTTAAAAACTCAAGGGTTTCTAGTTGAAACGGCTATTTTTCCAGAGCCGGAATATAGCTTTAAACACGCTAACATTCGGGATACAGTGTATCAAACTATGCTCAGTAAAGTCAAAAAAACTTATCATGGACGCCTAGTTTTAGAATTGGAAATACATGAAAAAGATGAGCTGGCTAGGTTTTACTCTATTTTAGCTGAACACGCTTATCGGGGCAATCTCTGGGCTAAAGCCCTAGAGTACTATAACCTCATGCTCCCCACTTTCGTCAGAATTGATTTCCCAGCTTCTCGTTCTCTAGAATTGGCGCCTCTAGTAGAGCATTGCTTTGAACAATTGCCGGAAAATGAAAAAAAAGAGCATTTTTATGCTTATGGACGCGTACACCTGATAACCCTTTACACCTTTCTGGCCTTGAATCGAGCTCAGGAATCTCTGCAATTAACAGAGCGATTAATTAAAGAAGCTATCCTATTTGAATCTCCCAAAATTGAAATCACTGCTAGAACTTGGTCTATGGTTATCTTTTTTGCTATGAATCAAGTCTCTCAGGGATATTTGAAAATTAAGAGTTTGTTTCTAATTTTAGACAAAGTAAAAGACGATTTATCAACGAAAGATAGAGAAGAATTGAGTGGGGTCGTCTATGCTTTTATCCTTCATGGAGCCTGGCCTTTAGGACATTATCAAGAATTTGATCAATGGGCCCTGCAGGGAGATCAAATCTATAGTCAACAACCTTATCTTTATAAGATCGACTATATAGCTTCAAATTTACCGAGTGTTTGGTTTCATCATGTGTTTTTTTGCCATTGTCTACGTGCACGTTTTGATCTGATTGAATCGAAATTGCCTTATTTACAACAACAAATTGAATCTTTACCTTCTGGCGAAGCTTTAGTGATTACTCACTCCAGCTGTATGCTTTATTATTATGCCCAAGGCGATTTAAAAAAAGCAGCCGATTCTGCCCGTCAGGCGCTAGAGATTACAGAAAGTATAGAACTTTTCTTTTTTAACACTCTAACGCAAGCCTATAAAGCGACTATTGATTATTATCGAGGGGCGAAGGAACAAGCGCTAGCTGGAGCCAAACGCTGCACTCAAAGCTATCAGCAATCGCATTATGCTTTTTCACCACAAATTGCAGTGTTAGCGATTGAAATTTTAGGGCGTTGTGGAGAGTATTTTAAAGCCTTAGAGATGGTCGAAGACATTATTGCCATTGCTAAAGCCGATGAACAAAGACCCCTGTTAGCACAAATTTATCGGGTGAAAGCCCTGATTTATAATTTAAGCGCTCAGGATGCAAGCCATGATGAAGAGATTTTAACCCTCTTAGCACAAGCGCAGAGTATTACTCAGGAATTCGGCTGTAATTCTTTGCACCCTTATATTCATTTAAATTATGCCGAATTTTATACGCGTTTAGGTGAATTAGAAAAAGCAGAACAACATCATGAAAAAGCTTTAGCTTATTTTAGAGAGTATGGCATGTTGGGCTGGTATGAATACTATAAAAATGCTTAATGAAGTCTTTTTAAAATTAAAGGGTTTGAGTAGATCTGCTGAGTCACCCCAGCAGACCCCTCCTCAGAACCGTATTGAGCGACAATTATCTTTGCCGGTCGGCGACAATTAAGATTGCCGGTTAGGGGGGATTGCTTTAACCTATCTTGTACTATTTACAAGCAAAAGGAAAAGCAAT
>VFKP01000039.1 GCA_009885495.1 Gammaproteobacteria bacterium | reverse complement strand
ATTGCTTTTCCTTTTGCTTGTAAATAGTACAAGATAGGTTAAAGCAATCCCCCCTAACCGGCAATCTTAATTGTCGCCGACCGGCAAAGATAATTGTCGCTCAATAGACAGTACTGCAAAGTACTGGGCGAGGGGAGTTTTCACTTTCCCCGGACAGTACTGCAGGGTACTGGGCGAGGGGAGTTTTCACTTTCCTCGGACAGTACTGCAGGGTACTGGGCGAGGGGAGCCTACGCACTTTCCTCGGACAGTACTGCAGGGTACCGGGCGAGGGGAGTTTTCACTTTCCCCGGACAGTACTGCGCAGTACCGGGTGAGGGGAGCCGCTGACGATTCATGAATCGCCTCTACGCATAAACAGCGATATTTATTCCGCACTCAATTTCTCTTTTAAGATCGTATTGACTTGATTGGGATTGGCTTTGCCGCGGGTTTGTTTCATCACTTCGCCAACGAAATAGCCAAACAAGCGATCTTTGCCTTCACGGTATTCGGCCAATTGTTTGGGGTTGTCGCTTAAAATGCTGTCAATGATTTTTTCCAAGGCTCCTGTATCATTGTTTTGCACCAAGCCTTCACGGTCAATGATCTCTTTAGCCGAAGTTTTACTTGTCCACATGAGTTCAAATACGGTTTTGGCAATTTTTCCGGAGATAGTCTCATTGGCGATTTGAGTGAGTAATTCACCCAAACTCTTGGCTGAAATAGGGCTATTGTCTAATGCCAGGTTATTTTTATTTAAGGCTGCCAATAAATCACCCATCACCCAATTGGCGCAGAGTTTAGCGGATGCTTGGCTGGCTTTGACGGTTTCTTCAAAATAATGCCCCAATGTTTTTTGACTGCTTAAAACATTGGCATCATAAGCGCTTAAAGCATATTCTTTTTCAAAGCGTTGGCGTTTTTGCCAGGGTAATTCGGGTAGATCTTTGGCCACTTCGGCGATCCATTCGGGGCTGACTTCTAAGGGCAAGAGATCAGGATCTGGAAAATAACGATAATCATTCGCATTTTCCTTACTGCGCATAGAGCGCGTCTCATTTTTTTCTGCATCGTATAAACGCGTTTCTTGAATGATTTTGCCGCCACTTTCTAAGACTTGAATTTGCCTGGCAATTTCATAATCGATGGCCCGTTCAACAAAGCGAAATGAATTGACATTTTTGGTCTCAGTGCGTGTGCCCAATTTAGGATCGCCTTTTTTGCGCACGGAGACATTGGCATCGCAACGAAAAGAGCCTTCTTGTAAATTGCCATCGCAGATCTCTAAATAACACACTAAAGCATGCAAGGTTTTTAAATAAGCCACCGCTTCGGCAGAAGATCTTAATTCAGGTTCCGATACGATTTCTAAAAGCGGCACTCCGGCACGATTTAAATCGATACCCGTCATCTGATGAAAAGCTTCGTGCAGAGATTTTCCCGCATCTTCTTCTAAATGAGCGCGGGTAATGCCAATGGATAATTCTCTTCCATCGTCCATGACAATCGGCAGATGCCCTTGTTGTACAATCGGCAATTCAAACTGTGTGATTTGATAGCCTTTGGGGAGATCCGGATAAAAATAATTTTTGCGCGCAAAGATGGAACGCGGCGCAATTTGAGCATTGATCCCTAAACCCAAACGGATGGCCATGGTCACCACTTCGCGATTTAAGACGGGCAATACCCCTGGAAATCCTAAATCAACGGCGCAGGCTTGTCGGTTGGGTTCGGCTCCATATTGCGTGGAGGCACCCGAAAAAATTTTAGCCTTGGTGGCCAGTTGCACATGCACTTCTAAGCCAATCACGGCTTCCCAATCATTGTTTGTACTCATACTATATTTCTCTATAAATCTTTAGGATGTTGTAAATGCCAATCGGTATTTTTTTGGTATTGATGGGCCATATTTAAAATACGGCTTTCTTCTAGATAATTGCCCATCAATTGTAAACCTACCGGTAAGCCTTCGATAAAACCCACAGGCATGGATAAACCCGGTAAGCCCGCTAAATTTAGAGCGAGCGTATAAATATCGCATTGATACATGGTGACCGGATCGGCCGCCTTTTCACCGATCTTAAAAGCGGGCGTGGGTGTGCTGGGAGCTGCGATCACATCGACTTTTCTAAAAGCTTGATCAAAATCATCCTTAATCAAATGACGCACTTTTTGAGCCTGCAAATAATAAGCGTCATAATAGCCTGCCGATAACACATAAGTGCCGATTAAGATGCGGCGTTTCACTTCAGCACCAAAGCCTTCACCGCGTGAACGAGAATAGAGATCATTCAAATCCTGCGGATTTTCACAACGATAGCCAAAGCGTACGCCATCATAACGCGATAAATTGGAAGAGCATTCAGCCGGTGCAATCACATAATAACTGGAAATGGCTAAATCGCTGTGTGGCAAACTGATCTCCACTAATTGCGCGCCTAATTTTTCCAAGGTTTTTAAGGCTTCATCAATGATTTTTTGCATGCTGGGCGCTAAACTGTGATTGAAATATTCCTTAGGTAAACCAATGCGTAAACCTTGAATGGATTTTTCAAGATCGGCGGTATAATCGGGCACGGGCACATCCAAAGAAGTAGAATCGCGGGGATCAAAACCGGCCATGGCATTCATGAGCCATGCGATGTCTTCGGCGCTGCGAGCAAAGGGGCCGCCTTGGTCTAAACTGGAAGCAAAGGCCACCATGCCATAACGAGAGATGCGACCATAACTGGGCTTTAAACCCGTAATGCCGCATAAGGCCGCGGGTTGACGAATAGAGCCCCCGGTGTCACTGCCCGTAGAGACAGGCACTAAACCTGCAGCCACTGCAGCCGCAGAACCTCCTGAAGATCCCCCGGGTACATAGTCGGTATTCCAAGGATTTCGTGTGGGCCCGTAATAACTGTTCTCTGTAGAAGACCCCATGGCAAACTCATCCATATTGGTTTTACCCAGAGAAATAAGTCCTGCTTCTGCGCATTTGCGAACGACTGTTGCATCATAAGGGGCGATGAAATTATCCAGCATTTTTGAACCGCAGCTGGTTTTAATGCCATCGGTGCAAAATAGATCTTTATGCGCAATGGGTAGGCCTAATAAGGGCGGCAATTCAGCATGGTTTTTTTGAGCGCGCAATTGATCGGCTTTATCCGCAGCTTTGAATGCCATTTCAGCATTCACGCTGATAAAGGCATTTAGTTTTGGGTTTAAAGTTTCAATGCGTGTTAAGGCTTGAGTCATTAATTCTCGGCTAGAGATGCTTTTTTGTTCTAAAGCATTCTTGAGGTCAGTTAAAGTTTTATAAGGCATGGTTTTAATATCCAGTTATTCAATGACGATGGGGACTAAATAACAGCCCAATTCCGTGGCGGGGGCTAGGGCTTGGAACTTATCCCGTTGATCGCTTTCGGTGACCACATCAGGCAAGCTGCGCTGCGCCAAAGCCAGGGGATGGGCCATAGGCTCGATATTTCGGGTATCCTGGGCTTGCAGATGGTCGATAAGGGCGAAGATTTGCTGCAATTTTTGCTCGGTATCCGCCAATTCCTGGGGTGGCATGGCAATGCGTGCTAAATAGGCAATATTTTTGACATCGATTGAGCTCATAAGCCTTTCCTCTGGGGGTTGTTGATAAGCCCTTATTATCGCTAAAAATGAGGGGAATGGCAATGAATCGATTTTAGATATTAAGCTTTCCAGTATGTCTAGAAATACAAGACATACTGGTTAAAATGTCAACTCAGAAGGTTCTTTAGCAGAATAAATCAGGTTGCTGCGGAAAGAGAAGTTTCAAACCCCGGGCTTACCCTGGCAATTGCATGGGGCTAGAGTTAATGCACCAGTATTTTTTTACGCAATTGTTGGATGTTGTCAAGACTCAGTTGAGTTCTTTCTTGAATGGTTTTGTTATCCGCACCTTCGTGGATGAGGTTGAGGGCCTCTACAGTTTTGTGAAAGCCTTGCGCTTCGCCTTGCAGTTCGCCTTTATGAAAGCCTTGCGCCTCTCCTTTAGCAAAGAGTTGTTCACCCAAAGTCATTAGGGTATCCTCCCATTCAGTCGGCAACTCATCGAGTAATGCCTTGATTAAAATTTCAGTATCGCCTTGTGTATTCAACGAAGTGATGATGTAGTTTAGCACACTTTTTGTACAATAAAAGCGCATCAAAGAATTATTAAAGCATACATTAAATAATTATCAAGTTCGAGTTTATGGCTCTGATAAAGGCAGAAAATTTTATGATTGATAAATCTTCTTCCCTTGTGAGTTGTGCTCTTAGGGCCTATAATACTGCCATGTTCTTTTCTGCCTGCGTTTGTCGGGATCCCTAAGTCTCTGTTTCAAAGGTGAATAAAAAATGTTCAAAAAATTGCGCGGTCTATTTTCTACCGATTTATCCATTGATTTGGGAACGGCCAATACCCTTATTTATGTCTTGAATCAAGGTATTGTGTTAAATGAACCCTCGGTTGTAGCAATACGCCAAGATTCCAATGGGCAAAAGCGAGTCGCCGCGGTGGGGCTGGAAGCTAAACAAATGCTGGGGCGTACTCCGGGTAACATCACAGCGATACGTCCTTTAAAAGATGGTGTGATTGCCGATTTCCAAGTCACTGAAAAAATGTTGCAACATTTTATTCATAAAGTGCATGAAAATAAAATATTTCGTCCTAGCCCTCGCGTCTTGGTTTGTGTGCCTTGTGGTTCTACTCAGGTGGAGCGTCGTGCAATCCGTGAATCGACTCTGGGTGCCGGTGCTCGTGAAGTCTATTTGATAGAAGAACCTATGGCAGCGGCTATTGGTGCAGGAATGCCCGTAGACGAAGCTCGCGGTTGTATGGTTGTGGATATCGGTGGCGGAACAACCGAAGTGGCTATTATTTCTTTGAGCGGTATTGTCTATGCGGCTTCTGTTCGCATCGGCGGGGATCGTTTCGATGAAGCCATCATCAATTATGTGCGCCGTAATTATGGTGTTTTAATTGGTGAGAGTACCGCTGAGCGCATTAAACATCATATTGGCACTGCTTTTCCAGGCAGTGAAGTGCGTGAATTAGAAGTGCGAGGCCGTAATCTAGCCGAAGGTGTGCCACGTTCTTTCACCTTGAGCAGCAATGAAGTATTAGAGGCTTTGCAAGAACCCTTATCGGGGATTGTGGGTGCAGTACGTGTGGCCTTGGAACAAGCGCCTCCCGAATTGTCCTCCGATATCGCCGAACGAGGCATGGTCTTAACCGGTGGAGGTGCTTTATTGGCGGGTTTAGATCGGCTCTTAATGGAAGAAACAGGATTACCCGTGCTTTTATCTGAAGAGCCTTTAACGTGTGTGGCCAGAGGTGGTGGGCGTGCATTGGAATTGATGAATACGGCCAGCGGCGATTTCTTGATCCGCGAATAGAGGTTTTCTGTGTTATTTCGTCGTGCGGCAGGCTTTGGATGGCGGACCTTATCTTTGTCTATCTTAATGATAGGCTTGATGTTTGCAGATCTACATTATCGGTATTTAAATACGGTGAGAAATGTTTTGTCTGTCGCCTTGACTCCTTTGCAATATGCTCTAAGTGCTCCCATCGATGCCTTAGAATGGCTGCAGGTCAGTGCCGCCACTCAACATCAATTGTCCACTGAAAACACTCAATTAAAGCAGCAAGTTTTGCTGATGCAAGTTAAATTACAGCAACTCATCAATATGCAAGAGGAAAATAGCCAGCTTAGAGCTTTGCTCAAATCTTCTGAACGGATCACAGGGCAATTTCAAGAAGCTAAACTCTTGGCGATTAATTTGGAAGTCAATTCGGATGAAATGATTTTAGACAAAGGGGCCGAGCAGGGCGTGACCGTGGGGCAAATTGTGATTGATGTTTCCGGTATTATGGGGCAGGTGATCTCGGTGACACCTTTTACCAGTCGCGTTTTATTGATCTCTGATCCTCGCAGTGGTATTCCCGTTCAAGACGATCGCAGTGGCTTTCAAGCGATGATTTTAGGAATGGGCACGGAGCGTCCTTTATCTTTGATCCATGTTTCAGAAACGGCCGATGTTAAAGTGGGTGATCTTTTACTAACCTCTGGTTTAGGAATGCGTTATCCCGAAGGGTATCCCGTGGGCGTGGTCGAAGAGATTGAAAAAACTTCCGGCGAGCCATTTATGGATATTAAAGTCAGAGCCAGTGCACAATTATCACAGAGCAGGCGCGTGCTATTGGTCAGGCATGATTTTAGTGTCGAGCAGAGGAAAAGGATGATAGAAGCTGGCTTGCTGCCTTATGCGGAAAAAAGCAGCGGGGCAAAGCTATGAATTTTCGTTTAGCCTTACTCTTATTTTTGAGTTTTAGCTCTGCAATAGCCTTACAATTTTTACCGGTGCTGCCCCTCTTAGCCCCCTGGGTGCCACAATGGCTAACTCTGGTGGCTATTTATTGGGCTTTGGTTTTAGACGATCATTTCAGTTTATCTTGGATTTGTTTTATCGGTTTGTGCATTGATGTCATGAATGGTTCTGTCCTAGGTTTACACGCCCTGGCATTGTTGTGGATCTCTTTTTTAGTCTTAAAAAATGCTCGACATTTTAGACGGGCAGGACGCATGCAACAGATCTTGGAAATGGGATTACTCATTTTAGCCTATCAATTTATTCTATGGGTATTGCAAGGAGTGATGGGGCAAGCTGTATTGCAGTGGAAACCTTATCTCATGAGCAGTTTGAGTAGCGCTATTATCTGGCCTTGGCTGAGTTTGCTCTTAGATGATATTCGCTTTTCTTATGTCAGGTTAAAAGACGATCGGTAAATTAAGAGGAAATAAACATGAACAAACCCATTGATATTGCTTCAGAAGCGCTTTTAGAACCTGCGGGTTTGTCTTTAAGTAAACTCAGCGAAGTTTTGCATCGCATTTTAGGCAATACCATCGACAGCGCTGATCTGTATTTTCAGGTGAGCGAAAATTCCAGCTGGAGATTAGAAGATCAAATCATTAAAACCGGCAGTTATTCTATGGACAGAGGTTTGGGTGTGCGCGCCATCTCTGGCGAAAAAACAGGTTTTGCTTATTCTGATGATATTATGTTAACGGCCTTATTAGACGCTGCCGATGCGGCCAAAAGCATTGCCAAACAAGGCCAGCAAGGTCAATTGCAAATTGCACAAACGCAAATGACAAAACCGCTCTATCCCGCCGTCAATCCCAGTAGTACAGTGGAAGATGCCGAGAATATTCTGTTATTACAAAAATTGGATGTTCTGGCCAGAAGTTTAGACTCTAGAGTAAAACGTGTTAGCGCCAGTATCGCCAGCGAATACGATGTGATTTATCTTTTGCAGAGTGATGGCACTATGGCTGCAGATGTACGGCCTTTGGTGCGTTTAAATGTCAGCGTGATTGCCGAAGAAAATGGGCGCTTTGAACAAGGCGGCGCTGGCGGTGGCGGACGTTATGATTTAAAACAATTGATCCATTCGGCCTTACCTGAAAAATTAGCGCGCGAAGCGGTGCGAACGGCTTTATTAAATTTAGAAGCCATACCCGCACCGGCAGGAATGATGACCGTGGTCTTAGGTCCAGGTTGGCCGGGTGTACTCTTACACGAAGCAGTAGGGCATGGTTTAGAAGGTGATTTTAATCGCAAAGGCACTTCTGCTTTTACCGGACGCATCGGTGAGCGAGTGGCTGCAGCAGGTTGTACTATTGTCGATGATGGCACTTTAGAAAATCGACGCGGTTCTTTGACCATTGATGATGAAGGCACGCCTTCGCAATGCACAGTCTTGATTGAAGACGGTATTTTAAAAACCTATATGCAAGATAAATTGAATGCACGCTTGATGGGGATGGCCCCCACAGGCAATGGGCGGCGTGAATCTTACGCACATCGCCCTATGCCACGCATGACCAATACCTATATGTTAGCGGGCAAAGAGGATCCAGAAGATATTATCGCCAGTGTTGATAAAGGTTTGTATGCGGTTAATTTTGGTGGTGGCCAAGTGGATATCACGTCTGGGCAATTTGTTTTTTCCGCTAGTGAGGCTTATCTGATTGAAAATGGAAAAATCACGAAACCCGTTAAAGGCGCTACTTTAATTGGGAATGGCCCCGAAGTACTGATGAAAATATCGATGATAGGCAATGATTTAAAACTCGATGAGGGAGTAGGGACCTGCGGTAAAGAAGGGCAAAATGTTCCCGTGGGTGTTGGGCAACCTACCTTAAAAGTAGACGGCATGACGGTGGGCGGCACGGAGAAGGGTTAAGAATATGCGCAGGCTAAAATAGCTTACACTTCAAATCCATATGTCAAACGCGGTTTGTCACGATGATAGGGGAGCGTGCAGTGAACTAAAACCATTTCTTCTTTTTGAATAAAAAAAACAGCAGCAAAGCGCAGGCCCCGAGTAGACCTAAAGAGTAGAAGTAGCCATATTTCCAGGAGAGTTCTGGGATCCACTGGAAGTTCATGCCATAAATACCCGTGATTAAGCTCAGGGGTAAAAATATTGCGGCAAAGCCCGTCAACACTTTCATGGTTTGGTTCATTCTTTGCATCAAAGTATTGTCAATTTGACTCAAAAGGCCATTAAGCGTATCACGAATAGAATCGGCTTCATTGATGATTAAATGTGAATGATTGGATAAATTATTTAAAGAGGAACGGCAATGCTCTGAAACAACAGAGATGCTACGACCTGAAACTCGCATCAATATTTCTCGAATCGAGATAATATTGCGTTTTATTTTCATGATTTGAATCTTATTATCCATAACGCGCTGATAAATGTTTTTTTCTAAGGTCTGCACTTCAAGTTCCAATTCATCGGTGAGTAATTCATAATTAAATAATAATTTTGCGTAATCATTTGTTACGCCATCTAAAATTAAGAAAAAAATAAAACAGGAGGTTTTTGCATAACGAGTGTATTTTGTATAATGAGCGAGAAAATCCTCGATCACTGGCTGTGTTGATGCCGCGGCGGTCAGGCAAAATTGTGTCCCTAAATGTACGATTAAATGATCTAAAGCAAAGTTTTTAGAATTTGCTTCCGTGGATAAAGTGGCTTGTATTTGCAGGCTAATCATATCATCGTCATCAATAAAAATAGGCAGTTTGTTGATGGCTTGCGATGAGCTTATGATACTCTCAGGTAAATGAAATAGTTCAGCAGCTTTTTTAAAAGTGGCCTGATCATTCAAATCGCAATGGACCCAATAAACAATAGGGCTGTTCTCGCGGATATGCACTTCGGATAAAGAAATTTCTCTAGCTTTGTGTTCACTCAGGTTAAATTCAATGACATGGTTTTCTGGCATGCTAAAGCTTCCTTTGCAAAAAAACGATCTATCTTGAATTATAGCAAACTTCTAAAGAGTAGAGTATCTATTTGAAATTTAAAGGAATTTATGAGCTTTCAGTCTTCTTAAGTTGTAACGACCTCTGCCGAGGGGGGCCAATAAATCTTTTAGATGGCCACCTCGTTACGCTCCTAGAATGACGGATCTCGCATCTTGAGATCTGAGGGGTATAGATGTATTTTACCGTTTTTCCTTTGGCGCCCCGGAGAGGATTCGAACCTCTGACCTATCCCTTAGGAGGGGATCGCGCTATCCAGCTGCGCCACCGGGGCTGATTGATAAACCCTTACTCTTCAGAAGCAGAATACTGGCCCAAGCAAGCTTGGCTGTTTAAACGTGCACGTTTCAAGAGTATAGTTTGTGCTTGTTGACGATACTCTGTTTTTCCGGCCCAATGCGTTAAGCTGGAATGCTGTAAAGCACGGCCATAGGAAAAACTTAAATTCCAGGGTGCATGCTTTAATTGTTGATTCATGGCATTGAGATGGGCGGTAGCTAAAGCTTCGGGTTGTCCTCCGGATAAAAAGTTAATGCTGGGTACTGCCGCAGGTACCGTGCGCAATAAGACTTTAAGGGTGGCCTCAGCGACTTTTTCAACGGAAACACAAGCGGCTTTTTCACCCGGGATCACCATGCTGGGTTTTAAGATCATCTGTTCTAAACAGACATTCTGATTTCTTAACAAACCAAAGACGCTGTTTAAGACTTGTTCCGTTATCTCTGCGGAACGGGCCAAATCGTGATCGCCTTCCATTAAGATTTCCGGTTCTACAATCGGAACAATGCCATTGTCTTGGCAAATTCGGGCATAGCGCGCTAAGGCTAAGCCATTGGCAAAAAGAGCCGCTTGTGAAGGCTGCGTGGAGGTAATCGTAAAGACGGCTCGCCATTTGGCAAAGCTGGCACCTAAATTTTTAAATTCTTTGAGTCGTGCATCTAAGCCATCTAGACCTTGCGTGGTTTTTTCACAGCTATGAGTGGCCAAGTCAATTAAGCCTAAATCGACTTTAATGCCGGCTAGGATCTGGGCTTGTTTTAAAAGTTGGGGCAAGGGCAGATCCTGAACCGTTTTCTGTTTTAAAGTTTCTTCATATAAAATAACGCCAGAAATATATTGATTTAAGCCTGGAGCGCTGAAGAGCATTTCACGATAATCACGCCTTGAAGTATCATCACAATCAATGCCCAAAGGGGCAAAGCGTTTTTGGATGGTTTTCAAGCTTTCATCAGCAGCTAAAATGCCTTTTCCGCGAGCGGTCAAGGCTTCAATGGTCGCATTTAATGCGGAGTCATTTTCAATCATGGCGGTGTCCTAAATATAGTGAGGGTTAAAATTGTATCATTTTTGATGTTTTTCTACAAGAGTTTTTGCTCTTCATCGGTTTGCTTCAACATCTCCAGGCCCTCTTTGAAAAATAAGCGGGCAGAGCGGCTTATTTTTTCACCCAAGCTTTTGGGCGATTCATGGCTAATTTCGAATAATTGATGGGTTTTCCAAAGAGTCATTAGGTATTCATCACTGGTACTTATGGCATCAATCAAGTTTAAGCCCAAGGCTTCTCGACCCAGCCAATATTCACCTGTAGCGACTTTATCCAGATCCAGTTGCGGTCGATACTGGTGGATATGGGCCTTAAAATGTTGATGGATCCCTTCTAAATCTTGCTGCATTTTTTCACGGCCTTTATCATTGTTTTCGCCAAAGACGGTTAAAGTGCGTTTAAACTCTCCGGCACTCAATTGCTCAAAATCAATTTGATGATGCTTTAAAAAACGATGAAAATTAGGCAATTGTGCCAAGACACCGATGGATCCGATCAGGGCAAAAGGTGCGGCAATAATGGTATTGGCCACAGCAGCCATCATATAACCACCACTGGCAGCCACTTTATCAACGATCACGGTTAAAGGGATATTTCGTTCGCGGATCCTCGCCAATTGCGCGGCGCATAGCCCATAGCCATGGACAACGCCCCCTGGGCTTTCTAAAGTGACAATCACTTGATCCTCAGAGCTTGCCAAGGTCAGTACACTGGTGACCGCTTCGCGCAAGTGTCGTACGCTGCTGGCACGCAGATCGCCTGTAAAAGGCAATATAAAGCAGCGAGGCAATTGCCTTTGGCTCTTTTCAGTTTTTTTCTCGGCTTTCAAAAGTTTTTTAAATTCTTTATTGGGTAAGACTTCTTTGGCCAATTGTAAATGCAAGGCAGCATATTTTTCATGTAATGCGTTTATATTGATTTTGCCTTTAGACTTATTTTTTTGAGCTAGGGCTAAAATTCCAGCCAAGCCCAGCAATAATAAGGCGAGCAGGGACAATCCTTTGAATAAAAAAGATAAATAATCAAATAAATAATGCATAAAATTTTCCTGTTCGGACCGGGATGAGCGATTGTACCCAGATCGTGATTATTAGGCAAGATCTACCCACAGAAGACCTTTTATTAAGGTCCATGCCTATGTTAGGATAATCATTAGATGAGCCATGGCTCAGTGTCTAACTCGATTCTTGCGAGCAAACTAAACAGCGAGCGGTTAGCATACTATAAAGCATGCGTAATTACACTATATCAATAACTATGAGGATTTAGAAACGATGGGCTTAACTTACAATGATGTCATTATTACACAATCAGTGGCTATTCTAGTCGATGGCAATAATATAGAGCGCAGTATTCACGAGCGATGTGGTAATGAAGGTGCCATGCTCAATTTTGATACCTTGATCCCCAAACTCATTGTGAATCGCTCCTTGAATCGATTGATTTATTTTAGGGAAGGACGAAAAATTTCTTCTAAATTAGCCGAACGCTTACACCAGCATTATCATGGCTCGGTACGACCTTGCCATAAAAGTGCGGATATTCCCTTATCCATCCACGCTATTCAATTGGCCAGTAAAGTCGATACGATTGTGATTATGTCGGGAGATGCTGATTATATTGAACTGGTACGACATTTAAAATTTGAAGGGGTGCGAGTCGAGATTGCAGCGGTAAGAGAAACAACTTCTCATATGTTGATGGAAGAAGGGGATTATTTCCATCCCATCACCGAAGAAGATTGGTTTATTTTAGGAGGACGACGGAATATCGTTCGCAGCAAATACAAACGCGCGGGCCCTCCTAATCGAGACCATTACAATAAAGGCAATGAAACGCCGTTTATAACAGAGCAAACCACAGATTTCAATGAAGACGATGAAGATTTTGAAGAGAATCAATAGAACGGGAGTTGAGTATTTTTACGGTAGAGACGCGATAAATCGCGTCCCTACCGTAAAAGATAAATACTGAGTTTACTGATGTGATTTTAAAAAATCTAAGATCCCATCAGACATGAGAGGTGGAGAAAAAGCATACCCTTGGATATAATCACAGTGTTGTTCCTTTAGGATCTGGATCTGTTCTTTAGATTCAATCCCTTCAGCCATTAAGGAAAAATTCAAACTATGCCCTAGTGTAATTAAGGCACGCAGAATTTGAATTTCATTGGTGGATTCTAATGTGGAACGAATAAAATTACGATCGAGTTTAAGGATCGTCAAAGGTAAACGCCTTAATAAATTTAAGGATGAAAAACTACTGCCGAAATTATTAATGTTAATCTGCATACCTAAGGCATTCATGTCTTGGATCATTGTCAGTGAATTTGGATTATACTGCATCAAGGATTCTTCTGTGATATCAATGGCTAGATGGTTCAAAGGAAACTCGAATTTTTGGCTGGCCAGTTTGAATAATTTAACAAGATCAGTGCGTAATAATTGATTGGCGGAGACATTGAACACCACTCGACCTGAAAAATATTTTCCTTCATACCAAGGTTTAATCGTGGTAATGATCGTGCTTAGCAATTTCTCACCGAGTTCAAAAATCAAACCCGCCTCTTCAGCTAAAGGAATAAATTCTAAAGGTGAGATATTTCCATAGCTCTTATGTTCCCAGCGCAACAAGGCCTCAATATATTCAACGGCTTTGCTTTTTAAGTTCAGTGTTGGCTGATAATGAAAGGTAAATTCATTGCTTGCGATGGCTTGACGCAAACTTAAGATAAGTTCTTCTTTTCGCTGACCTTGTTCATGCATGGTGTCGGTGAAATAAAAATAGCTGTTACTACCTGCTTGTTTAGCTTTGTACATAGCCATATCGGCATTTTTGACTAAAGCATCTGAACTGGTTCCCGATATGGGAAAAACTGAAATGCCAATGCTGGTGCTGTTAAGTACTTCAGTTTCACCAAATTTATAAGGCTCGCGTGCCGCAGCAATAATTTTTTCTGCCATCAAACTGGCGTCTTCTTGATGAGCGATAGGGTCTAAAATAATGGCAAATTCATCTCCCCCTAAGCGAGCCACGGTGTCTGAGCTTCGAAGACAGTCTCGAAGGCGATTGGCAAAGGCCTTGAGTAGGGCATCCCCCATATCATGGCCCAAATTATCATTAACTTGTTTAAATTTGTCTAAATCTAAGAAGAAAACCGCCATTAAACTGTTATTACGGGAACTTCTAGAAATGCTTTGCGATAAAGTTTTTTCAAAAAATAAACGATTGGGTAATTGTGTTAAATAATCATACATAGCCATCGAAGTCAGTTGTTCTTCAAAAGCTTTGCGCACGCTGATATCATTAAACACGAGCACTACTCCATCGTTGGGATCACGACTTAGCGCATTAGCCGTATACTCGGTAGGAAAATGTTCGCCATTACGACGTATGAATTGCACATCATCGCTGTGATAGATTTGCCCTTTTTGACAGCAAAGATGGATGGGGGTTTCTTCCCAAGTTAAAGTGACAGGGTCGTTTAAAAACAGTAACGAGACAAAAGGAACTCCGATTAAAGTTTGATTTTTATTGTACCGCAGCAAGCGCTCAGCGCTGGGGTTTGAAAAATGAATGATCCCTTCTCCATCAATCCCTAAGATCCCTTCTGTGGCGGCATTTAAGATGGCTTGGAATTGCTCTTTGGCCTGCTGATGTTTCACTTTTTCATCATAGAGATCTAGAAAAACTTTTATTTTGCCGAGCAAAAGATCTTCTTGTATGGGTTTATACAGATAATCCACTGCGCCATATTGATAGCCCTTCATTCTATGAGCTTCATCACGATGATTGGCCGTAATAAAAATGATTGGAATATGAGCGCTACGCTCATCTAACAGCATGGTTTCTAAGAGTTCATATCCGTCCATTTCAGGCATCTGGACATCTAATAAGCCCAAGGCAAATTCATGTTCTAAGATTAAGCTTAAAGCTTGGTTGCCAGAAGTGGCTTTATAAGCAGCAACGCCTAAAGGCTGCAAGAGTTTTTCAAGTACCACCAAGTTTTCAGGATGATCATCGACGATGAGAATTTTAGGGATTGTTTTAGGATGATTCATGAGATGACTCTATCAGATGTTGTGTGAGAGAGGAAAGATTAATTTTTCCATCTTCGGAAAGTAGGAGAGTATAAGACTTACCAGCTTGTAAAACCCAATCAGACTCTTTTCCCCAAAAAATCATTTTTGCATGCGGCTGCTCTGAGAGGATCCTATCCCGATATCCCGGGTCAAAACTCAAAGAACCATCGGAAAACCAGACAGAAAATTCTTTTTTGGGAGCTAAACATTTTTCAAGTTGCGCAATATTCGCTACTTTCTCAACACGAGCACCGTGTTTTTCCAGAAGATTGGCAAAAGAATAGCTTTCTTTTAAATGAGTGCTGACAATAATGATGTGAAAAGCATTTAAGGCAAGATCGGGAATATCATCGATGATAGACCATTTCCCCTTGAGGTTTGGAGTAGGGCTTGATTCGACGCTGATACGGGTCACTTTAGAATGCGGGTCTGAAATTTGAGATAAGGCTAATGTTTCAGAAGATGAAGTCTGAGTGGGATCAAAAGGTAAATAGAGCCTGAAAGTACTACCTTGACCTTCAACGCTCTCGACATCGATAAATCCGCCTAGCAGTTTGGCCAATTTTAGACTGATGGAAAGCCCTAAACCGGTCCCGCCATATTTGCGACTGGTGGATCCATCCGCTTGTCTGAAGGGTTCAAAAATAAATTTTTGTTGGCTAGGGCTAATGCCAATACCTGAATCTTGAACCTCAAAAACAAGAGTGTTGTTGCGGTTCAGGTTCAATTCATTAAACTTAAAAAATTTGTCTGCTTTTTTTATTCTAAGTTTAACGCTGCCTTCACGAGTGAATTTAATAGCATTGCTGAGTAAATTTCTCAAAATCTGCAATAACCGATGTTCATCAGAAACAATCGTTTGAGCGATATCGGATTGCATTTCCAGGCTAAAGCCGACCCCTTTTTCTTGAGTGAGTTGAAAGAATTGGCTATTCAAGATTTCATTTAATCTAGACAATTCAACATCACCCCATTGAATCTCTAATTTTCCAGCTTCAACCTTAGATAGATCGAGGATATCATTGATGAGATATAAGAGATCCTCAGCACTGGCGTGAATGATGCGTAAAGATCCTAATTGATCAGTATTCAAATTGCTTTCAGAATTATTAAGCAATAGTTTGGTCAGGACAATGAGGCTGTTTAAAGGGGTTCTCAATTCATGTGACATATTGGCTAAAAACTCTGATTTGTACTGACTGGCTTTGCCCACTTCTTTGATAAGATTGTTGGATAAAGCCTGTTGTTGCGCTGAGCGTAAATGCCCGGCAATTAAAGTGGCCGACTCTGCCAATAAACGAATATCGACTTCGCGAATGGGCTTATAGAAATTGATTTCGATGACTCCAATTAAGTTCTTTTCATACAATAGGGGAGCAATGTATAAACCGACAGAATCTAGTTGGGCTGTGGCGGTCTCTATCTGGGGTGTTTTCATTTTTTTAAGGGAGGGTAAATCCTTAATGAGCATGACCTTGCGTTCAGCACCCACTTGTCCGATAAGGCCATGGCCTAGAGGGTAACTACCTTCAAGGAGTTGTTTAGAATCCGTTGCAAAGCCGCCGGTAAACTTTAATACTTGTGTATGAGGCTCATAAATATAAATGACCCCCATGCCCGCATTAAGATAATGGCAAAGTGTATTGAGAGTAATGTGGGCAATTGAGTTTACCTCATTGGTTTCAGATAATAGCGTGGCCAATTGGTTTAACCCTTCTTGCAACCAATGTTGTTCTTCATTGACTTTGCGATTGATGCGTAAAGTTTTGGTCATATGCGCCAAGGCTTGCCCCAATTTGTCATTGGCGGACCGGGGTTTTATCTCAGAAGAAAAATTACCTTCAGCAATGGCATAAGCCTGCTCAACAATTTTGTCAAAATTACCTAACATGCGATTGACCGCAATGGCTAAAGTATCTTCTTCACTTTTAACCATCACTTTATGACTGTGATCGCCCATGGCGATATTATTACTGACAATCGCCAAATCATTTAAAGAGCGTACCACTAAATTTAAAGTACGGCTTAATTCTTCAAATTCTTTAGAAGCGGATAATTCTAATTCATGGTTTAAATTACCTCGAGCTAAATTGCGCATAAACAAAGTCATTTCACGAATAGGTTTGGTGATTGAATTGCCAATAATGAGTACGAAGGTTAAACTCAAGAAAAGGCCGATGGTTAACAAGATGAGCCCGGCATAGAGAAGTTGTTCTAGACCTTGTTGTAGGCTATAGACTTGCTGATTGATGGCGGTTTCTTGGTCTTTGATAGCCTCAGAGAGATCCCTATTCAGGCCGCTGATTTGATCGCTGATAGCCTTTAAAGGTGCCAATAGGGCTTGGCTTGAACCTTGTTGAGCCCAAATTTTTAAAAATTGATCCTGTGTCAGTTTAAGATTTTTAATTTTATCCAATTTCATGCGAAGGGTAGTTTGAGATTGATCCGATAACTCTAATGCTCTGATGAGATTCGGGTTTTTCTGTAAATCAGAGATATCAGGAAGGATTCTCTCTTGCCAAAGTTTTTGAGAATCATCGGCATAGCGCGCATCATGGAAAATGATTAAAGCCTGTAAATTATGGTTGCTTTGGTTTAAATTTTCGCGAATGTTTAAGAGTTTAAATATGACTGGACGGTCAATGTTAATATAATCCGATATGGTTGCGGCCATTTCTTTGGTTTGCCATAAGGCCGAAACAATGGCCGTGATCAAGACTAAATTGACTAGAAAAAAACCAAACCAGATCTTAAAGCGTAAACTGTACTGTTTTTTTTTGGCCATTTTATCCTATTCCCTTAAAACCAGGAGCGCGCTTTTTCCCTTAAAACGCCCTAGTGAATCGGGTTTTTTAGGAAAAGGCGGCATTAACTCCACACAGTATAGACATTTTTACAGAAAACGCCTACAAAAGCATCCCTATTTTGGCATCACTCGTTCAACCGAATGAATCCCCGACAAGCGTCGTAATTGCTGATTAAAATTTTGTAATTGCAGCGCGTTTTTGACTTGGATCTGTAAATCAATTTTAACCTGATGATCCTGTATAGAATTTTGCATACGCATTAAATGAACTTTTTCTTGGCTGATTAAAGCACTGATTTCTTTAATCAGATCATCTTGGGGATAGGCCAATATTTTAAGTTCAACGGCATAATGGGTTAAATCTTGATCACGCTGATGTGTCAACCTTTTTCCGGACACTACTTTTAACATTTAACGCTATTTTCTTCAAATACAGCGGGCGCCATATAATCATTCGCTGAGTGTAACCGT
>VFKP01000137.1 GCA_009885495.1 Gammaproteobacteria bacterium | reverse complement strand
ATTGCTTTTCCTTTTGCTTGTAAATAGTACAAGATAGGTTAAAGCAATCCCCCCTAACCGGCAATCTTAATTGTCGCCGACCGGCAAAGATAATTGTCGCTCAATAGACGCCCCACGCAATATATCAATGATTTTGGCAAAGAAAGCATCCTAGATGTTCTGTTACAGGTGAAAATCTTAAATGAAGATCGTTATATCCTGATCTCCGCTGAACACCAAAGCCAACCCAAGCGATTAATGCCACTGAGAATAGCCCATTACAGCATCAGCGCTTTAAACGATGCGCTCGATAATCATAAAATGAGGGATCCCAAACGTCCTTTACCTTTAATTTATCCACTCGTCCTTTATCATGGCAAGGGCAAGCCCTATCCTTATTCGACAGAATTAAGCGATCTCATCGATGCCTCAGCAGAACTCTTGGAACATTCTCTTTCGCAAACTCAAAAATTTCAATTATTTGATTTAAATCAAATCAGCCTTGAAACCCTTCAAAAAAATATTTGGGCAGCCCCTCTGTTCTGCGCTTTAAAATTCATCTATGCAGCCGATATTCTAGCTTTAAAAGACGATGTTTTATTAAACGTTTTGCGCACTTTAAGCACCCAAGGGGGGCGAAAAATCGTCTATGTTGTGCTAAGATATCTGATAAGCAAGGGCAAAATCAGTGATCCCAAAGCGTTCAAAGATCTCATTTACAGTCAATTTTCACATCCCATAGGAGATAAAATCATGAGTACCGCTAAAACTTTTGTAGAACATGGCATTGAAGAAGGCTTACGGCAAGGGATCATTAAAGGCGAGCTTAAAGGCAAGCTCGAAGGTAAGCGTGAAGTCGCACAGCGATTGATCGCTGAAGGCGTTGAGCTGCGCTTTATTCAAAAAATAACCGATCTATCGCTTGAAGAATTGCAGGCCTTGCTGCCGATCTCTGATTTCTAAATCGCTCCATTCTCCCAACCCCGCTCGAGATACCGCCCCAGAGGAGATGATTTTCTAAATTTTCTGAAACCGAAGTTGCTGCCCTATCCTTATTCGACGGAACTCATCGATCCTCAGCAGAGCTCTTGGAACATTGTCTTTCGCAAACTCAAAAATTTCAATTATTTGATTTAAATCAGATCAGCCTTGAAACTCTTCAAAAAAATATTTGGGCAGCCCCTTTATTCTGTGCTTTAAAATTCATCCATGCAGCCGATATT
Organism: Gammaproteobacteria bacterium; assembly: GCA_009885495.1. GTDB lineage: Bacteria > Pseudomonadota > Gammaproteobacteria > UBA1113 > UBA1113 > VFKP01. The sequence continues at coordinate 7,444 of VFKP01000137.1, read as the reverse complement.
CTAGCTTTAAAAGACGATGTTTTATTAAATGTTTTGCGCACTTTAAGCGACCAAGGGGGACGAAAAATCGTCTATGTTATGCTAAGATATCTGATAACCAAAGGCAAAATCAGTGATCCCAAGGCATTCAAAGATTTCATTTACAATAAATTTTCACATCCCATAGGAGATAAAATCATGAGTACCGCTAAAACTTTCGTAGAACATGGCATTGAAGAAGGCTTACGACAAGGGATCATTCAAGGCGAGCTTAAAGCTAAACTCGAAGTGGCACAGCGATTGACCCCTCTGTGAAGCGCCGACCAAAAGGCAAATTTTGAGAAAGAAAGCGATAGCGGCTAGAAACAGGCTTTGACTCCGCTGCTTCGGTCAATCCTATTTTTTCGTACCTCCTAGCCATACTGGGATCCAACCTTATCAAGACTTGCTTTGTCTGTTCAGTGCTTCGCGTTATTCCATCATCCGTATAGATCCGAGGAAAAGCATCTTGAGCTAAAATAGCGCGCGCATACTTTAATTCAAGTTGTTTCTTTTCTGCTTTAGAACAAGGGCCTACAGCAATGTAGATCTCTTTTGAACTCCCTGCAGGGATCTCATCAAAGACAGACTTGACAGCCCAATCCATTTCTTTTTTCTCATGGCAGTAGCTTGTAATATTCAGCGCAGACCCAGCCTGAGAAGGCAGCCCTGTTTCGATTTTGAAAAGCAATTTTTCTGCAACGGCAGCGCTCGCTGGTTTTGCATAGATATCCAAATTTTTAATGACAAAACTTTCTTCTTCCTGACAACCCGTCCAATACGCTTGCCATTCAGGTTGAATTCTCGATTCCATCTTTATTTTAAGAGAATGCCAGATGGGTTGAAGATCTAAAGCTTGCTCACTATTAAAATCCCATTTAAATTCAACTTCCTCTACTTTATTTCCATCTAAAATAGCCTGAGACCCTAAAATAACTTCCGCCTGGGAGTCTTGCTTCAATGCGGGGAATGCGTCGTCTTCAGAAACAGGCAATTGAAATTCAGACGCTGCTCTGGGTTTTCCGCCAAGCCCACGTTTTGATCGCCAACCTGCAGGAAACAGAAATTTACCCCGATGATTAAAGCCAGACCTGATTTTATTTCTCTGTTGATTGCTGGGCTCAGATTCCAATATCGCGGTTTTCAGATCGTGCAAGGCAGATCCAAATAAATGCGCTTTTTCATTCGGTTGAACTATTCTTTTCAACTCTTGCGCTTGCAAAAATAGTTCCTTTGCGTTTTTCACCCCCTCTATTCTCTTCATCGCTTCCCTATGAAGCGCTTTATGTTTATGAAGTTCTTCATCGACAGCCCAAATGCAATCTTGAAGATTAAAATTTTCATTTTTTTTATTTTTTTTCAAAGGGGAAAACACTGCTGGGGACAATACTGGCAGAACGTCAGTACTGCTATCGACAGGATCCATCGTCGATAATTTTTCCTTAACCGCCTCTAAACTGAGCACATGAATACTGAACAAAGCTTTGGCATAGTTTTTTAAATTCAATTCTCCAGCCATTCTTTGAATAAGGTTTTTATACACGGTATCAGCGATACCTTCTAAAAACAAATCACAAAAAATCTCTCTTAGCTCCTGAATTTCTTTGCTTATTTCTTCTTCTATAAAATCTTTAAATTGAGCCCTGAGCGTAGCCTTGCCCCCTACTTTGCACTCTTCATCATCAATAACGGCCATAAAAAAATGAGCATTTTCATGTTTTTCCTTCAGCTCTTTTAAGAGTAACCGCGCATCGTCTATCGATAAATGGTCTAATTGTGACAAATCAGCGCGTAATTCTTTGGTCGCTTTATCCATTTCAAAATCATTTAACATTATGGTCATACGATCAAACGCTTGATTAAAAATCGGGATCAGCGCATACAAGAGCTCGCTCAAGGTTTGAAGCTGTAGATTTTTATCTGAGCTCTTTAAAGCAGCCTTGGCCTTGGCCAATGCGTTTATAGCAGCACCCTTGGCTTTTGGGTGAAAATAAGGTTTGAATATTTTGTCTTGGATCAACTCAACCGACAGCGGTTTTTTCTGCATCATTTGACGCACGCTCTTCAAAAACTGCAAATCTACTAGGCTATTTTTGTCTTTTTTTTCAGCAAACTGCATAAAAGATTCAAATAAGTTTTCATTGGCTAAGAGAACGGCTAGAGCATTGGGGTGCGAGGGATGAGGCCTTAATTGGGTTTTAGTCATTCGATCTGAAGCGAGGCTTGGAATATAGCTTTCTGCAGCCAAAGAGAGAACATCATCATTTAAAACACCCATACGCAAGATATCTTCATAACAGCGTCCACAAGCAGCGATCTCTTCTTTATCGCAGCGTGCGAAGGGGAGGGATTTAAAAAAATCTTTAAGTTGAACTGTTCGGGTTGGTGCGAGTTGTGCCAAAATAGAAGTATAACCCCCATTATGCCTTTGCAGGACCGATCTTCTTTTCTGTTCAAACCGCAACGCACTCAGTTCTAAGACTGTTGCAACCCGATGTTCCATGTCTTCAGGCATCACTAAAGATTGATCTTGACTCAAACAAGAGTCCTTTATGATCTGTTCAAACAGATCTTGCTGTTCTTTTGTAAGTGTAAATTTGGAAATCTCAGCCGTGACTTGATGGACAAAATACACCTCTTTCTGATGATAGACAAAACCTTGTGCAGATTCACAGGGAAGCTTTTTATAATTTTCAGGCGTAGGCGCCTCGGAAACACAAATCAGATCAACCCTTTCTAAAAAAGGCCTTAACTCATCTTTATGTTCATTAAAATAAGCATCGACCGCCTCCAAAAGCAGGGTTAATTTTGCACTGACAATACCCTGCTCTCGTAAACAATCATCCCTATAAGCGTTTAAAAATAAAGTCAGTTGTTGGGTCGCCTCCACCTGCAGCGACTGAAATTTGTGAATCTCCTGCAAACGGTCTACTAAGATTTGTTGCAAGTTTTTGAGTTTTTCGAGTTCATCAACGAGAACCTCTAAGGGGATGTCTTCTGGATCCCATTGACAATAATCCGAGAAAAATTCTAATTCCCTGGGGATACTCTCGATTTTATGAAGTATGGGCTTTTCAAAATCCCGATATAAACCGAGCAATATCTCAAGACTTTCATCAAGTTTTCCATCCCCCGCATTAAAATTAATCGGATTTTTTTTGATTTCTGCTTTAACCTTTTCTTCCACTGTTTTTTCTAATAAAGAAAAATCGATAAAAGCAAATTGCCCGGCTTCAAGCGCAGGTTTTGCAGAACGTTCAGCGGTTGATATTTTTTCAATAAACGTCTGAGTTCTTCGTCTACCTTGTCTAGCGGTTCTTTTAATGGGTGAAAAAAGGGAGGATGACGCTTGGGCTTTAGAGGCTGTCGATATAAAGTCAGTATTGTCTGAAAATGCAACTTTAGAAGGTTCTCTGCCCAGCAAATCGGGCAGCCTAGTTAAACCAGACAACAGTTCAAGCTCAAACACACAGTTTAATAAAGGTTCCGATGTGGCGGAAAATTTCACTTTAGAAGCACTCATGCAGACAGATCCTCTATCATTTTTTTAAGGAGACTTAAGACTCAAATCTTTAAGTCTCCTGGATTCTAGCAATTTTCCATTCACACAACCATAGGGTTTTTTATTTTGGCTATATAGAATTTCTACGTGTTGAGGCTGGTGATGTTGCTGGTGCTGCTGGCACTTGACCTTGCTGCGGTGGGTTAGTAAAGAGATTCCTAGCAGCACCTCCCCCTCCTGCTGCCGACTGCGAAGCTGCTGCCGACTGGGGAACAATAGCCCCGTAGACAATGGCATTTATCAAAGCAGTTGCATCTCTATTTGAATTTGCATTAGAAATTAGGTGACTACAGGCATCAGCAGTAATCCCCGCTGCACTCACACATTGTTTCAAGAAAGGATCGTCCTTATTGATAACATGATTAACTATTGCTTGATGAATAATTCTCTTCACATATGATTCAGCAGCCCCCGGATCAGTTTGTGCCACTAATTTTAAGGTCTCCCAAGCTGAATTAGCGTCAGCTAAAACTGGAACCACATTGGCCTCTACGAGGATCGCTTTTATATACTTTACTTTCAGCTCATTTTGCTCGTTTTGAGTTAAAGCTTGTATAGGCATCGTTACGTTTACCATAACGCTTTTTACCCCAGCCTCTCCAAACATCTTGGCAGCATAAGCCGCGCCCTCTTGCGCTTTGCTCCCAGTAACCGTTGCGCTGACTCCTGCCGTTGGATCTGCTTTAAACTGAATCTCGTAATCATTTCCTTTTTTAACGCTAAATTCTCGCGCACTAAGAGGTGCATTGAAGGTATAATCACCAGATTTTAGATTATTAATATTCCTGGGCGTCCTTAAGTCAAGCCAAGCAGCATCGGGCGCATCAAGGGCTTTACCCTCTCTAAGCTTTTTCTGAATAGCCTCAAATTGATTTTTTTCAGCGTCAGTTAGATTGAAGAGGCTAATAATCGCACATTGAAAAACCTGTCCGATACGCTCTAGGTTTATCAGCGCAGTTTGTGCTGCTGTTACCGTAGACGCAGGTGTTGGAGTTGCTGGAGTTATAGTTGCGCGTGGTTGTGTTGCTGGTGCTGCTGCTGGTTGTGGTTGTGCTCCTGCGGATAAAGATACTGTTGCTGGTGCGTGGAACGAAAACGGGGGCGAATCTGAATCTTCTGCGCTACTCGAAGACGAAGCTTCTGCTTCAGACTGAGACTGAGATTCAAATTCTGTCGATTCACTAGAACTGTTGTCACTATTCATTCCACTTTCTCCTAACGTTGATGATTGATAATTTACTGCTCCTGATTCTGAGCTTACTGCAGTCTCTCCCAATCTGCTGGAATTGTTTGACGATTCCCCCGCGATAGAAGAAAAACTCTGGGCCCTTACTAATTGAGGAAACTCTCGATCCAAGCTATTTTCGTCTTTTTCCTTAAACCGCAGTTCCACAGCAATATCGTTAAACATTCTATAAGCAATCCCTATAGTCTTGCGATATTTTTTGAATTTCTCTATCGCTGGATCTGAACTTTCAAGATTAATAAGACTAATACTATTATTAAGCTCATCTAAGGATTCTAAAAAAGCCAGATACTCCTCTTGGTTGATCCGTAGACTATTCTGCAGTCTACCCTCAATATTCGCAAGCGCTCTTAATCCACCAGAAGGCACATTTGCTAAGGGGCGCAGAAGATTAAACTCTTTCCAGGCCTCCTTTAACGGCTCAGCCAGAAAAAAATTATGCTCGTTATCCTTTACTAGTTCGTCACTTAACCTCTTTACTTGTTTCAGAACACCCCCCAAACGAAGAATCTTTTCTTTCAGCCTTTCCGTTACCGTAACGTCGCCATCTTCTGGTTGAAAGGCTGAGCGATAAGTTCTCGATTTAAGATTTACATTGTTCTGCCGTGCTAAACTTTCTATAGCATTCTGCAAGATAGCTTTTTTCCGAGCATTAGTACTTGGCAAAGTCTCTAAGTTCTGAAGTGCCTTTATCAGGGCATTCCTAGCTTCTTTCAGCTTGGCTGTTTTTTCTTGTTCGCTTTCGCCTATAAATCGAAATATTCGAGATTGGTTTTTCACAGCCTCGGCCGAGGCTGTCTTAAATGCATTACATGCTTTTATTGCCGCGTTCTTCTCTGCTGAAGGTGAACATCTCATTACGCATCTTAAAACTTCGTTTATCTCACGAGCTTTCATAATATCTCCGCAGATCTAATAATTAAAATACATTATACCTTAAAGCCCCGCCCGTAAGATTAAGGTTTCCTTAAAATATCAAGATTCTTGCTCTCGGCTTAGAATTTCTGAAAGGGTTACCTTACGCCTGACTTAATATTGAACACACTACCGGGCTTTGAAGATTTTGTCAACGCATAATTTAATTTTTTAAGTTTAATTACATAAATAAGGCTCCAAAAATCCTTGACAGAGAGGGTTTGATTTAATAAACTTTAAAGCATTAAAATTAAATTGTTTAATGATGGTTCTAGCATTAAACAGATCTTCAGACCGAAGTTATGAGTAAAGCAGAACTTTCTTTATGAATATTTTCAACGATGGATCTGATTAAATTTATATGCTAAAATTAGCATGTTAAGGCTGAGCTGAAGTGAAAAGTTTAAAATGGTTGGGTGATAGCAAAAAAAAATCTTTTGAGGTTTCCAATAGGGGTTATTCAGGAGATGGGATATGCCTTACATCTAGCACAAGAAGGAATGGATTATCATAAGTCTAAGATTTTTAAAGGCCATGGTTCCGGCGTCTATGAATTGGCAATAGAATACGATAAAGAGGCTTATCGAATGGTGTACCTTGTAAATTTTCTGGATACGGTATATGTGCTCCACAGTTTTCAAAAGAAGTCGAAAATTGGAATTAAAACGCCCAAAGAAGAATTAGCGCTTATTAAACAGCGTTTAAAACTTCTCAGAGCTGAACATACCAAAAGGTGAATAGGATGAATATTAAAGACGATGAAAAACTAGAAATGACTCCATCCAGCGGCAATGTTTTCGCTGATTTACAGATCCCTGAAGCCGATAAATATCTGGCCAAAGTAAAACTCGCATTTCAAATTAATACGATTCTCCAGCAAAAAGGCTTAAAACAAAAAGCTGCAGCAAAAGTCCTGAAAATCGATCAGCCCAAAGTATCTGCATTAAATTGTGGGCGATTAGATGATTTTTCTATTGAACGGCTCATAGGGTTTCTGAATAAACTTGATCGCGATGTTGAAATTATCGTTAAGCAGAAAGAGACTCATCGAAAAACGCATGGCCATTTAAGTGTTGGTTTTGCATAAATCAAGAGACTCATCCTTTGCACGCTTCTAACTATTCGCCCCCTAATGGAGGGTAGTTCCGCACGCTTTTCAAATTCCAGGGGAAGCTATTCTCCTCTCACCCAGTGTTCTGAGTCAGGGGTTGGGAAAGCTATCCGATGCACACATCTCTGGCGACCCCTTAAAATCCCGATAAAATGAGGGCTTCAAATATGTGCTCAATGGCTCAAAAGGCTATCTCTTAGCCATTTTGGCCTGGCTTAAATAAAGATCTGTGCATCGGATAGGTTGAAAAAGCGATTTAGGAGTTTTCTGAGATCCTTAAACCCTAAAATTTGGAAGGGATACATCTCAGCCCGAGACTGTCAATTTAGAGGCCTTCTAATGTCTTTTCATCTCTCTTTCAATAGTTTTGAGTTCCATAATAGAAAAGTCTGTGATCTTAGAAATAAGCGTAAATTCAACGCTTTCTCGGATCATTCTAACGGCCATTTCATGCCGATCTTGCTGAATTCCTTGTTGAACTCCTTGCTGAACTCCCTGCTGAACTCCTTGTTGAACTCCTTGCTGGATCCACTCTGGACGATTCTCTTGGATAGTTCTTTGTACAGTTGCTTGTACCGTTGCTTGTACCGTT
>VFKP01000125.1 GCA_009885495.1 Gammaproteobacteria bacterium | reverse complement strand
TCATTAAACCTCGTTTAATTGTACAAATTTTAGATGATCTTGCCCTGATCTATTTTACGAATTGAGAATAAATAGATATTGAAGACATAATAGCTATCGTATATGAGATAGCTGAAATTTTAAGCCAAAGAGGCCAGCCTTTTTATACGCCCTCTCCCCCGACCCCCTCCCCCGGTACTCTGGGGGAGGGGGTCGGGGGAGAGGGCGTATATTATTTTGTTCTTTATTTACTCAAATAAACCGAAAACTCAAACTTCACTCGATCTTTTTACGCTTTTTCGCTCAAAACTGTTCTTTTCTTAATCTTTTGTTAAGGAAACTATGATAGTATGTTCCCCAAGTGGCTTAAACTGCCCCATAAGAATCAAGATCGACATCTTAAGGACAAGAATTATCCGTGCGAATAATATATCGCATTAACTCAAACTATACAGAGGTAAGTATTTTATGAACTCTTTTTTAAGACGCCCATCAACGGTCGCATCTTCCAGTAGCTCTAGCGTAGCAAGTAGCAGCAGCTCTAATGTAGCTAGCAGCTCTAGCCTAGAACAGGCTAATTCTAATACCAGCTATTATGTTAGTTTTGACTCGAACGGCGATATAAAAGCAATGCTTAAATCGCTATTAGGGACAAAGAAGGGATCCGTATTAGGATTAGACCAGGAAGATAAGCATTTCATTCGCACTGATCTATTTCAGCAAGACGATAATTCTTCTTTACAATTAACAGTGCCTGAGAACAGGACTTACTTTCACATAGAAGCGGATCAAAAAAATATCGTTCAACGCGTACGAATGCTAGTCAACGGCGTTGTCTATACGGTTGATCTTGAAAATTTTAAAAAGAATATTAAAGCTATTTTAAACTCTACAGAGTCCAGTCAACCGAACACAACTGCCATATATCCTACAAGCAATTGGCTTGCCGGTGATACGGCCGATCTAGCAAATACAGAGATTGGGAAAGGACCGCATGGCGAACTTTTGCTAGTCAAGGCTAATTATACCAAACCTCAAGGACATGAGGCTTTATTGCCTTCTCTGGATCTAGAATATAGGACTGTCGAAGGCCAACATCGCATTGCCGGGCTCACTCTCAATCAATATGGACGAAAGCCCATAGCCTTTACAACGACAGAATTAGAAGATTTACAGGCCAGTGAAAACCCCGCCGAATTTCTAAAAGACTTAGTGGGCAGCAAAATGGCTATGAAACAACTCAAGGCTCTGAGGCATGCTTTATCAGAAGACAAAGGGATTTTCTGTGTTCCTTTAAAAGTAGATAAGGTTTCTTTTGACATCATTGTTAACCTAGATACTCAAGAATTGGTTTTACATTGTTTAAGCACAGGCCAATATTATCATCCTTCAGCTTTGCACAAAAAGTACAAAGAGCAACCCGGTGCCGTGATCGATGCTTTGGCAGGTTCTTTAGAGGCCCTAAATTTCCCAGACGAGCAAAAACAAGGCTTATTGTTTGATTTTTTCCAAGCTGTATTAGTTGATTTGGGACTCCTTGACGCGAAGATTGAATTTCAAAACCTCAATAGCGGAAATATACTAGGATCTATAAGATTACTAAAAACACTCTCTGAAAAACATGAGATTTCTCATCTTAACACTCTGATGGAATACTTAACCTCTAACGCACAAGCACAACTTTTAGAAGAATTCGTGGCGACTTCCTTGTCTAGAGAAACTTATCAAGAGGCTTCTCGAAAGATCAATGATTTCTTTGGGTTGCTCAGCGATCACCTTGGAAATCTTGCTAACCAAAATTCACAATTGTCCATGATGCTTTTTGGTATAATTACAAATTTAAAAACGAAGTTTAAATTTGCAGAAACTTGTTTTTCTGACCGCCTTATCAAAAAAGAAATTTTAGACGGTTTTGAAAATATGTTAAAAGCTCTTAATCAATCCTCAATCCCAGACGATTTCAAACTTCCTCACACTAAGATCGTTGGCGCTCTGGAAAGATTTATTGACACAGCGAAAAGGAATAATGAGGCAGAAACAGCTAAATTTACTGAAATTCTAGCACAAGCCATCGCAGAAAATTCAATAGATAAAATTTTCGAATTACTGAAAAAATTAAGTACGGTTAACAAAAACACCAAAATGGAGAGTGTTGAAAGATATTTCTCAGGGAAAAGCGTAAAAACTCATGGGGTTGTTAACCCGCAAATAATCGATGGTTTTGAGACTCTGCTGACGAATAGCAAGAATCCAGAAGAAACAAATTTGCTTTGTGAAATAATTCATCCATTGAAAAAAGAGAGACGTGTGAACATTCAAGAAAGAGTAAATCATGTTTTCAGAGATGCCGCCTCAACTGAACTCTTGCAAGACAACATTTTAAAAATCTCCGGGAATGTCGCGACAATTCTAACAAGCAAAGGGCGTTCAGAAGTAAACTATATGACTGTCTTCATAAAAACGGCTAAAACACATGGCGTGCTCTCAAATGAAATGTTGAGATTCACACTTGAAACGCTCGATTCGCTTTATGGGTTAAAGTCTACCGATCATGAATTTCAAATGCACTTCTTGCTTCGTTTTCAACAAGCATTAGGGATCGCAATCCAAGCAAGAAGCTTACAAGATGAACAAAAAATTTCTTTTGATGCTAAAATGACTACCTTAAAAACATTTCTATCTTCGATGCCTCAAGAAGTTCAAACAGCAGAGTCAACTAGACTTAATAAAGAAGACAACGAAACCAAGTCTAAAAAAGATAGATTAGTTCAGTTGAAAAAAGAATGTGCTGAATTGTCGAACTTGCTTGATACAAAAACAGTCTATTACGATAATCTTCTTTTGAATCATCCCCAAACCGTGGCTGATTTTGCAAGAAGACAAGAGAGTATCAGTACGCTACTTGAAAATTTAAAGAGCGATCTAGAATACGATTCTGGAGCATTCCTTGGTAAAACAAAACAAGCGCGAGAAGCTCGAAATACCGCATACCAAGCAACACTGGACACTCAAATCACAGCTTTCACTGAGGCTGGACAATTTCCTGCGGAATTGTTTGCTGCCGATTTTGTAGATGTTTCAAGTTCAGATGATTTTGATAACCACAGGGGAAGTGGATCTGGATCTGGATCAGAGTCTATAGAAGAGGGAGATCAGCCTCCTCCCCCCCTTCCAAGAGATCCGAAGCCAGAGGTTACAGTAGCTGAAGATCCAACTCCGAAAGAACTTAGAGCTGCTGAAATGCACGAGCAATTTGCTGATCAAGCACTTGAGCGTGCTGCTGCTCAAAGAGCTTCCGAATTCGATGCAGCAGAAGGTAAAGGTAAAGGTAAAGCAGAAGCTGATGTTGCCAGCAGTTCAAGCTCGTCTGCTACCGCAGTTAAGAGTCCTGGAGCAGCTCTGTCTCTTTTCGCATCTCTCGAATCACGAGCTCCTCTGCGACACGTTGAAAAACCTGAGGAGAAAAAACCTGAGGAGAAAAAGGCTGAAGCTTCTAAACCAAGCAATCCACTGTATGCTAGTCTGGGAAATGTGATAGGACAGAAAGTAGATACTCTTTCTGTCGGGGGTTCTGGTTCTGGCTCTAGCTCTAGCTCTAGCACTAGCTCTAGCTCTGATTCCGAAGGTGATGATGAATGGGAAGCTGAGACTCCTAAGAAAGAGCGCAAATCACAAGACTATCGCTTAGCTTTGCTTTCAGAGCTACCTCAAGATGGACCAGAAAAAAATGTGATTTATATTGATTTCATGACGAAAGAATATCAATTTAAAAAACCTTTTACTCCGCCGACCACAGATCAGTTAGATGCTGAATTGGTCTCTCAAGATATAAATAGCCCAGAATTATTAACTCAGATCTTGAATGATCTATACGAAAAAAACCTTTTGGTCCGTCCAGAAGTGCGATCTCAGCTGAGTGTTAAATTTGGGCTGAGTGCTGCTCCTCAAAGCGGAAATGGCAGAAACAGCCCTCCAAAAGAAGCACAACCTAAGGCAGGTCCTTCAGTACCTCCTCCTATGCCTCCGCGTCCACAAGGTCCGAGCTAGAGCATTCACAGCTCTTAGAAGTCAAGACCCCCTCGCCATAGCTTATGGCGAGGGATTTTTCTAAATACTATCTCTCTTCCAACCTAATCGCCCGATAACACCGATTTCATCGGTGGATCTAAAACAAAGATTCTTCTGTTTTCACCTTTAAGCAAACACTCTTTTTACAAATGCAAGAAATAGCCCATGGACTTAGTTTATGGACCATACTTTACAGACTGGCAAGTCCTATTGACAAACTTCTTAAAATCCCTGACAATGGGCCCCTTCATTGGCTATGTAGCTCAGCCGGTTAGAGCGCGGCACTCATAATGCTGAGGTCGGTGGTTCGAGTCCACCCATAGCCACCAGAATTATCTAGATACTTTCCCCTAATCCTTCGCTCGGTATTCCTCAGTACTGCCTGAGCTCCCCTCGCCCGGTACTCCGGGAGAGGGGTTGGGGGAGAGGGTGTTAAAACACAAAATATTTACATTTAAAATTATTTAATGTATTATTTATTAATTTTTTGATGCGTTAAATTTTACTCTATGCCGATCACACTCCCAGCAATACTGGTAAATGCAAAATCTCTTCGCCAGACTATGACAGATGCAGAGCAAAAATTATGGTATTATCTGCGTGCAGAACGTTATTTTAAAGTAAAATTTAAACGGCAAGTGCCTATCGGGAGGTATATTGCCGATTTTGCAGCTTTACAGGTAAAACTTATTATTGAACTAGACGGCGGGCAACATCCCGAACAAAAAGTCTACGATCAAAAACGCGACGCTTATTTTAAACATTTAGGCTTTTATGTTTTTCGAGTTTGGAATCATGAGATCTTTGAGGGTCTAGACGCTGTATTAGATGAGATAGCTGAAATTTTAAGTCAAAGAGGTAAAGCTTTTTAGACACCCTCTCCCCCACCCCCTCTCCCGGGGTACCGGGCGAGGGGAGTTTCCACTTTCTCCGAACAGTACTTCGGAGTACCGGGCAAGGGGAGTTCCAACTTTCTCCGAACAGTACTTCGGAGTGCCGGGCGAGGGGAGTTTCAACTTTCTCCGAACAGTTCTTCGGAGTACCGGGCAAGGGGAGTTCCAACTTTCTCCGAACAGTACTTCGGAGTGCCGGGCGAGGGGAGTTTCCACTTTCTCCGAACAGTTCTTCGGAGCAATAACGCTTTAATTCTCAGGAGCCTTCTATGCCCTCTGTCAAACGCTGCGCCTGGTGCGGTGAAGATCCTTTATATATCCGTTATCATGATGAAGAATGGGGCCGCCCGCTGTATGATGATCGGCGTTTATTTGAATTTCTGATCTTAGAAAGCTTTCAGGCGGGATTAAGCTGGATCACTATTTTACGCAAGCGTGCGGCTTTTCAAATCGCCTTTGATGATTTCGACCCTGTGAAAATACAAGCCTATGATGATCTTAAAATAAATGAGCTTTTGAATAACCCTGGGATCATTCGCAATAGGCGTAAAATACAGGCCAGTATCGCCAATGCCAAGGCTTTTTTAGCTCTGCAGCAGAAAACGTCTTTTGCCGATTGGCTCTGGGCTTATGCCGATGAACAGCCGCCTAAACCTCAGTGGGCACGGGCTGAAGATATTCCAGTTTACACCCCCAGGGCGCTGCGCTTAAGTCAAGATCTCAAAAAGGCGGGCTTTCAATTCCTGGGCGCGACTACGGTTTACGCCTTCATGCAAGCCACGGGGATAGTCAACGATCATCTTTTGGATTGTCATTGTGCAGAGCGATCATTTTAGCCTCTGTGTTACTGGGCTGGCTATCGGCTGACGATACTCAGCCCAGTAACACAGAAAGTATTGGCAGGCTCTTATTTCTCCGCTTGCAATTTCTTATAGACGTCTGAATCGGGATAATTATACGCCAGCACTTGCAGGGTTTTATCCGCCGGATCGCTTAAGTTTAATTTACGATACGATTGCACCATCAAACCCAATGCTGGGATCACTGAAGGCGCTTCTTGATATTCTTGCACAATATGATTGGCGCGATTGGCCGCCGCCACATAGGCACGGCGATCATAATAGAATTGAGCGATATTCAATTCGGATTGCACCAACATATTGCGCAAATAAATCATACGGCTGCGAGCGGCAGGCGCATAAGGGCTGTCCGGGTAACGGCGTAGCAATTCACCAAAATCATTAAAGGCTTCTTTGGCCGAACCCAAATCACGGGTTGAAATATCCAAATGGATCACATTCGATCCTAAGCCACGATTAACACTGGTATTGGCCACACCCTTCATATAATAAGCATAATCAATGTGTGTGCTGCGTGGATACAAATGAATATAGCGATCAGCCGCAGCGGCCGTTAAAGCATAATCCCGAGTTTTATAATAGGCGTAGATAATATTCAATTGCGCCTGCTCTTCGTAAGCAGTAAAAGGATACAAGGCATCTAAGCCTTCAAAATGATCCACCGCGTCTTGATAACTGCCTTTGGCCAAAGCCGTATCACCGTCTTTAAAGATCTTCTCTGCAGACTGACCTTTATAAATATCGGCCGGCGTTTTCACATCTTCTGAACATGCGCTCAAGAGAATGGCGCTGACGACCAAAACAAGCCCTAGGATCTTTTTCATTCTAATCGTTTCCTTAGAAATTATATCGCGGATCAGCTGGCAAGAATTTTAAACCTGCTAAGCTGAGGGATTTTGGCGGCAATACCGTCAAGCCTATTGCAATCGCTGAACAATAGCGCCAAAATGCGGAGTATACCCTAAAATAAAATTGAAGTAAAAAGCATGTCTATTCTCCCCTCAGAAAGTTCTTTCAGCGCCATTGTGCCTGCCGAATGGGCAGGTTACCGCTTTGATCGCGCAGCAGCTCTGTTATTCGCACAATTCTCGCGCAGCAGCTTACAGAATTGGATAAAATCCGGTCATTTACTCTGTGATGGCCGCAGCCTCAAAGCCAAAGAAGCTTTAAAAGGCGGCGAAACCCTAAGTTTAACGTATATCCCTCAAGTGCAAACAACCGTTTTAGCGCAAGCCATTGCTCTGAATATTGTCTATGAAGACGAGGACATCCTGCTGATCAATAAACCTGTGGGTTTAATCGTTCATCCTGGTGCCGGTAATCCCGATCAAACCTTGCTCAATGCCCTCTTACACCATTGCCCGGAACTTGAAAATTTAGCCCGCGCTGGCATTGTGCATCGTTTAGATAAAGACACCTCAGGTTTACTCATTGTGGGCAAAAATTTAGTGGCTTACACCGATTTGGTACGGCAATTGGCCAATCGCAGTGTCAAACGAGAATATCTTGCCCTCTGCCAAGGCTTGATCACCGCCGGTGCCACCATCAATGCCCCGATTGGCCGGCACCATCTAGCACGCACGCGTATGGCCGTAACAGATTCCGGACGTGAGGCCATCACTCATTATCGCGTGGAAGAACGCTTTCGCGCTCACACCCTATTGCGGGTGCAATTGGAAACAGGACGCACCCATCAAATTCGTGTGCATCTGGCCCATATTCATCATCCCATCGTGGGAGATTCCAGTTATGGCGGCAAACCTAAATTCCCTAAACAAGCGTCTGTAGAATTGCGCGAAACTTTAGAAGGTTTTCATCGCCAAGCCCTGCATGCCACAAAATTAGAATTGATTCATCCGCGCAGTGGAGAAACAGTATCCTATTCTGTTCCCTGCCCGGAAGATATGGCGAATTTAATTCGTTTATTGAAAGAAGATGTTAAGAATCAGTGAAAAATAAAAATTGATTTGCCCTCTCCCCCAACCCCTCTCCCGGAATACCGGGCGAGGGGAGCTCAAAGGAAATTTTTAGTGTTTTTGACGAAGGCAATCGATCACTAAAGATGGTGATTCTTCTAAAAATAAGAGATTAAGTGATATTGCGATTAACTTCATAAGACATGGAGCTGGCGATCCGAATCGAACGGACGACCGGCTGATTACAAATCAGCTGCTCTACCTGCTGAGCTACGCCAGCCTTACTACAGATACGATAACATGGCGGAGTGGACGGGGCTCGAACCCGCGACCCCCGGCGTGACAGGCCGGTATTCTAAC
>VFKP01000114.1 GCA_009885495.1 Gammaproteobacteria bacterium | reverse complement strand
TTTTTTAAACTCAAAATCGTACCGATTTGTCTTTCTTTTGGTCATTTTAGGGTCTCCTTTACCGCGGATTAGTTTAACTTCTTTGTCCGGTAAAGTGTAGACACATCACGCCAATCCACAGCAATGACCCTTTCTTTGGGGTGCAAATTTTGCAAAGTATGACAGGCTTGGTGATGAACACTGATCCCTCTTTGTCGGGTGATAAAACCCGTGATAGGATCGCCAGGAATAGGTTTACAGCATTGGGCTATGCTGTGCAGGATATCATTAAGCCCATAAACACTGATGTCGGAAGCTGTTTTACTATTAGGGTCTAAGGCATGAGGTTTGGGGCTGTACTCTGAGGCAGAAGTCTGAGCTTGGACTCGTCCTAGGATCTGCGCTAATTTTAAATGTCCGCCACCTAAGGCAGCTAATAGATCCGGGATGTTTTTAAAATGTAAGGCCAATGCAATGGGTAATAAGGGGGGCAGTTCTAAATGCTCACGTTTTGCGGCTTCATTTAAAAGCGCTTGGCCTTCGGCAAGATTCTCTTCATAATTTTGTGATTTAAACCATTGCGATATTTTGGCTCGTGCTTTGCTGCTTGAGATAAAACCGGCTTTAGGATCCAGCCAATCTAAACTGGGATGTGCTATTTTACCGGTAATAATTTCAACGCGATCCCCTGTATTGAGGGTATAGACCAAAGGAACTATTTTGCCATTAATCTTAGCGCCCTTACAGCGATGACCGACTTCACTGTGAACATGATAGGCAAAATCAAGCGGAGTGGCGCCTTTTTTTAAGTCGATAATATCGCCTTCGGGGGTAAAGACAAATACGCTGTCTTCGAATAAGGCGGCTGTTTGATAACGTTCTGCAGATGGGTCTATAGAGGTATATTCAGATTGCCATGACAGCAATTGCCTTAACCAAGCGACCTTATCCGTTTGATCTTGCTTGAGGCCTGGACCTTCTTTATATTTCCAATGTGCCGCTACACCCAGTTCTGAAACCTCATGCATTTCGAAAGTGCGGATTTGCACTTCCACATTTTTGAAAGCGGGCCCCACGACAGCAGTATGCAGCGATTGATACCCATTGCCTTTGGGTTTTGCAATATAATCATCAAATTCTTCAGCGATGGGAGACCATTGTGTGTGCACTACACTCAGTACTTTATAGCATTCATCCAGATCAGACACTAAAACGCGCACCGCAAAGGAATCATAGATTTTCTCTAGTCCCACTTTTTTACGATTCATTTTTTTATAAATGCTGTAAAGATGTTTGGCGCGACCCGAAATTTCACAGGCTTTTAAATTTAAAGGCCTGAGCAAAGCCTCTAGATCTTTTTGAAAACCAGCAATATAATCTTCTCGTTCCACGCGTTTTTGATCCAGCGCTTTGGCCAGCGCTTGGTATTCTTTGGGATCTAAATAACGAAAAACCCAATCTTCCATTTCCCATTTTAAATGCCCCAATCCCAAACGATTACTCAGGGGAGCATAAATTTCTTTGACTTCGGTTGCGATACGCTGTTGAAATTTTACATCCAGATCGGTGGCCACACGTAGATAAGAGATTTTTTCGGAAATTTTTAAAATAACCACTCGAATGTCTTTGGCCATCGCTAAGAGCATTTTTCTTAAATTATGGGCGCGCGACAGTTGTGAGTCTTTTTTGGAAGTATCTGCGTGTAAGAGATCGGAGATCTCATCCATACGCAAGGCACCGGCTACCAAGGTTGAAACTTCTAAACCGGCAGTTTGCCGAACATCATCTAAAGTAAAATCACTGTATAATACGAGGGGATAAAGCAAAGCGGCAATCAATGTGCTTTCATCGGCAGAGAGTTCGGCTAATAATTCAGCCATATGTAAACCCAAACTCAGCGCGCTTTCTTTGGCAGAGATACTGGCAATAGAGCGTCCTAATTCAGCGGCTAAATCAATGGCCAAACGCAGACGTGTTAAATTTTCAGCAGGGTAGCGAAGCGAAAGCGCTTCTAACCAGAGCTCAGTATCCAGCACACCGTGTTCATTGTGATAGGTTTGTTTTTTGAGTTTAACCATAGGGGTTTTAATGCGTATTGTAGGGGGTTTTGAATGGGAGGCGCAATAAAAAGCAAGAACCTTTACCTAAAATACTCTTTACTTCTAAATCCCCATTCAGTTGATCGACTATCACTTTAACTGAATATAATCCTAAACCAGTCCCAGGATATTGCTTATTATAAGAAGATATTCCCCGAGTAAATTTTTCGAAAATAGATCCTATTTTGCTTGCTTCAATACCAATGCCAGTGTCTTTTACTTCAATGCACAAAATGTTCATTTTCATATCTGCGTTCAAAGTTACTGAAACATCGCCTTTGTCTGTAAACTTAACAGCATTGTTCACGAGGTTGAGCAAAACACGTTGGAATCTAAATTCATCCCCGATAATGGTAAGTGGCAAGTTTTCATCAATAGTTAGTTGAAGCTCAATTTTTTTATTTAGAGCATTTATTCTGTTTAAACCAATTACCCCAGAAACAAGGTCTCGAATATTAAATTTATTTTCAGTGATCGTTTGAGACTCAATTTCTTGAGAACTCGGGCTGCCGTACGACCTACACAAATTCGAAAGTTGTTCGCTGAGCTCTTTTAAAAGGTTTAAAATGTTTTTTGCATCAGAGCCCATCTCTTTTTCAAGCAATGCGCTTATTGCCAGGCCAATTCCTGCAGCAGGTGTTTGAATGTCGTGTTGCATATTTTGAATAAATTCAGTTTTAAGTTTATTCGCGACTTCGGCCTGCTCTTTTGCCGTAAAAAGCTCTTGTTCGGCTTCCTTTCTTTCAGTGATGTCTATTGAAATCCCCGCAACGCCAACAATATTGTGAGCGGCATCATACAGCGGAACACGACTGGTTAGTAAGTGGAGGGTAGTACCATTGGCATGAGGCAATGGAGGGTCCTCTATGTTAAACTTCGGTAACCCTGATTTCATTACACTCATATCGTCATTTTTAAAAAATTCTGCCTGACCTGCTGTCCAATGGCCAATTTCAGAAAGTTCCTCATATGTTTTTCCGATATACTCTTCGCGAGTTAGGTGCAACATGGTTAGAACATTATTGTTACACCCGAGTTGAGTACAGTTTTTGTCCATCCAATAGACATTACCAGGCATATGCGCAAGAAGACTTTCTAAGATTGATCTTCTATCACGTTCATCTTGGAGTTCTTTTTTTAGTAAGGCTAAAATTTTTTTATTCTCAGACAATTCGGCATGATATAGGGCAAGATCTTTTTCTAGAACGACCGACTTGAGTGCAGATGTTTTAATTGATTTATCCATAGCGAATCTCCAAATATTTTTTTATTCATTAAATATCCATTTAAATGCCGAAATTGATGATAATTGGCTAGCGTACCGATATTGAACAGAGCTCAGTGTATACCACTGGATATTTATTTGCAATCTTCATCTTCATCGTGCTTATTCTCACACCGGAATAGAGAGGCAGGCAGGGGGGGGAGCTACTTTTTGAGTAAGCGGTAAATAAACTCATCGACCTTATGATACAGAGTTTTCATTATTATCTAGATTATATTGAATAGTTTTCATTTCACGTTTTAATTCTTTCTCCAATTCATCTTCAGTTGGTAAATGAAACTGGTAAGTGCTTGTGAAAATTTGTTTTGTTCTTTCACCTAACAGATATTTAGCCATTTCATCTTTTTTTTTCGTACAGAGTACTAGCCCTATCGTTGGATTATCATTCTCTTGCTTAATTTCTTGGTCAAAATAATTTACATATAGCTGTATCTGCCCCAAATCTGCATGACTAACGTGTCCTTCCGGCAAGCTCGCGTGACAGACCTGTTTTAAATTGAGTAATATCCTC
>VFKP01000086.1 GCA_009885495.1 Gammaproteobacteria bacterium | reverse complement strand
TTAACGCCTGAACACACTGAAGAACAATTGGATGCCGATTTGCAAAAAGTCTGTGAACGCATTCAGCGTTTAGGGGCTATTAATTTAGCAGCGATTGAAGAATTTCAAACGGAATCTGAGCGTAAGCTTTATCTGGATAGCCAACAGGAAGATTTGGTAGAAGCCTTAAGGATTTTGGAAGACGCTATTGAAAAAATCGATCGTGAAACCAAAGCTTTATTTAAAGAAACCTTTGACAAAGTGAATCATAATTTGCAACAATTGTTTCCTAAAATTTTTGGAGGGGGCGAATGTTATTTGGAGACTACGGGCGAAGAATTGCTGGACATTGGAGTTTCCATTATGGCCAGACCACCCGGCAAGCGTAATGCGACAATCCATCTGTTATCGGGTGGTGAAAAAGCTTTAACGGCCATTGCCTTGGTGTTTGCGATCTTCAAGCTAAACCCTTCCCCTTTTTGTATGTTGGATGAAGTGGACGCGCCTCTAGACGACAATAACGTTTTTCGTTATTGTAATCTGGTGAAAGAGATGTCTAAGGAATTGCAATTTATTTTCATCAGCCATAATAAACTGGCGATGGAAATGGCCGATAATCTCATCGGTGTTACCATGAAAGAGCCAGGGGTATCGCGCTTAGTGTCTGTTGATATGCAAGAAGCTCTGGCCATGGCCACAGATTGATCGGGCCTTAAGGAAGAATTTGCTAATATAAAGGAGCGCTCTAGAAAAAGCTCCCCTTGCCTAGTACTCTAGATGGGCTTGAAAAAGCTCCCCTCGCCCGGTATTCCGGGAGAGGGGTTGGGGGAGAGGGATAATAATAAAGTTTTAAAAAGAGGAATTAAAAATGGAAGTCTATTGGATTGTTGGGGTTTGCATTTTAGCCAGTTTCGGTTTGTACAGCTTAATGCGTCGCAATCAGAACAAAGATCAATTTTCACATTTAAATGATCAATTGGAGCGTCATGCTGGAGGCGATTTCAGCGATGATCTGGTCGGAAGCGTTAAAGTCATTCCTATTGAAGAATATCAGGCTAAAGAAAACGACGCTGATCATCGATCTACAGCCGCTACACAGAAAGAGACTCAGAACGAAGAGAATTTTCGGGTTTTAACGATTTATCTTTCGGCAGGGCGTGCCCATCGTTTTATGGGGTATGAACTCATGCAAAGCTTAATGGCACAAGGCTTGCAGGCAGGCCCTATGAATATTGTGCATCGTTACGATGAGGAAGGGCGTATTATTTTTAGTGTGGCTTCCGCTACGGAATCTGGGATCATTGATCTGACGAATATGGGTGATTTTCACACTCCGGGCCTGTGTTTATTTATCAATTTAGAAAAATCGATCCGTCCTCGTCATGCGTTTAATGAAATGGTCGATTGTGCCTTGCAATTGGCGGATGAATTAAATGGTCAGCTGCTGGATCCTCATAAAAAAGCCTGGACCAAGGATTTTGAACAATCACAACGCGAAGCGCTGCCAGTTTATCAACCTCAGACCGTAGAGGCTTAATTGAGTGTGAAAAAACAGGAAAAAGCAGGAAAGGGAAAGCTCCCAGCGGCACCTAAAAAAACTTTGCCACAAGAATTGCATCATCGCTTGCGTGAAGGTTTGCTGATTCTAACAGTGGCTTTAGCCTTGTATGTTTTATTTTCTCTTTTTACTTATCATTCCAGCGATCCAGGTTGGTCGCGCGCAGCATCCACGCAAACCATTGCCAATGCCGGTGGACGTGTCGGTGCTTATATTTCTGATCTGCTTTTTTCATTCTTAGGCTATTGGGCGTATTGCACTCCTCTGATGCTCGCTTATGCCGCTTGGTTTAATATTAAAGATCGTAATTTAGACAACGAAGATAATTGGCATCTGTTAAGCAGCAAATTCATCGGTTTCTTTTTAATTCTAGGGGCGGGCAGTGCTTTATTAAGTCTTTGGGATGCCAAGGCGCATACGCCATTACCCGCAGCACCAGGCGGTATTTTGGGCAGCGCTTTTGCGCATCTGTTGACTGAAAATTTTAATGCCGTGGGTGCCAGCGTTATTCTTTTAGCCTTATTCTTTACTGGGGTTACTTTTTTCACGGGACTCATCTGGCGTAAAGTATTTCATCGTTTGGGTTTATTTCTGGGAAATTGGCTGCGCCCTCAATATCAAGCTTTATTGGAATCGCTCAAAAAGGCGCCTTCCGAAAAATCTATAGAGATTGAAAGACCGAAGATCTCTAAAGTCAAAGATCCGACGGCGTTTATTGAAAAAGAAATTCCCATATCACGATTGCCTCGTCTTGAACCCAGCTTAGATTTGGGCGAAGGCAGCCCAATGCCAATACAGACTACTGTGCCTAGAATCTTCGCTCCTAAGCCTCCTGAAAAACTCCCTGTCGCCAATTTTGTACCCCATAAGGGCAAGGGTTTAATTGATGGCTTACCTTCACTGGATTTATTGGTTAAAACAGAGCCGCAACAATTATTGCAATGGTCCAGGCAAGTCTTAGAACAAAAATCCAGAGAAGTCGAACGGCATTTGGCGGATTTTGGCCTTACGGTTAAAGTCGAAGGCGTGCATCCTGGCCCTGTGGTCACTCGTTATGAATTGAGCTTAGCTCCTGGCATGAAAGTCAGTAAAATATCAGGCTTGGCTAAAGATCTGGCCCGTGCTTTATCGGTGGTGAGTGTGCGTGTGGTGGAGGTGATCCCAGGAAAATCCTTTATTGGTTTGGAATTACCTAATGAAACGCGTGAAACAGTGCGTTTACGCGAGATCTTAGAGTCGAAACAATATCAGCAATCACGCTCACCTTTGAGTATGGCTTTGGGCAAAGACATTGCCGGCAATCCTGTGATCGTCGATTTGGCCAAAATGCCGCATCTACTGGTGGCAGGAACCACGGGCGCGGGTAAATCCGTCGGTTTAAACGCCATGATTTTAAGTCTACTTTATAAGGCCCGCGCCGATGAGGTGCGTATTATCATGGTGGATCCTAAAATGTTGGAACTTTCAGTGTATGAAGGGATCCCACATTTGCTCACCCCTGTCGTTACCGATATGCGTGAGGCGGCCAATGCATTGAAATGGTGTGTGGTTGAAATGGATCGCCGTTATGCCTTAATGGCTTCTCTGGGCGTGAGAAATTTAGCCGGTTATAATCAAAAAATTAAAGAATCGCCAGAGCCTTTGTTAAATATGGTCAAGCCTGAATTCCCAGATGGCACACGAGAAACATTAACGCCCTTACCTGCCGTGGTGGTGATTATCGATGAATTTGCCGATATGATGTTGGTGGTGGGTAAAAAGGTAGAGCAACTCATTGCACGTATTGCGCAAAAAGCACGGGCTGCCGGCATTCATTTGATCTTAGCCACACAAAGGCCCTCGGTGGATGTGATCACCGGTTTAATCAAAGCCAATATTCCCACTCGCTTAAGTTTTCAAGTGTCTTCACGCATCGATTCCAGAACGGTTTTAGATCAACAAGGCGCAGAGCAGCTCTTGGGTCATGGTGATATGCTGTATTTACCTCCAGGAACCGGTGTGCCTACGCGAGTGCATGGCGCTTATGTGGCCGATGAAGAAGTGCATCAAGTGGTGAGTCAATTGAAATCGCAAGGCCCACCCGATTATTTAATCGAAGTCTTGCAAAGTGATGAAGACAATGCCGAAAATGGGGCCGGTCAAACGGGTTCTGAGGATGATCCTTTGTATGATGAGGCCGTGGCTATGGTCATTGATTCGGGTAAGGTTTCGATTTCCTCCATACAAAGACGCTTTAAAATTGGCTTTAACCGTGCCGCGCGTTTGGTTGAAGATATGGAACGTGCCGGTTTGGTGAGCTCCTCGGGCAATAATGGCGTGCGCGAAGTGTTGGTGGGTGAGCGTACAAATTAAGCGCTATTACCGCATATCCGCTAATAATATAAACAAAATACATTTTTTCTGTTTAAATAAAAAACATTTTCGTTGATCTTTGGCTTCTATTCCTGTACTCTTTCTAAACGTAAAGAGAGGGTTTAGAATAATCTTTTCAAATTCAAAATCAAGTGAAAGCTCCCCTCGCCCAGTACTCTGGGAGAGGGGTTGGGGGAGAGGGCATTAAAGCTCTAAATAAGTACAATTTTTAAAAATGAGAGAGGTAAGAATAATGGCTGCAGTGGTAGAAAAAACTCAACAGCAAGTCAGTCGAATGCGAGCTGCTTTTTTTCCTGAAGAGCCTCAGACTGATCCCGAAAAAGCGCTGCTATCTGCCTATAGGACTTATCTTGGAGACTCAAAGCTAGGGGACGTGACTTCTTTAGAGCAAGCCTATACTTTACCCAGCCCCTTGGAGGATATCGAAAAAGCCATCGACCTCTTGTTGAAACAGCCTGCGCATTATAATGAGAAAGTGCACGCCATCCTGCAAGAATATTTTAAACTCTATCTTGCTGAGGGTACGCAAAAAAATATTGAAAAATTTAAGCTAAATTGGGTTAATCAGAGTATAAACTATGAAGAAGTCGTTTCTTTTGGTGAGGGGAGAGTTGAACAGAATCTGCCTAAACTTAAAGCGCGTCTTGCTCAAATCCATACTATTCTTTGGCCTGATGAGCCGGCTTTAAATTTTCAAGCTTCTATCGCTAAAGGCCCAGGCTAGTATTCCTTTCAAATCTTAAGGCTAACGCGATAAATCTTGTTTTGTAGAGACGCGATTTATCGCGTCTCAACCCTAAGATTTGAAAGGCATACCTTGATTAAGCTCAAAATTTACACACATATTAAGCATTCCTTAACCAATTAAAGTCAAATTTACGATAAAATTAAGTATTAAAGACCTCATTTTGAATATTTGGTCTCAATTAATGCTGAAGGGAAGTAAAATGGCCGTAAATTCTGATGATATCTTGAGGCTTAAGCTCGATGAGTTGCTCATTGTTTTTGAACAACGAAAAGAGTTGTTAATTCAATTGTCTCAAGCACTCAATGCCGCAGGCAGGGATTGGTCACAGGG
Organism: Gammaproteobacteria bacterium; assembly: GCA_009885495.1. GTDB lineage: Bacteria > Pseudomonadota > Gammaproteobacteria > UBA1113 > UBA1113 > VFKP01. Next base: position 16,669 of record VFKP01000086.1, on the reverse strand, counting down.
TAAATATACTGTTCCAAAAGACTTGCTCAAAAAATTAGGCATTGATTTTGTTGAGGGGAAGTTTGTTGTTTCAAAATTAAATAGCTCAGCCTCTTCCGATTTTTTGTCCATTGTAGATGGAAATTTTTTAAGGCAGTTACAGACGCAGATCGCCCAAGAAATCACGCACAGCGTTTGGACCTATCAAGAGGTCAATGAAATACGAAAAGCCGACAATCTTGAATCGAGCACTGATCTTTTAAGATTTGCTGATGAGCTTTTGAAAGGACAAATCCATCAAAAATCAGCCGATAAGATCATCGAAGATCTAAGTGGGCTTCCTCTTTCAAAGAATCCAGAACAAGAACTAGCAAAAGCACAGTTAAAATATGAAAAATATTATGCTGATAAGATCAGAGAAAAAAAAGAAAATATAGTGTCTTTGCAAGCTCTTTTCCCCGAATTAAATTGGAGTCTTCTTGAGACCATCGAAAGAAGTCCTTTGATCTGGAATAAAACTGAAGAGGCTGATTTAAAGGAAAGTTTAGCCGTGTTTAAAAAATTTCTACAAGACAAGACTGTGGATTTTCAGACTGGAATAGAAAAAATGAATACCCATTTATTTGATTTGAAACAAGAACCACTTAATTTGGATCTGAGCGCCTTAAAAGAAGTTGTAACCGCTTATTTTAAAAAATATGAAAAATGCCAAGATCTTTCTAAGCTTGCGTATAGGCTGGATGATTTAAACAAGCGAAATTTCAAACATCTGACAACCGCTTATCCAACCGAATTACGAGTCGTCCATGAGAAATTATCTATTTTAACCGCTGCCATGCAAATTCAAAGCTTGATTTCAGATCAACCCCTAAAGCTGCAAGAGACTTGCGTAAGTTTATTAAAAAAATTAGAAGAATGCTCTAAACTTTATTCTAAAACCAGAAGCGAGTTATCTCATTATAGACAATTATCTATAGAAAATAAGCGGTCATTTCAAACAAAATTAGAGCAAAACATTTCAGACCTTTCGTTACCGGCTATCAAAGCGCTTGATCAAGTTATGTTGCTGGTTCCAGACTCTCAGCAGGCCCAATTTTCAGCTGAATTTCTGCAAACTGTAGACGCTGAATTAAGCGCCTTATCGCTGCAAATAACTTTACTTTCAGATGAAATGCACGATGAAAATAATCGCATTAGAGAGGTGAATGATATTGTTGTCCAATCTGAGCTAGCCTCAAAACCTAGAGCTGATAATTCAATGTTAAGTAAGGTTAAAATTTTTAGTCAAGATGAGATTTTCGCAGAAGATAATAAAGCCTTGCTCGCTGATCGGGGCCAAATAACTCGTGTATTGTCTAGCTTCAAAGAAAACTGGAACACCCGAAAAAAAGAACTCACCCAAATTTCACTCATGACTCCAAAGCAGAAATCAGCTTCATTTTTTGGATCTTCATCCCAGGGGAAAAAAAGTAGCTCTGAAAGATTAGATCAAAAGGTCGAAAAAATTTTGAATGAAATTGAGAATATTTTGAATTCTGATAAGCCTGTCAGAGAGCAGATAGAAGAATTAGAGCTGTTTTTACAGCGCGATCGCTTATGGATGGAAATAACTGAAGATAAGCCAATTCAAAATCAGACTGAGAAACCTTTCCGTGCACATCCTTCGTATGAGAAAACTATAAAGCAGGAACTGCAACTTTTGAAAGACAGCTTACACGCGATTTGTGAACAGGCTCTAGCAGTCGAGAAAGATACGGTTCCTAAGGTCTCTCAATGAAAACAAGCCTCAATACGAACGAATAATCACTCGCGTACCGCCATTGCCCCCAGAGTTCATAAATTCAGTGTTGAGCCATTTGGCGTCTTCTCTGAATAAACGTATGCAACCATGGCTGGCATTATAACCAGGCACTGAGGTGGAAGCATGGAGAGCATAGCCTTTATGGAAAAACATACAATAAGGCATGGGCGCTCCACCTTTGCCCACCGGGTATTTACTGGATTTACAGCCAGCGCCTTTTTTAGTGTAAATTTGAAAGCTTCCCTTGATGGTGCGACAACCCCGCTTAATATCACTACAATAATTTTGCCCCGCGGAGATAGGTCCCCAATGAATTAAATTCCCGTTGGGATCATAGGCGCCAAAGGCTAATTTTTGCAGCTCAACCATAATGGTTTTACGCCCTGGCGCTGAGATCTGAGCGGGAAAAGGGGAAATGGCTAGAAGATCGGTCTGCGCTAAATTATTTGGAACGGCAATCCGCATGCCGGCATAGAGCCCGGTATTCATACGATTAAGCCTTTGCACTACTTCTCGCTGATAGGCATTGGGAAAGATTGAAGACCAAGTTTGGCCTTTTTTAACCTTCACACAGGTATAGCCCGCCTCTTTACAATAGCGATCGCCATAGCGCTTAGCTTCTATAGGCTGAGTCCATAGCGTTAAGATCAGAGCGGCTAGCGATAAAAAAGTTATTTTTTTCAATGCGTTAAAACTATAAGCTCTGGACGTTGCGATTTTATAAGGGCTCATAAGATCCTCCTGAGTTTAAGTGTAGACTAAAAAATATACATTTGATTTTTTTTGAACTGTTTCTGAGTATCCCTTTCAAAGCGCAGGGTAGGATCTTAAGAGATAATGAAGATGCAGAGGCCTCAATCTAGGGGCAATTCACGAATTGTTCTTTTGAAAAGGGGCTGATGTTTCTGTTGTGAAACTTTTCTGAGAAAAACACTCTAGGGCGATTCATGAATCGGCCCTACGCAAACTGTATAGCCTCAGTCAAAATTCAACCCACTTTCAGCAAGGCATGCATCATCCCCCTTTTTATTTTGGCAGAGATCAAAAAAGATCCTTGGATGTGCATAGATTTTTTTAAAAAAATCTGTTAGCATGCGCTCACAAAAGCGTTTTGTTTAAAACGTCGAATTAAAATGCATGATACACATCATTTGAAAATTTAAACTTCATTCGATAAGGAGTTCTAAAAATGAGTTTTTTAAAAAAAATAAAAAAACACAGAGCCCTGAAATTAATTATTGCAGCAAGCGTTATGGCGATCTCTATCGGCATGGCGACAGCCAATACTTCAACTGAAGATAATAATGAAATTAATTTAAATGCGAATGATCCCGTAGGATTATTCTCTGCGGATAATAGCGAGCAAGGAGTTAAAAATCATTCACCCGTTGATTTGTCTTTAAGCAATGACAGTTTGCTGGGCACCATTGGCGATGCCAAGATTTTATTGGGTTTTAATGATGACAACGCAGCTGCGCTTGAATTGGCTGCAGGCCCTCGAGTTTTTCGTGGCAATGGCACCTATGGGTTTGCTTTAAACGATCGAAACCGAATTAAATTGACTGGAGAATATTTGGCTGAAGATCTGGATTTTGATTTTTTCAGTGGCGATACGCGTGATTGGATAGGGCAGGGCGCTGTCGGTGCGGCCTACCAATATTGGCTGGGCGGACAAACCTTTAAGAATTTTCAAATTGGTGGGCATTATTCACAGGCCAATAGCAAAGATCTGTCTTCAAAAACGATTGATATTGGTGATGGGATCAGTTTTCTGGATCAACGGCGTATTGCTGGCGGTAAAGATTGGAATAGTACGGCAGAAACCGGCATGGCTTTATGGGCACACAGTTTGCTGACGGTTGGTGCTGATTATGATCGCGTTCGATATGATATGAAATATGAAGACGATGATGAGCATGATGCACAAGGTTTTGGAGGACATTTTCGCTTGCAACAACTTTTAGCGCCGAGTACTCAAGCGGAATTAGAAACGGCAATCTCACAATTGGCAGATACTTACACTATGGGTTTAGATTGGCTGTGGACTAGCTCGCATCAAACGGCTTGGTCGGTGGGGTTAAACTCTAGTTATATTAATGATCATACTACTGAGCGACATTTCTGGGTGAATGGCATTAATTTTAATGTGGTTTGGGATACACCGCATTCTAATGCCGTAGCGCGCTACAGCGATCCGGCTGTGAGTCAAGAAGATCTCAAAACCTGGACGGCAACACCTGCAGTGCGGATGCCGGATGTGCTGGCAGTCAGTGATGAAAAAGTGACTAGACATTTTCAATCGGCAACGGCGACTTGCCCCGATCCAGATACCGTGATTTACAACGCAAGCACTCTGACCTATAGTGCTGCGGGAGGATGGACGCAATCTTATCCAGGGCCGGGACTTTCAGATTTTGGGCATCCCCCTTTTGATTCTGCGAATATAATGACTCCCAATGGAGGTATTGTAGAATGTCGCTATAGAGTGGGTATAGATGCATTATTGTTGACGAATAATAGTTATCAAAAAGTGCAAACTGTCAGTAATAATTGGAATGAGACGGTTTCTCCAGGTTGGCCTTTGCAGACGCCCTATGCTGTTTGCAAAGGAACTGCAGGAAGTTGTTTGTTTGCTACCGTTGATCCAGGGTGGACAAGTCTTGCTTAATATTGTTTACAACCCATAGTTGAAATGATTCTTATGAGCGCGAAGAAAATCCAGAAATGAAAAACATCTGGATTTCAATATTATTAAAAAAAACAGGAGAATGAAATGAGAGAAAAAGTACCTTTGCGTGCTGAATTGAAAGCAAAAAGAAAAGAGCAATCGCGTCGGGCTAGATATCAAGATCAAGCACTCGCCGGCATAGAACTTCAATTTCAATTTCGACCTTATCAGGGGCCAATGCCAGCGCTCATCACTTTTTTATTGTTACTGCAATCTGCTAGGACATTTGAAGCGGCTTCTTATGTTGGGAATACGGCCGCTAATCCTACCCCCACACCTTCGGCCTTGACTCAATGGCAGCGAGTGAATGCTAGCCCCTGCGATCCTACGGTGTTTAACAGTATTATTGCAGAAACCCCTGCCAACGAGACAATACAGTTTGCTCAAAATGCTCCAGGATGTTGGGTTCTTTGGGAAAATACCCTGACGGGCGAAAAGAAAAATTATACGGCATTTACCGGAGTCAGTGGTTCTTTAGGCAATCCATTTTTTAATGGCACAAATGTTGATATGGAAGGGGGTTTATTGACCGATATCGCTGGGCTTTGGCAAAACGCTATATTCTATGCGGGCACCATAAGAGGACTTTTAAATGCAAGGGGCTTTTCGGGTTCACAATTTATTGCGATTCAAAATGATCAACCCCAAACTTTTGCCACAGACAGCCTGCCTGAGTTATTTTATACTGAATCGCAAGCGCCTATCTCTGTGCAAGTTCCGGACTCTGGTGCAAATTGGGTATCAACTCAGGCACTTTATCTCAATAATATTGCTTTTTTCGGCAATACCCAGATCCCGCCTGTATATTGGAAGAGTTCTGCGGATGTTTCTATTTCCGGTTTTGTCGCCGATTCAGTGAAACTGATTTATGTACAGCATAGTAGTAGCCCTATTGTTAATGTTCAGCTGTCCAATGCCGAAATTGATCGAGCCCTTTATGATGCGATGGTTTTAAACGATCCTGCAACGGCTTGTACAGATGCTTCTCAAGGTTTGCTTGTTCAGTATGCCGATCCTGATACAGGCGCTTGGGCTGCGGAAAGTTTAGCCATTTACCAACAGACTTGCCCTGGAGCCAGTTTTGTTCCCGGGGCAGAGCGTAATGTGACGATCATTGAGAAACCCAGTCCGAGTCCTGTACCTTCACCGGATCCTAGTCCTGCGCCTTCATCGGCTCCTAGCCCTGTGCCTTCACCGGTCCCTAGTCCAGTACCTTCACCGGTTCCCAGCCCTGTATCTTCACCGGATCCTAGTCCTGCGCCTTCACCGGTTCCTAGCACTGTACCTTCACCGGATCCTAGTCCTGCGCCTTCATCGAGTCCAAGCACTGCACCTTCACCGGATCCTAGTCCAGTACCTTCACCGAGTCCAAGTCCTGCGCCTGCTCCTGCCACTGAAGCCCAGACAGGCCCTTTGCATCCTGCCTGGCCCTATGTTATTCCTAGTTGCGCGATGGCGTTAACGGTGGCTATCAAAGCCCTGGCTGAACATGAAAAACACAAAAAAGTAGATGATTTAGCCTGGAATAGACGCATCGCGGGGCAAGTCACGCGGATGATTTCAGATACTATTTTCCTAAATGCCATGATAGGTGTGGTGGTGGGTTTGGCCGCACATTGGACTTCGGAAGAGACTTGGGAGAAAGATGAGCCTTATTTAGAAAATTTGATTTTGAGCGGTACCTTGATCTTGGGTGAAGCGGCATTTAATGCTTTAGCTTTAGGCTTTACAACAGGCCTGGCCGAAATCGATGAACGTAAAGCAAAGGCTATAGCTGCGGGTTTAGGTTTAGTACTGATGTTTGTGCAAACAAGTTTAGCCACAGGGGCCGTCTATGGCTTGAAGGCCTTATTATTGAAGTTTAACCCTGAGCCTTGGTTAGGTCAGGCCAGTCGATATTTAGCGCCTGCGACTTTACAACTGTTTAGGCAGCTACTGGGCATTGTTGCTCATCAAATCCATCAACTCAGATCAGAAAGGCTTGCTGAGGAAGCTGGGGAAACTGAACCTTTGATTGCTCCATCTGAAGTCTCAGTGCAGACTCTTTCAGAATCAGAACAGAGTTCTTCTCAAGAAGGCAGCTCTAGAGTAGTAGAGCGTGTTGCCGCTGTAGTTTGTACAGGAGCGGCGGGAGCCGCTGCGATAGGAATATTTGCATTGGATTCAGTCAAAAAGCTGCCCAATTCGTATCAAAATTCTGCTGCACAAATAGCTGTTTCTCTGGGGGCGGGTGTTTTGATAAGCTCTGCAGTGACGGGCCTAACCTATGCCGCTAATCGTGGATGCGATTTTTTTGCTCATAGAGGGGCAGAGGAAACCGAGGTACCCGCTGAAGTAGTAGCAGACGAAGAGAGACTAACCCAATGATGGTTCTAGCATTGTTTCAGGCTGGCTTTTCTCCCTGGATTCTGATAAAATAAGGGACTTTAATCTTGCAAGGGCAGTTTTTGAATGGCCCTTATCTTCAAAATTTCCAAGATTGAAGCCTAACTCTCGTCCCTCTCCCAGGAGAGGGGCGAGGGGAGCTTTCACTTAGCCTGGAATTTGAAAAACATAGGTTAAAGGTAACTACTCCCTCCCTAGGGCGGGTACGACAAAGCACAGATTTGGATGCAGGTTACACGCAAAATTTAGCGAAAAAGCGGAGTTAACATAGGCGTTAATGAGCATTTTCTTGATGAATTTTGCGTGTAAAATGCGCCAAATATGGGCTTTTCTGGAAAAAAAACATGAGTAGTTACGGTTGAAGTGAATAATAATTGTACCTAACACAGAGGAATATCATGGCTTTTGAAAAAACTTTATCCATCCTTAAACCGGATGCCGTTCGAAAAAATGTAATGGGTCGAATTTTATCCCGATTTGAGGCGAATGAGCTTAAAATTGCGGGCATGAAGATGAAACATCTGAGCAAGGCAGAAGCCGAAGGCTTTTACGCTGAACACAAAGAGCGCGGTTTTTTTGGCGATTTAGTGCAATTTATGACTTCGGGCCCCGTAGTGATTTTAGTTTTGGCTGGCGAGAATGCCGTATTAAAGAACCGTGATTTGATGGGCGCGACCGATCCTAAAAAAGCAGAAGCGGGTACTATTCGTGCTGATTTTGCCCAAAGCATTGATGAAAATGCCGTGCATGGTTCGGATTCCGTAGCTGCCGCAGAACGAGAAATTGCTTATTTCTTTGATAAGCAAGAATTGGTGTAAATTTAAATAAGACCCTCTCCCCCAACCCCTCTCCCGGAGTACCGGGCGAGGGGAGTGATATAGAGATTAAGCCATGAACCCTGAAAAAATAAATATCTTGGATCTCGATCGTGCGGGTATGGTTGCTTTTTTTGCTTCCATAGGCGAACCGGCCTATCGTGCTCATCAATTGTTGCAATGGCTGCACCAATACGGGATCAGCGATTTTCAGGCCATGACTAATTTCAGTAAAGCCTTACGACAGCGTTTATCTGAAATGGCCGTTTGCGAAAATTTAACCCCGAGCTTTCATCAAGAGGCCAAAGACGGTACCCAGAAATGGTTGTTAACGCTTAAGGATGGTAATTCTGTTGAGACAGTGTTCATCCCAGAACGAACGCGAGGTACCTTATGCGTGTCTTCACAAGTGGGCTGTATGTTGAATTGCACCTTTTGCTCGACGGGCACCCAGGGTTTTTCACGCAATTTATCGGTGGCTGAAATCATTGGCCAAGTTTTTTTTGCGGTAAGAGCCTTATCTGAAGAGGGCGGCCGACACGATAAAAAAATCACCAATGTGGTGATGATGGGCATGGGCGAGCCCTTATTGAATTTTGATGCGGTGGTTTCGGCCATGAATTTAATGATGGATGATTTGGCTTATGGTCTGGCTAAACGTCGAGTGACTTTAAGTACTTCTGGTGTAGTGCCTCAGATCCGAGAATTGGCCAAAGTCAGCGATGTGGCTTTAGCGGTTTCTTTGCATGCCCCTAATGATATTTTGCGCAATGAATTAGTACCTATCAATAAAAAATATCCTTTATCGGAACTTATCGCTGCGTGTAAAGAGCATTTCGCCGAGGATCCTAAACGTAAAGTGACTTTCGAATATGTGATGTTAAAGGATGTCAATGATTCACGCCGTGAAGCCAAACAATTGGCTCGCCTTTTAGAAGGGGTGCCGGCTAAAGTGAATCTTATTCCTTTTAACCCTTTCCCAGGAACGCGTTACACTTGTTCCAATTTTGAGACTATCCAGGCTTTCCAAGAGATTGTGATGCGCTCTGGAGTGCAAACCACCATCCGCAAGACACGCGGTGAAGACATCGATGGTGCCTGCGGGCAATTGGTCGGTGATTTTACCGATCGCACTCGACGCAAAGAGCGCTTTTTACGCGATAGAATTGTTGTGGAAGCGGCTTAGGAAAAGCCATCGAAATCTTCTGTTAACCCTTCTCAGAGTACTGCAATACTGTCCGAGGAAAGCTTATAAGCTCCCCTCCCCCAGTATTCTGGGGGAGGGGTTGGGGGAGAGGGCGTTTAAGAAGTGAGGTCTCTTTAGCTTAAAATTTCAGCTATCTCATATACGATAGCTATTATGTCTTCAAGATCTATTTATTCTAAACTCGAAAAACATGAAAACCTAAATTCGTAAAATAGGCTCTGTCCTTTAGATCTCTAAAGAACAGTGTTATCCTCTATTAAAAAGCTTATATTTTAACACCCTCTCCCCCAACCCCTCTCCCGGGGTACCGGGCGAGGGGAGTTTCCACTTTCCCCGGACAGTACTGCAGAGTACTGGCTCGTTAAGGCTCTGGCTCTGACCCTGAAAAATGTGTATTTATTATCCATTCCATTCGCGATCCTCAGGGCTTTATTTATAAGCTCGGCTCCCGTATAATGCAAGGGATCTTCATTTTGCCTAAGGACCCCTAATTTAAAGTGTTAGTATTGAGCGCTCAAAAAATATTTAAAAAATCCGCTTTTTCAGCCCTGCTTTTGGCTTTGTGCTGCTTTATGCTCCTGCTGTTGGTCGGCTGTGGCAAACCGAAAGACGATTCAACGGCCGATAACAATGGTTTGCCGCTTGAAGCGCTGAATTACAATCCTAAGGCGGCCGATCTGAACATACAATTGGCCTTAGGGTATCTGGATCAGGGTGATATTGAACGGTCTAAGACTAAACTATTATTGGCACAAAAACAAAATCCAAATTCCAGTGAGATCTCAGGGGCTATGGCGTATTATTATGATAAGATTGGCAATGCCAAAGAGGCCGATCGTTATTATCGGCAGGCGTATTCGCGTGCCAGTGATAAAGGCGATGCGGCGAATAATTACGGTGTATTTCTATGTCGACAAAAAAACTATACTGATGCGGATCGGTATTTTGAAAAAGCCGTCAATGATCCCAGCTATGTGCATACGGCCCAAGCTTATGAAAATCTAGGCTTGTGCGCTGTCGCTAAGCCCGATCCGGTGAGTGCGAAGAAGTATTTTTTACAAGCCTTGCGCATTGATCAGACTTTAGCGACCTCTTTATTACAAATGGCGCAATTAAGTTTTCAAGCCAAAGATTTTCCTGAAGCCAATCATTATCTGGATTACTATAGCGCCGTGGGTCAAAATTCTGCTGATGTTTTATGGCTAAAGATCCAAGTGGCACAGGGCTTAGGTAATCAAAACAATGTATCGAGTTTAGGCTTGCAATTGAAGGATTCATATCCTAATTCTGAACAATATCGTCTTTATTTAGCCAGTATGCGAGGAACAGCATGAACGGATCAGAAGATAAACTTTACACGGAATTAAAACAGGATGGTTCGGTTATCCATAGTATTGGTGCATGGCTTAGGGATGCACGCGTATCCTTGCGGTTAAGCGAGTTTGATATTGCCCGTGAAATGCGTTTACAACCGCAGTATATTTTGGATTTGGAGGCGGATCGTTTCGATGCGTTTTCTTCTTTGGCTTTTGTTCGAGGTTATTTACGCGGCTATGCTCGGATTGTCGGTATTCCAGAAGCAGAACTCATGCAATTATTTAATCGTTTGGCCTTGCCGGATAAGCAAATGAATTTTCCGCGCTATATCACCGAAAAAAACAACTTGCCCGATAGGCGTTGGCGTTGGATGGGTTTAGGTGTTTTAGGGTTTGTACTGCTTTCTTTGATTTTATGGTGGCAGAATCATGGTACTACCGTCAAAACCTTAAACACTTCCATACAAACCACTTTAAATAAAGTCAATAGTGTTGAAGAATCGATGCGCGAGGCTAAAAATGAAAAGCTTATGACACAAACAAAGGCTCTGGCAGCAGCGCCCATGCCTAATTTAGGGGATAGTGCGGCGCTAATCACGGCGGCTCAACCTGAACAGAACGCAATGATCCAAGGGTCAAATCCCAATTCTACCGTGGATAATGCTAGCGCGGCTTTGCCGGCAAGCACAAATGATCTCAGTGCTACTTCAGGCGATATGAATCATCCTGCTTTTCCCAATACCACGATTGCAGAAAATCCATCTACGGTGAATGATCTGTCTGTTCAAACTACGACAAAACCCAAGACACAGGCCAGCCATTCGGGATTGACTCGCGCTCATCAACCGACGATCGATGGACAAGCACCGCGCTTAGGTAACGATTAAAATGGTTGAAAGCATTCAAGCCATTCGCGGCATGAACGATGTCTTACCTGAAGATTCCGCGCTTTGGCGATATCTGGAAAATAAGTTAAGACAAACGCTGCATGGCTTTGGATATGATGAGATCCGTACCCCTATTCTTGAAAAAACAGAATTATTCAAACGCAATATTGGTGAAGTCACCGATATTGTTGAAAAAGAAATGTATGTCTTTAATGATCGCAATGGCGATAGTTTAGCCTTACGCCCTGAAGGGACAGCCTCTGCGGTGCGTCTGGGTTTAGAGCATGGGTTATTGGGGCAAGGGGTGCAAAAATGGTGGTATTTAGGGCCCATGTATCGTCATGAGCGTCCTCAGAAAGGCCGTTACCGACAATTTTATCAATTGGGTGTGGAAGCTTTTGGCGTATCCAGTGTTGATATTGATTTAGAAATGATTCTCTTATCGAAAATGATTTGGGATAGCTTAGGTTTATTAAAAATGCCACAGCTACAGATCAATACTTTGGGGACTTCCGCTGAAAGGGCAGAGCATAAAACCGCTCTAATCGAATATTTAACACAATACCAAGCCGAGCTCGATGAAGACAGTCAGCGCCGTCTACAGACGAATCCCTTACGCATTCTAGATTCTAAGGTTGAAAGCACACAGAGACTGATTGCAAATGCACCCAAGTTAAGCGATTATTTACAGGCAGATTCAAAAGCACATTTTAGCCAAGTCTGCGGGGGGCTAGAAGCTCTAGGAATAACCTACACAGTGAATACTTCTTTAGTGAGAGGTCTGGATTATTATACGCATACTGTATTTGAATGGGTGAGCGATCAATTGGGTGCTCAGGGAACCGTTTGCGCGGGGGGGCGTTATGATGCTTTGGTGGAACAAATGGGCGGAGCCGCTGTGCCCGCCATTGGGTTTGCTTTAGGCTTAGAACGGTTACTCTTACTCTTAGAACAGCAGGGGATGAAGATTGAAGCGAAAACGGATCTTTATCTGGTAAGTTCGGAAGGCTTGCCGCGTTTAAAAGCTTTGCAATTGGCGCAGAGCCTGCGTCTACAGTTCAAAGCACTGCGTATCAGTGTGCATTGCGGAGAGGCGGGTTTTAAAAACCAATTTAAAAAAGCCGATAAATCTGGTGCCAAACTGGCTTTAATCTTAGGTGAAGAAGAATGCGCGAATAAAACCATCACGCTTAAATATTTGCGTGATGCAAATAAAAGTCAAGAAGTTTTAAGCTGGTCTGAATTACAGGCTTTTTTAACTAAATTATATGAGAATAAGGAGATGCTAAGTGGAATATTATCGTAACGCCGACGAACAAGCGGAGTTGGTGAAAAACTGGTTGAAGAAATATGCGTTGTCTGTCGTTATTGGACTCATGCTGGGGATAGCCTTAATTTATGGTCTACGATATTGGAATGGACTAAGAACGCAAAAAGTGGAAAAAGCCACCGACGCTTATTTTATGTTATTAAATAGCACCGCAGATCCCGCAAAAACTGAAAAGATGGCGGAAAATATTGTCTCTCAATATCCTAAAACACCTTATGCCAGTATGGCGCAATTCTTTTTAACACAACAAGCGGTTTCTGAGAATCAATTGCCTGCAGCTGAAACGCATTTGCAATGGGTGATTGATCATGCGCATGCACTTTCTTTTCAGCAAATTGCACGTCTTCGTTTGGCTAGAATTCTATTGAGCGAAAAAAAGTTCACGCAGGCCGAGCAGACTTTAGCTGAAGTGGATGATAAAACCTATTTGCCGCTGATCGATATGGTGAAGGGGGATATTGCTTTAGCGCAAAATCAATACTCTAATGCAAAAAATTCATATCAATTGGCTTTGAAAAATGCCGATCGTTTTGAAGGCTTGCAATCCATGCTGCATTTAAAAATGAGCGATCCGCGATTATCGGGCGCCGCCTAACTGTAGGGGCAATTTATAAATTGTCTTGTAAAATAAAGGAAAAAAAATGAAAATTCAAAAATTAAATTTAGCGATGGCAAGCTTAGCGCTTCTATTGGGTATCACAGCTTGTAGCTCTGATGCGAATAAAACGACAGAAAAGGCGCTGCCGACGATTCAAAACGCTGAAAATGTTCATGCCGTTTGGCAAGGCAGCACTGGCGATGGGGTGGGTAAAAGCAGCCTTAATTTTGCACCGGCACTTTCAGATAATACCGTATACACGGCCAGTCAAAATGGCATGCTGATCGCACAAGACAGCAAAACCGGTAAAGTTATCTGGAGTCAGAAGCTTAAAAATGCCATCACTTCGGCGCTCACCGTTGGCGATGGCACTGTGTTTGTCAACACGGATTCGGGTGAATTATTGGCCTTGAATGGCCATACGGGTGCCCAAATTTTTAAAATCACATTGCCTAATAAAAGTTTTGCTTCAGCCGCTTACAGCAATGGTATCGTTATCGATAAAACCGTCGATGAAACCTTGCTAGCGGTGAATGCCAGTACGGGGGCAACTTTTTGGACTTTTAAAGCCAGCGCACCTTCTATGATTTTAGAAGGGGGCAGTTCGCCAACGATTGATGAAAATATTGTCATCGAAGGCAGTGCTGATGGCCAGCTGACTTTACTCACCTTAGATCAAGGGCAAATGCTCTGGCAACGCAAAGTGGTTGAGCCCAATGGTATTTCGGACATTTCACGCATGGTAGACATCGATAGCGATCCGGTATCGCGAGGCAATATTATTTATGTGGCCAGTTATCAAGGCAATCTTTCTGCCATCGATAAATTTAAAGCAGAGCCCCTATGGACGCATCGCTTATCCACTCGAACCAATTTAGCCTTGAATGATCAAACTATTTTTCTCAGTGACACCAAGGGCCGTGTTTGGGCTTTCGATGCCAATACAGGGCGAGTATTGTGGAAACAAAATCAATTATTAGGACGAATATTAACCGCGCCGGTGCTGATCAATGATAACCTGGTTTTAGCCGATAATACCGGTATGGTCCATTGGTTAAGCCAAGACGATGGTCATTTTACGGCAAGAGTTTTTTTGGATAAATCCGGGATCAATTCTGATCCGAGTACGGATGGTGAAAAGGTATTCGTGATGGCTAATAATGGCAAACTTGCAGCGTATCAATTTTAATCTAGAGATCTATGGAAATCTTAGGGAAAGGAAAGCTCCCCTCGCCCGGTATTCCGGGAGAGGGGTTGGGGGAGAGGGCCAATTGTTTTTGCTCATTCTTAGAATTCTAAGATTTAAAAAAAATACGTATGCATTTTAAAAATTTAAGACGCGATAAATGACGTCTCTACTCTAAAAACTTAAAGGGGATACCCTTATGCTACCAGTTCTCGCCATTGTAGGCCGACCCAATGTGGGCAAATCTACGCTGTTTAATTGTTTCACGCGTTCTCGCGAAGCGATCATTGCCGATGAACCCGGTGTGACTCGCGATCGCCAATATGGCGAAGGACGTTTAGGCGAACAGCGCTATATCGTCATCGATACGGGCGGCTTGGGAGAGGCCAATGCCGATGTTGAACATTTAACGGAAGCACAAGCGCGTTTAGCGATGCAAGAAGCCGATGTGATTTTATTTATGGTCGATGCTAAGGCAGGATTGATGCCGGCCGATCAAGTGGTGGCCAATGAGATCCGTCAATTGGGAAAAACAGTGCATCTGGTGGTCAATAAAACCGATGGTTTAACACCCGATATTGCATTGGCTGATTTTTACCGTTTAGGATTCGATGCAGTGCATGCCGTAGCGGCCAGCCATGGTCGGGGTGTGAATTTATTATTAGAAGCGGTGCTAGCTGAATTTGAAAGCAATCCTGATGAAGATGAAGCAAGGAATGTTAAAGGTATTCGCGTGGCGATTGTGGGCAGGCCCAATGTAGGGAAATCCACTTTATTGAATCGTATTTTAGGTGAAGAACGCAGCATTGTCTGCGATTTTCCAGGCACCACACGCAGTACTATCCATATTCCTTTTAGACATCGAGACGATGATTATGTCTTTATTGATACTGCAGGTGTGAGGCGTCGTTCACAAGTTCGCGAAACGGTCGAAACTTTTTCAGTGATCAAAGCCTTGCAAGCCATTGAAGCGGCGGATGTGTCCTTGCTGATCTTAAGCGCACAAGAAGGTATTTCTTTGCAAGATCTGCGTTTATTCAATTATATTATTGACGCTGGGCGCGCCGTGGTGATTGTCATGAATAAATGGGATGGTTTAGATCTTAGGGCGAAAAAAGAAACGCGCGAACTTTTAAAAGAGTCCTTTCATTTTGCAGACTATGTGAAAATTAAATGTATCTCCGCTTTGCATGGCACTGCCGTGGGCGATTTATATCCTCTCATTAAAGAAGCGTATCGTTCTTCGCGAATTGAATTGCAAACAGGGCGCTTAACGGCGATTTTAGCCGAAGCGGTACAGCGGCACGAACCGCCTATGGTCAATGGACGTCGTATTAAATTGCGTTTAGCGCATGCCGGTGGCCATCAACCGCCTATTATTGTGATTCATGGCAAACAAACGGAAGCCTTATCGCAATCCTATATTCGTTATTTGACTCATGCGTATCATAAAGCCTTGAAAATTGTGGGCACACCCATCCGCCTGCAATTTAAAACCGATAACAATCCTTATGAGGGCAAACGCAATATCTTAACGCCGCGCCAGCAGCATCAGCGCAATCGTTTAATGAAATCATATAAGAAGCGTTGAGTTTTTTCCAAAACCCTCGAAGAGCAACAGGAGATATTGCATGACTTAGTCAGAATTTGCTTAACCCTGCATTTAATTGAATGTATCAAGCAAATTGATAGTAAATTGCATGATGTGCATGGACAGGCGCTCAACAATGATATATTTGACTATACGGACCATCAGATTGATGATGCTAAACTCAAAGAAATGAGTTTAGCGTTAAATGCTAACAGTAGTGTCCGGAAAAAGCTTGACACACACTTCCGAAAGAGAATTTTGTTTGATAAAATTAGTGAAGATGATTTACAGAAGGTCGAAGACAAACTAAACAATCGACCTCGCAAATGCTTAGCTTATAAAACACCATTTGAACTATTTAATAAATCATGTGAAAGATGGGGTATTGCACTTCATATTTGAACCCAAGACTTTACTTAAGGAGATAGTAATGCGAAAAGAAGACGGTAATGCACAAAAAGCCAACACAAAAGGTAAAGGCGCAGTAACTTTTGATGAACGGGGTTTATTACAGCGTAACTTACCGTTTAATAGCGAAAATGAACGGGCTAGCCGGATTGATGCCACGCTGCCCAATAAAGCAATACCATTACCCCGCGACACGTTTTCAGGCTCCATTGGTTTATCAGACAACACCATTGATGAAAACCTTCCATCCGCAAGCATTGTCGGGGCTTTAAGCACGACAGGCGGAAGCGACGTTGCTTATCGTTATGAATTAGCCGAGGGCACGGGAGATACCGACAACAATGCTTTTATTATTTCAGCGATTTATCCACCCACCGCCGGGAATCAATTACTCGCCTTAGAATCCTTTGATTATGAAACGCAAAACAGCTACAGCAT
>VFKP01000067.1 GCA_009885495.1 Gammaproteobacteria bacterium | reverse complement strand
GCGCACTAACGACTCCTGCCTCTTTTTCAGAAAAACCCATCTTGCAACCTAACTCCCTCATTTCGCCAGCAAGCGCCCGCCATCCACCGGTAAAATAATGCCCGTGACATATTGAGCCAAGGCTAGATATAAAACCGCTTCGGCAATGTCTTCGGCTGTTCCCGCACGCTTTAAAGCAATATGCTCTAGGATCTGTGCTTTGCTATCCTCAGAAAGACTCGCTTTATTTTGAGGCCAAAGGATCGCCCCCGGAGCCACGGCATTCACACGAACCGCAGGCGCCAATTCCAAAGCCAAGCTCAGAGTTTGTTGACGCAAGGCTGCCTTAGATTGACTGTAAGCACCATAATGCTTTAACGGTTTTTCGGCGTGGATATCGACAATATTGACGATCGCTCCTTGATTTTTGGCCAAGGCTTCAGCGGCCAATAAAGACAATTGATAGGGCGCAAAAGCATTGATTTGCATCAGCTTCTGCCAAGCTTCTTGGCCTTTAGGATCCAAATGTGTAGGAAAAAATATCGAAGCATTATTCACCAAGAGATCTAATCCATCCGCTTTTTCTAAGACTGTTTTCAGGAATAAAGACAAATCATCTTGGCCCAGATCAGCTGAAACCGTAAAAGCAGAGTCCGCTCGCTCGGCATTCAATTCAGCCGCTAAGCTTTGTGCAGCGCTCTGCGATTGATGATAATGGATAATGATTGTAGCACCGACTCGATGTAAGGCACGCACAATCGCCTCACCAATGCGTTGACTGCCACCCGTGACTAAAGCTTTACGCCCTTTTAAATTTTGTTCTGAAAACACGTTATTCTCCTTCTGGGAACTGAAGCGCCTGATGCTCAATGCAAAAAAATATCTCTTTTAACCCCTCTCCCCCAACCCCTCTCCCGGAATACCGGGCGAGGGGAGCTTTCACTTACCTGGAATTTGAAAGGGATACACAAAAAGCGTATTATGCCATTTTTCTTCGAGATTTTAAACCATGAATGAGCTTAGCCAGCAGATTGCCGAACGGATCGCAAATACCCCTGAACAAAAAATTTCTTTTCGTGAATTTATGCGACACGCTCTCTATACTCCGAATTTAGGCTATTATTGCCAAAACCGTTTACCCATCGGTGAAAGCGGGGATTTTGTCACTGCTCCTGAGATCTCTGCCTTATTCAGTCAATGTCTGGCCAGACAAGCCCTAGAGATCTTCAAACATATTCCTGACAGTTCTATTTTAGAATTAGGGGCAGGCTTAGGCAGCTTAGCCTGCGATGTATTGCTTTATTTAGAAAAAGAAAATAGCTTACCCGTACAGTATTTTATTTTAGACCTCAGTGGCTCTTTGCAATGCGCGCAAAAAGAGCGTATCCAGCAATACTGCCCTCATCTATTATCGAAAGTGGTTTGGCTGAGCACTTGGCCAGAAAATTTTTCAGGCCTAGTCATCGCCAATGAAGTCTTAGACGCTATGCCAGTTGACATTTTGCGATTTAAACAGGAAGACTGCCAGCTGGCTTTTATCACGCATTCGGCAAAAGGATTTGATTGGCGTTATGATCCCATTGAAGATCCCGACTTACAAAAAATGGCAGAAGATATTCGCGAGTCTTTACCCCAAGATGCTTTAGAACAGGAATATATCACTGAAATCAATCCTACCCTATCGCCTTGGTTTAAAGGATTAAGTGAACATCTAGTACAAGCCGTAGTGTTGATCATCGATTATGGATTTTTAGAGACTGAATATTATCATCCTGATCGCAGCATGGGCACTTTAATGTGTCATTATCAACAACAAGCGCATGCCGATCCTCTAATTCATATCGGCCAGCAAGATCTCACAGCCCATGTTGATTTTAGCGCTGTGATAAAAGCCGCCACTCAAGCTGAATTCAATGTTCTAGGCTATACCACACAAGCTTCTTTTCTGTTAGCCTTAGGTCTACTCGATTTAGCGGGCGAAAATCTTTCTCTCATCGATCATTATGCTTTAGCCCAACAAATTAAATATTTAACCTTACCTTCTGAGATGGGCGAATTATTTAAGGTTTTAGCCTTGGGAAAGAATTACACTTTGACCTTGAGCGGTTTTAAAAAACCTTATTAAGGAAATAGTTAAGAAAGGAGGCATTATGATTCACTTTAAGCAAGTCTGCAAACATTATCCAGGGCAAAAACAACCTATCGTTGAAAACGTTTCTTTCATCGTAAACAGCGGCGAGATCCTTGTCTTACTCGGCTCTTCAGGTTCTGGCAAAACCACTTTGTTGAAAATGGTGAATCGCTTGATCGATGCCTCTTCAGGCACGATTGAAATCGATGGCAAAAACAACACTGAATTGAATATCATTCAGCTGCGCCGACAAATCGGCTATGTTTCACAAGATAAAGCCTTGTTCCCTCACTTAAATGTGGAAGACAATATCAGCTTAATGCCAAAAATACTTAAACATCTACCCAAAATACGATTACAACGCGCCCATGTTTTATTAGAACTCGTGGGTTTAGACCCTGCGATCTTCGCCAACCGTTTTCCGAATGAGCTTTCTGGCGGGCAACAGCAGCGCGTTGCGGTGGCTAGAGCCTTAGCGCTTGATCCGCATTATCTTTTAATGGACGAGCCCTTTGGCGCCGTGGATCCTATTATTCGCAATGATTTACAACAGGAATTATTAGCCTTAAATAAAGTATTGCATAAAACTATTTTATTCGTCACTCATGATATCCATGAGGCCTTACGCTTAGGCGATCGCATTGCTATTTTGCATCAGGGCCAATTACAGCAGGCGGGCACTCCAACAGAATGCTTACATCAGCCCAGCAATGCTTTTGTCAAATCCTTCATCGACACGGCTTTGTCTTCAGCTTCTGAAGCTTTGAGAGGATCACATGATTAAAGAAAGTTTTTTCAGTTTTGTATTCAGTCAATGGCCCAGCCTTGTGCAGAAAACTTGGGAACAACTTTATTTGGTCAGCATCGCCAGCGCTCTGAGTGCCAGCTTAGGCCTGAGTTTAGCCCTATTGGCACATTATTATAAACCTTGTAAAAATTTCATTTTATCTACGAGTAATATCATTCAAACCATCCCCAGTTTGGCTTTACTGGCTTTTTTGCTGCCTTTTTTTGGCATAGGCGCACAATCTGCCATCATCGCCATGAGTTTATATGGCTTATTGCCCGTGGTACGCGCTAGCTTAAGCGGCATAGAATCGATCCCACCGAGTTTATTAGAAGCCGCGAGCGCATTGGGGCTCACACGAAGACAATCTTTATTTTCGATTGAATTACCCTTGGCTTTACCGCAAATTATTTCAGGAATTAAAACTTCAACGGTCTTAAATGTCGGCATTGCCACCTTAGCCGCATTGATTGGTGCGGGTGGTTTAGGTGATTTTATCATGCGTGGCTTAGCAGTGAATAATATGCGCTTGATCCTCATGGGCGCGATCCCTGCAGCCTTATTGGCTTTATTTCTAGATGCGGCTATTAACGCTGTAGCGCATTATTTCGACCAACGGCAGCGGGGTTCTTACGCTCCCAAAAATCGTCGTTTTTTTTATCTGCTCGTCAGTTTAGGCGTTCTCTTCATGGGTATGGCTGTATTTCGCGGAGTTTCTTCATGGGGCGCAAAGCCGGCCAGCGTGACGGTTGCTTCAAAGAATTTTACCGAATCCATGATCTTGGCGGAAATGATGGCCATCATGATTGAACAACATTCGTATCTGACCGTACAGCGAAAACTGAATTTAGGTTCGACCGTCATCTGCCAACAAGCTTTAATGGATAAAAAAATTGACCTCTATCCGGAATATACGGGTACCGCCTATATCATAGTATTAGGCCAAAATTACCGTCCTGGTTTAAACCGCGATGATCTCTATCAATGGGTTAAAAAGCAATATCAACAACGGTTTAATTTGACTTGGTTGGCCCCTTTTGGATTTAACAATTCCGAAGGGATGGCCGTGCGTCTGCAAAGTGCCCAAGAATATTCTTTAAACACCATCAGCGATTTGAAAAAAGTAGATTCGTTTTTTATCTTTGCCGCACCTTCTGAAAACTTACAGCGTAGCGATGGCATTCCCGGGCTTAAAGAAAAATATGGCCTGCAACTGAATCATTTAAGAGAAATGGACATGAGTTTGATGTACGATGCGCTGTCTCAAGGTCAAGTGGATGGCAGTGTCATTTTCACCAGCGATGGCCGCATTCCCAAATACCATTTGAAAGTATTGGCCGATGACCGCCATTTCTTCCCGCCTTATTATGCCGCGCCACTGATCCGAACTGAAATTCTTAAACAACATCCAGAATTAAATCAAGTGCTGGCGCCTTTAGCTAATGTATTGGATGAACAAACCATGCAAAATTTAAATGCTGAGGTGGACATCGATCAGCAAACACCCCATGAAGTGGCTGAACATTTCTTGCAAGAAAAGAAACTGATCCCTGCTCAACCTTAACTGACACTAGGAAAAAGCAGAGTGACACGGATTTAAGGGTAAAGGCGACCCCTGAATCGCCCTACCTCTTAAATAATAACCCTCTAATCTTTATCGCAGACCAAATGGCCACGATTATTGCGATAGCAATCGCTGTCGCAATGCACTTTAGAGCCATTGTGATAGCAATTAGCGCTCACTTCTTTACTATTATTGTGATGATGGTGATCATCGTCTTGATGACAAGCCGCCAAGGCAAGTATTGAGACGAATAATGCGGAATATTTTAATATGCTTTTAAACATTTAAGCCCTCTTTAAGTTATCTAATTACAAGTGTATGAGTATAGCAAAATAAAGCTCTCTTTTGAATTCCAAGCCCCTCTTTGACAATAAAATATACATTTCAATTGACTTTTAGACCTGATTCTCTTAGAATGCACGCTCTTTGATATTAAAAATAAAATTTTTTGGAGGTCATCATGCCGAGTAATACCACTCATACTAATAATACGAACAGCGCTCTCTCACAAACACCCTCAACTTCTTCTCCATCTCCTGATAATTTAGCAGGGCAAGTGGGCTTATTAAGAATAATACCGGCCCTTACAGAAACGCTCCTGCAAACCTTCGCTCCTTCTTACTCCAACCAAGGACAGGAAACACATAGAAAAAATGAAGAAGCCAGACAACGACGAGCTCGCAATCGTCGTGTTAAAAATGGTGGGAAAAAGTCAGAAGAGAATCAGCAACCGCTAAGCGTTAAATCAGAAGCGAAACCGGAGCCCCGATCACAGACCGTTTTTCAAGAGCTCAATACTCAGGATACCCAACCAGCCATGGGAGCCATCCCCAGTGCCACTTCAGGCAATCTGATAAGCCAAAGTTTAAATTTTATAACTCATTCCGTCTCTAGCATTTGGGAACAGGCTCGACAAACGCCTGCAAAGCCTTCTGAAGACTCCGCCTCACATCACTCAAGAAATACTGCCATGGACGATTATCCAAGCCTTGTGGATGTAGACGCTCTTGTCGAGAATAACCAAGCTTATCATGTGCAAGGTGTAAACCCTAAGGGCCAAACAGGAGAATCTGTGGCGACCTTATCTGCTGATACAGACTCCTCCTTAGACGCGCTTCTTATCGGCTCTCCGGGAAACTATAACGACGGCAAGAATCCTGATAATGGGCGAGTTGATATTGTGCCTGCGGATAAATTAACCGAAAAAAACCTCTCCTCTTTGGATGAGATAGCCAGTACAACTTACACTAGCCAAGCAGGTTTTAATACTGGATTTGAAGTACGCACGGGTCTTGATATGAATCAAAACGGAGAAGAAGATATATTGATTATGGCCCAAAATAGGTCTACCCCTCATTCCACAATACTCCTTTATGATGTCAAAAAATCCTCAAGAAAACATCAACACATTGATCTAGATAATTTACAAGCAGGAGAAGGTAGCTATTTTTATCAACGTCCGCTGGGTGGAGATGATTATTATCCCTATGTCAATTTGGAACGATCCGCCGGCCCTGTAGGTAAAATTATGACTAATAATACCGGTATGTTGATTTCAGGCTGCGAAGACCCCACAGCAAAATCGGATAATAATGCAGAAGATTACACGGATAATCTTGTGTTTATCACTGCTAAAGAAGGCGGATACCCTCTTAATGTGGATATCTCTGGTTTAGATTTTGGTAAAGACGCCACTTTAATTTACTCCTTAGAAGACAATTATGGTAAAACCGGTCAAAATCCCAATTATATATTTGCGAATGTAGGGCCTCTTTTAGGCGGTGATCTGGATGCTACCTTAGTCGGTATGCCACACACCGCTTTATCGGGTCGACTTTGTTCAGACGGATTGACCCCCGAAGGTAAAATGGTCTTAATGCCTGGAGAAGCGCATTCTACTTTACCCATCCGATTCAAACACACTGAAAAATATATGAAAGAAAATGCTCTCACTTTCTATGGAGATATCAATGATCATGCGGGAGAGTCTGTCATGGGTGGATATCAATTTGATTTTAATTGTGATCATTTTGATGATATCGGCATAGGTTTGCCTCATACGGACGGAGATATCACGAGTGGAAAAGGGTCCGTGGCAGTTTTATATGGTCCTTTTACAAAAGAGCGATTCCCAGGAGCGTATACCAACATTAGCAGTATTACCCCCGAGCAGGGAACTGTCATCACAGGCCGATGTGAGGGAGATGCTACCGGATTTAAACTAACTTCTGCAGGTAATTTTCACGGGGGCCAATATCCAGATGGTAGCCCTTGTTATGGTGATGTGCTGATTAGCACAAAACGTGGCAATACCGCATATGTTTTATATGCTAAGCCTAATCAACCCTCTCATATTGATCTCAGTTCTTTAGCCCAAGGGCAAGGCACTCAATTTATCACCAGCGATGTCAATGCTCAATTTGGACAGACGGTTACCAGTGGGCACTTCAATTCTGATGAGTATACTGATATTGTGATTGGAGCTCCTGGAAAATTTAATGAGATGGGCGGTTTTTATATGATCCCCGGCGGGCAAAAAAACCTTCCCGCTGCAGGGACGCTACCAGCCTGTCCTCAATATCCAACCCCCTCACCGACTCCTTCTGCGGGTTGTCCCACACCCACACCTTTTCATATTCGACCGACTCCAACACCGATATCCACTCCAACCCCAACTCCAGTGCAAACCCCTCATGCTGACCATCATGAAACTCATTGGAAAAAAGATTTGGCCATCGGCCTTGGTGTGACTGCTGGTGCGCTAGCCCTAGGAGCTCTAGGATTTTTTGCGGTTAAACAGTGTCGAGGAAAACAAGATAATTCAGAGGGACAGGCTTTGCTATATGATGTAAGAAAAGGAGTCAATTGATATTTTAGGCAAAGCTACAATTTTGTAGGGGCGATTCCTAAATTGCCCCTATTAGAGCCCTGCTTTAAGAATTAACAGGGTTGTATGTATCCCTTCAAATCTTAGGCTAAAGACGCGATAAATCGCGTCTCTACCAAACAAGATTTATCGCGTTACCCTGGGTTTTGAAAAGGATAGGGGTTGTACTGGTTATTTATTGTTCATATTTGATTTGAATGCTTCTAGCAAAAGCGGACATTTTAACTT
>VFKP01000151.1 GCA_009885495.1 Gammaproteobacteria bacterium | reverse complement strand
GGAGAATCCATGAGGAAACACATTGACCCACCTTGATCAATATGTTTTACTCTTGGTTAAGAGATGACCTTGTTGATCCTGCAATTGAGTGATCAAGATGATGCAAATACCCAGACAAGCTAGCACAAGGTAGGAATACAGCATTTTCGAATATGAAATGAGCTTAAAGTGAGATCATGAAAAAAACGTCTCCGTCATTACGAGCGTTAGCGTGGCAGAGAATTTAATGCAGGATCGCGGGCTGTGCAATTGCTTGACTGTGTTCACAATGATGGATCTCGCATCTTCACTTTGAGTAACTTTGAAGCGCGAGGAGCGGGTTCCCAGAACGAACTTCTGCTCTAATTTGATTTCGATCGCGCTCATTATAACGCTGAATAAAATCTTCAAGAAGTTCATTAAAATCAGGTTGAACCTTATTGAATAAGCAATTTAATTCGGCTTTCAACATTACTCTCAGAAAATTAATTCTTGGAGAAACCTCTTCTTGGGAGTTGTTCTCTGAGAAAAAAGAGACCTTTTTCTTTTCCTTTCCTTTTTCTTCTTTTAACTCATTCAAAGTCTCCAATATTTTCAAAAGTCGATCGAAATGGGATGCTAATTCTTGTATAGAAAATTTTTGAAGAGGGACTTGAATTTCTTCAGCGTTTGAAGAAGAGCCTTCGCCATTCTCCAGGCTAGCAGATTCTGCAAAAAGAGTGCTTGCCATTTCTGCAGCCAGTGTCTTAATTTCGGATTCACTGGTATTAAATTCGTCCATATTTTTCAAAGAAGCTTCTTCTATTCTGGCCTTAATGACTATAGGATTGCCTTTTTCTTTTTCAGTAAGAGAGGCAATAAGGGAATTTGAATCGATGGCCGGTAATAATAATGTCTGAATACTGGTCTGTAGACCTTTAGCGAAAGCTTGTTCTTCTGTGACCTTTTCTGAGCCGCCAAGATGATGATTGCTCAGCAAGAAGCTCTTCAATGTCTTGACACTTTGAGCGTAATATTGAGGTGCAAAAGCGGCTTGTACGGTTTCCTTGAAAAAATTTCCAAAAGTATAACCATGGCTTGTGTTGACTAAGTGCAACAGGGTTTGGAATAAATATTTTGAAGCGAAATTATCCGTTCTTAGCCAACCACCCTGAGAGATAGAAGTATCAAAACGCAGGATAGCCTGCATAAAAAGGAGACTCGATGTCTCATCAGAGTCATAGAGCTTACACAATTCCTGGCTTAATTCAGTAAAATCTTTTTGGCTGAGCTGCAAGTGGATTTCTTTATCACAAATTTTGGCTAAGCATGCGCGATATTGTGTGAAGAGCTGTTCTGCAGGACCTTGTTCATAGGGATTATCTACTTGTAGCGATTGTAATTGCCCAAATTGGCGCAATAACATCCGGGCTAAGAGTCCTTTTTTCCGGTCTAATGGTATTGGGCGATCTTGAATCTCTTGAAAAAGATATTCTGAGATTGTATTAAATTTTTCGAGCAAAGTATTAGGATGAGCCGCCATAATTACCTCCGATTTATTATTGAGTCTCAATGACAGCTATACGATATAGACCCTGAGCTCTAAATCCGCGGCTGCTCATACACTTCAATGGCCTTAGGGCCATTGTTTGATAATAATAACACAAGACCCCCGGGCTTTCAATAAAAACAGGCTTTATGGGTTCCTCAATATCAGTGATGAGGATCAAATGAAGAAGGGCCTGCCTGGTTTTCTGGGTTACTGCCTTGCAAGAACGGCAATATTTCCCGGATTAAATCTTTTACAGCTTCTGTCTTTTCTGTGGCGTCTACGGCAGTGAGGCAGAAATAAGATTCTGGAAACAAAAGAGAATAAAATAAACGTTCTAAATTTGCTTCTAATTTCTTTTCTTGAGGATCGCTTGCACATAAAGCTTTTTTAAATCGTGCGATATCCTCTGGATTTGAAAGAACTAAGCCAACTACAGCAATAGTATCAGCAATTCGCGCTTGATAGCTGAGATCATTTGAGAACTTGCCAGAGAGTAACACTTTTGACCAATAAGAGTCGCCTCGCAATAAAGCTCCTTCTTCAGCGCTTAAAATATCACAATAAAAAATCAGTGCAGAGAATTGTTTAAAATTCTCAAAAGTCATTTCATGTGATTGAACTTTTTCCAAGAGATATTGAGAAGCCTTTTCTCTATTTTTCTTGTTTAAAATATGAGTTTGACCGCAGGCCGAAGCTAAACTGTGATTATACGCCAGATACAGCTGATAAGCTTGCTGACGAGCCGCTGGAGTTTGTAGAATATAGTCGAGCGATGGGATTAGGGCATCGAGCAAATCTTGTGTCAGTTTTCTTTTCTGCGCAATAGCCTTTGGGTCTGAGTCGGTTTGTTTTTTAGTAGGGGTTGCAGCCGGTTTGGGTGCTTCTTTAGAAAAGAAAGGTAAAATCCATTTGGGGTTTTCGGCTGTTTCTTCCGGCTTTTCTTTTGCGGGTGCGGGAGCCCTATTTTCTTTAAAAGTCTTGTCTGCGCGTGCGCAATTTTTTAGCCAAATATCCTCTGGGCTGTTCGATAGAAGCAGGTCTAGATCTTTTGTTTCTCGAGGCAAATCTGCGGGGGAGGAACCCGCAGACGATTTAGCAAATGCTACAAAATTTAGGATCTGTGCTATGCAAAAATCAACAGATTTTGGCATAGATTCTAATTTTTGCAGCAAAGCATCATGAAGTTCAATGGGAAACTCTTCTACAGAAGCTTCAGCTAATTCCGAACGGATTCTCGCTGAAATCCCGCAATATTTTTCTAAAATTAAATGACTTAGTTTTTGTTCTTGCACTAAACTATCTTGCTCTTTTGCAATAGAAGAGTAAAATTCTAAAAATACTTGCAGGTGACTAAGCTCAGCGATTAAAAGAGTACTTAAAGCTTCTTTTTTTTCTAGAGATGTTGCTTTTGACAGATTGTTTATCTCATTAAAATGAGAGAACACATCCTTCTGAAAATTCAGTAAAAGAGTGATTTCATCTTGAAAATCCAGTCTCTCGGGTTTTACTGCTACGGACGCTTTCACGATCGTTTTTGAGTCTGCATCGGAAATAAGGTCTAATTCTGAAACTTCGTTCTTAGCGGGTGTTTTAACTAAAGGAGCGACTTCGTCAAGACTCAGTTTATAAAGGCCAGTTACAAATGAAACAATATGCCTCATTTTTTGCTGATCTACCCTTTTTTCCATCCAAGATAATGCAAGCTGATACACCTCTTTCAATTCGGCGGTTAAAATTTCTCTGCTTTTCCCGTAGTAAAATGTTTGAAAGAAAAAGCCAGGTAACCAATAAAGGCGTGTATCGGAGTTCATTGATCCCGGGCCATGTATCAGATCAAAGCTCAAGAATAATGCGCGCAAGGCATTGAATGTTTCTGCATTTAGCCTCTTACTGAAGAGTTGTGTTAGAAAATAAACATCTAGGGCCAATCGATCGTTGGCGGTAATAACGTTTGTGTTCAAAATAAATTGTAGCGCCTGAGTATACGTCTGCAAGAGTGAATAGACAGAGTTTCGTGCGGCTTCTTGTTTGCTGTATTGTGCTAAAGTGACCAATGCATCGGCGAGATTTTTTGCGAGATAATCTTTTTGCTCTTCTTGAGAAGAAGATTGGAGTGCCGGTGAATTTATTGTTGAGCTTTCAGATTGCGACAGACATGTTGCAAATACTTGTATCGCTGCTGTATAAACTTTTTGCCATTCTTTCACTTGTTCATCATTCGCTGCCATAATAACCCTCACTTTTAATTTATAGTTGGAGATAAAACTGTGCAATCCTAACACTAAAGTAAAGATAAAGCAAGACATTGTTCAATTTTTGATCTTTCGTGATCTAGCTCTTTCCCCCAACCCCTCCCCCAGAATACTGGGGGAGGGGAGCTTATAAGCTTTCCTCGGGCAGTACTGCGGAGCACCGGGCGAGGGGAGTTTTCGCTTCTTTCCCATTTGAATCCTAGAGTGCGTTTATATCCAATAACAGGTATAATTGCCTCATTATTTTTAAAGTGGGTATGGGGTGAATAATGCAGGTGATATTTCCGGGGACTTTTGATCCGCCCACGCGCGGGCATTTGGATTTGATTTCTCGTGGCTTAGCCTTATTTGGCTCTGTGTTGGTGGCTGTACATGCCGGAACGGGGGCTAAAAAGGCTTTATTTACGGTAGACGAGCGGTTAAGCCTATTGCGGGCTGAATTGGGTGAAGACTCAAAGCTTGAAATCAGCTCTTTTTCGGGCTTATTGGTGGATTTTGCTAAGGCTCGCGCTATTCCTAGAATTTTGCGCGGTGTGCGCGGTGCGGCAGATTTAGAATATGAAACACAGATGATGCATATGAACCGTGAATTATGGCCTGATTTAGAAGCCGTTTTTTTATCGGCTCAGCCGCAATATGCCTTTGTGCGTTCCAGTTGGGTCAAAGAAATTGCTCAAGCCGGGGGAGATCTCCAGGCTTTTGTCACGCCCCAAGTGGCACAGGCTTTGCAGGAGAAACTTTAAGATGGCTTTATTGATCACCGATGAGTGCATCAATTGTGATGTCTGTGAGCCCGAATGCCCCAATGATGCGATTTTTCAGGGGGAATGGTTCTATGAAATTACTCCTTCAAAATGCACCGAATGCGTAGGGCATTTTGAAACGCCTCAATGCGTGGAAGTCTGTCCCGTGGCCTGTATTATCAAAGATGAAGCGCATCCTGAAAACCAGGCAGAATTACAAAAAAAATATGAATCTTTAAAAGGAGTACAATCGTGATGAAAAAAGGGATTTTAATATTGTTGATGCTGATCTTCAGCGGCTTAGTTTGGGCGGATGTTTATAAAACCGTTGATCCTTCTGGCAATGCCAGTTTTTCAGATCAGGCCTCGCCCAATGCAGAAAAAGTCGAGGTGCCTCCTATACAATCTTATTCAGCTCCTGCGGTTACAGCGACTGCTCCCGCAGCGCCAGGCACAACAGCGGCAGTAAACACCGGGTATACGCGTTTGGAAATTGTTTCTCCTCCTTTGGATCCTGTTCCAGCGGGCCAGACACCTTCAGGAGACGCTGGAGCGAGCATTTGGGATAATAATGGTGCGGTGACCGTCAATGTTGCCGTTGAGCCTAGTTTGCATCAAGGCGATACTTTACAAATTTTTCTCGATGGACAAATGGCGGATGCTTCGCAAACAGTCACTTCTTTTAATTTAACGGGTATTCTGCCTGGACAGCATAGTGTAATGGCTAAAATTATCGATCAGGGCGGTAATGTGGCCATGAGCAGTGCGCCGCTGACCTTGTATTTACGCATGCACACGGTCAACGGGCCTGCGGGAACAAGGTAATCAAGACTATGGCATTTGCATTGGCCACTTGGAACGTTAATTCTATTCGCGTACGCCAGGATCAGGTATTGGCTTGGTTAGAAGAACATCAACCCGATGTCTTGGCTTTACAAGAATTAAAAGCGCCGAGCGAGGCTTTTCCCTATGAGGCTTTTCGTGCTTTGGGTTATGAGGCCGCAGTCTCAGGGCAGGCCACTTATAATGGGGTCGCGATTTTAAGCCGACACCCTTTGGAAGCGATCAGTCCAGATATGCCGGGTTATGCTGATACACAGAAAAGAGTATTAGCGGTGACGGTGGCGGGTATTCGTGTGGTCTGTGTCTATATTCCCAATGGTGCAAGCTTGGATTCGGATAAATACACGTATAAACTAGAATGGCTAGAGCAGTTCATGGGCTATGCAGAAAGTATTTTAGAAGCTTATCCACAGACCGTGATTCTGGGAGATTATAATATTGCTCCCAGCGATGCGGATGTGCACGATCCCAAAGCTTGGCAAGGCCAAGTCTTGGTGAGTGAGCCGGAGCGGGCTTATTTTAAACGCTTGCTGGACTTGGGTTTTAGCGATGCCTTTAGAAGTTTATCAGGCGATCTGAAGGCTTACAGTTGGTGGGATTATCGGATGAATGCCTTTAAACGCGATCTGGGTTTGCGCATCGATCATATTTTGGTAAGTGCGGCAGTCATGGAAAAAGCGCGGACTTGTTTTATAGATAAATTGCCGCGTGGCTTGGAACGGCCTTCAGACCATACCCCCGTGATTTTAGAACTTGAATTAGGATAAAGGCATGAGCACTGCAACTTGGGCTAAAGAATATAAATCACGGCGTATTGCCTTGTACGATCGTGGTTTTGTGATTGTGGCTATTTTAATTCTCATTGCTGGCTTAGTGATGGTGGCTTCCGCTTCGATGATCATTTCTTCAGAAACCTATGGCAGTTCATTTCATTATTTGAATAGACAGTTGTTCAGTTTAGCCCTGGGTTTAGTGGCTTCTGCCTTCGTGATGCGTATTCCGCTATCGTTTTTTGAAAAACACAGCCGCCTTTTTTTAGTGCTGGCCTTTGCTTTATTGGCTTTGGTTTTAGTGCCGGGCATTGGTCGAGCGGTGAATGGCAGTCGGCGTTGGTTGCATTTTGGGCCTTTAAATTTTCAAGTCTCTGAATTGGCTAAACTCTTATTTATCATTTATCTGGGCAGTTATTTGCATCGCTTTCGAGAAAATTTAAGCGAGGATCGAGCTTCTTTTATTCGGCCTTTAATTATTTTAGCGGCGATCAGTGTGTTATTGCTTTTAGAACCTGATTTCGGGTCCATGGCCGTGTTAGTGGCCACCACCTTAGGTTTATTGTTTTTAGCCGGAGTGCGTCTGCGATATTTTATTTTTCTCATAGGGTTGGCGGTCTTGGCCTTGGTTGGTTTGGTTGAAGTGGCGCCTTATCGCTTATTGCGCTTAACCAGCTTCTTAAATCCCTGGGCCGATCAATTCGGCAGCGGTTATCAATTGACGCAATCTTTAATTGCCTTTGGCCGTGGCGGCATTATGGGCGTGGGTTTAGGGGAAAGCATTCAAAAATTATTTTATCTGCCTGAAGCACACACCGATTTTTTATTTGCCGTGTTGGCCGAAGAATTAGGCTTAGTGGGTATGGTCACCGTACTCGTTCTATATGCCGTATTTTTCTGGCGAGTATTTGTCATTGGTCGTCGGGCTTATTTAGAACGCTTGTATTTCGGCTCTTTTCTAGCCTATGGCCTGGGGCTATGGTTATTTTGTCAGGTGTTGATTAACATTGGTGTGAATGTGGGCTTATTGCCCACCAAAGGATTAACCTTACCTTTGATGAGTTATGGCGGCAGCAGTCTATTGATCAATTTCATTTTAATGGGTTTAATTCTGCGCGTTGATCATGAAATGCGGATCAGTTATATGGGCCGGCATTAATGAAAACCCTTCACAAAGTCTTAATCATGGCCGGTGGCACGGGCGGGCATATTTTTCCAGCCTTGGCCGTAGCACAGGCTTTACAGCAACATCAGATTGAGATCGCTTGGCTCGGCAATGCCGCGAGTATGGAAGCGGATATTGCTCAGAAAGCAGGATTTTCTTTTTTAGAAATCACGGTAAAAGGCTTGCGTGGCAAAGGTTGGGCGCGACGTTTGGCCGCTCCTTGGCAATTATTGCAAGCTTTGATCCAAGCCTTACAGAAGGTGCAACAGTATAAACCTGATCTGGTGATCGGTTTTGGGGGCTATGTCAGTGGTCCTGGCGGTTTAGCCAGTTTTTTATTGCGTGTTCCCTTATGTGTGCAAGAGCAAAATGCTGTGGCCGGTTACACCAATCGTATTCTAGCTAAAATGGCGCGATGTGTTTTTGCGGCATTTCCTACAGCGTTTATCGATCATCCTAAGATACAGATCACGGGAAATCCCTTGCGTAAAGCCATTTTGGGTATCCCAGCGCCAGAAATTCGCTTGGCCAAACGTCAGGGAGCAGTGAAAATTCTTGTGATGGGAGGCAGCCAAGGCGCTAAAGCGTTCAATGAGAGTTTGCCACAGATTTTGTCGCCCCTATTAAAGTCTGGAGAAATTGAAGTCTATCATCAAACGGGTGTCGCGCAATTAGAAGCCGTGAAAGCCGCCTATGGGGATATCAGTAGCGAATGTCTGCGAGTTTTAGCTTTTATTGATAAAGTCGAAGAAGCGTATGCCTGGGCGGACGCAGTGATTGCACGCGCAGGTGCGGCTACGGTGTCTGAATTGGCTGCAGTGGGTTTGGCCAGTGTCTTGATCCCTTATCCACATGCCGTAGACGATCATCAAACCAAAAATGCAGAATATTTGGCGAAAGCTAAAGCCGCTTATCTTTTGCCGCAAGATCAATTATCACAATTAGAAGCTGTTTTAAAAGCACATTTTTTAGAACGCGCCCTCTTATTTGACATGTCTGTTGCTGCCTATGCCTTAGGTCATCGACAAGCCACACAGCAGATTGTTTCTCAATGTTTAGGAGTCTTTCGTGGAAAAAAATGAAGCTTTACCCCATCTTAATTTAGTGGTGGCGCAACATGCAGGAATGCAATTGAGTATTCGACGTATTCATTTGATTGGCATTGGTGGCGCGGGCATGGGCGGCATCGCAGAAGTTTTACACAATCAAGGGTTTAAAGTGTCGGGTTCTGATCGCACACAGAATAATATGACGCGGCGCTTGCAAGCGATGGGGGTGACTATTTATCAAGGGCATAAGGCAGAACAAGTGGCCGATGCGGAAGTGGTGGTGCGTTCGACGGCCGTCAGTGAAGACAATGAAGAATTAGTGTATGCTCGCGATCATAAAATCCCGATTGTCATGCGCGCACAAATGTTGGCAGAATTGATGCGCTTTCACCATGGCATTGCCATCGCTGGAACGCATGGCAAAACCACCACCACCAGTTTAGCCGCCAGTGTTTTAGCCGAAGCCGGCTTAGATCCCACTTTTGTGATCGGTGGCTTGTTAAACAGTGCCGGCAGCAATGCGCGCTTGGGTCAAGGGCGCTTCTTTGTGGTGGAAGCCGATGAATCAGATGCTTCATTCTTATTATTAACGCCTATTGTCGCCATCATCACCAATATTGATGCCGATCATATGGAAACTTATCAAGGTGATTTTAATCGTTTAGAACAAAGTTTTTTACAATTTATACATCATTTGCCTTTCTATGGAGTGGTGATTCTCTGCATCGATGATCCTGTGATCCGTGAATTATTGCCACAGATCTCGCGTCGGGTTATCAGCTATGGAACTTCTGAAGACGCCGATATTCGCGCTTTAGATATTGTGCAACAGGGCGTGCAAACTGAATTTAAAGTTAAACGTAAAGGGCAGGAAAAACTATGGTCATTGCGTTTAAACTTAGCCGGAGAACACAATGTTTTAAATGCTTTATCAACCATTGCTCTGGCGGAGATCTTAGGCATTACTGATGAAAATGTGGCTTGTGCTTTGTCTGAATTTCAAGGAATAGGACGACGTTTTCAAATCCATGGCGAATATCAGCCTAGGCAGGATGTTAAAGTATTGGTGGTCGATGATTATGGACATCATCCGCGTGAAGTGAGAGCTACTTTAAAAGCCGCACGCGCAGCTTGGCCCGATCGCCGTTTAGTGTTGGCCTACCAGCCCCATCGTTACACTCGTACCCGCGATTTATTCGATGATTTTTCTGAAGTGTTATCTACCGTGGATGTATTGCTATTGCTGGATGTTTATCCTGCAGGGGAAGAACCTATTTCTGGGGCCGATAGTCGGGCCTTATGTCGCGCCATTCGAGAACGGGGCCGTGTCGAGCCTATTTTAGTGGGCGAAGCCAGTCAATTGCCGCAGATCTTAATCGATGTTTTGCAAAATGAAGATGTATTGCTCACACAGGGCGCCGGCAGCATTGGAGGGGTAGCCAAAGAACTCATGGAGCAGGGATGATCAGCTCCCCTCGCCCGGTACTCCGGGAGAGGGGTTGGGGGAGAGGGTGTTAAAATATAAGCTTTTTAAGAGGTGATAACACTGTTTTTTATAGATCCAAAATATGAACTCTATTTTGCTAGTGTAAGGTTCCATGTTTTTTGAAT